>JANLRV010000193.1:0-38643 GCA_031361905.1 Actinomycetes bacterium
CCCCCGCGCGCCAGCCCGGGCTGCTATCAGGCGTGCCGGGCGCGTGGGCCCCCCGCGGTCCGGGGGGGCGGGCGGGCGGGGGGGGGGGCTCCCTGGGCGGGGGGCGGGGGGCCCCCCCCCGCGGGGGGGGCCCCCCGCGGATGCCTACTTGTAGGTCGAGCCCTTGCGGCCGGCCGGCAGGGCGTCGAGCGCCGACTTCATGCTCGCGAGCGCCTTCTGCGGCGACGTGGTGCCCGCGAAGGCCGCGACGAGCTGCTTCGAGGCAACGTCCACGACCTCGGACTGGATCACGTTGTCGAGCATCGGGTACGGCTTCAGCCCCTGCTTGCGCGCGAGGTCGAGCATCGCGTTGGAGACCGGGTTGTCCGTCGAGAAGCCCTTCACGGCGGGGATCAGCCCGGCGTCCGAGATGATCTTCGCGGCCTTGGCGGTCATCAGGAACTTGAGGAACATGGCCGCCTCCTTCGGGTGCTTGGAGGCCTTCATCACCGAGAAGCCGTCACCCGGGTACTGGATCACGCCGCGCTGGTTGCCGTCGCTGTAGGGCGGCGCGAAGGGCGCGAGGTCCTTGCCGAGGCCCTTCTGCAGCGTCGCGGTGTCCCAGCTGCCGTCGACGATCATCGCCGCCTTGCCCTTCGAGAACGCGCCGAGGATCCCGGACTTCGTGAGCACGTCGGAGTTCGTGCAGCCCTTCGTGCGGAGCGAGGCCCACTTGCTCAGCTGCGAGACGATCTTGGGCGACGTCCAGGCGGTCTTGCCCGTGTAGAGCCCCTGCCACTCCTTCGGCGAGAGGATCCCGGCCATCTGGTAGCTGAAGTCGTAGAACGGGTAGAACGTGACGCCGAGGCCCTGGGTGTCGACGCCGTAGATCATCGGCGTGATGCCCTTCGCCTTCAGCTTCGTGCAGGCGGCAAAGAGCTCGTTCCAGTTCTTCGGGGGACCGGCGACGCCGGCCTTGGCGAACAGCTTCTTGTTGTAGAAGCCGACGTAGAACTGGTTCTCGAGCGGCATCACGAGGAAGCCGTTCGCGACGTTGAAGTCGGGCGCCATGTAGCTGATGCCGCTGAGCTTCGCCGTCTCGGCGCTCGAGAAGTACGGCTTGAGGTTGAGCAGGAACTTCGCGTACTTGAGGTCGAACAGCCCCGTCCACATGGTGGCGAGGTCGGGCGAGGTGTGGGCGATCGCCGATGACTGGAGCAGCGCGAAGTAGTTGTCGGCCGGCTGGCTGACGACCCGGATCGTGATGCCCGGGTTCGCCTTCTCGAACGCCTTCACGAGGTTGTTCGTGGCGACGGCGTTGCCCTCCGTGCCGTAGTTGTGCCAGAGCGTCAGCTCGACGCCCTTGCTCGATCTCGGCGCGGCGAGTGCCACCGTCGTCGCGATCGCGATGATCGCCGTCGCGAGCGCGGCGATCAGCAGTTTGCGGTACATGATCCTCCTTCGATCAGGATGTCTGGGGCCCGGGCTGCGGGATGCCGAGACCGGGTGCGTGCGGAGCGGACTGGATGTGCTCGGGCGCGAGCCGCCGGAGCCACTCGAGCGCGACTGCGGCTCGGTGGACCTTCTCTCTCGCGATCGCGCAGGCGTCTGCCACGAGGTGCTCTCCGCAGGGGTAGAGGCCTCGCGAGTTGCGCAGACCGAACTTCGTGTAGAGGGGCGCGCCGGCCGAGATCAGATCGCCGAGCTCGTTGCCGCGCACGACGCCGCCGAGCCCGTCGGGCGACTCGACGTAGAGGTCGATCGGCAGCGCCGAGGCCGCGCGCAGCTCGGCGAGCTGCGCGATCGTCGTGTCCGACGCGATGTTGATCGTGCTCGCGCCGAGGCGCTCGAGCACGCGCAGCCCGGCGGGGTTCGACGGCGCCATCATCACCGAGATCTTCCAGACGCAGTCAGCCGGCAGCTCGCCCGCCGCCTGCATCCCGGTGAGGACGTCGAGTAGGCCCGTGTCGGCGATCAGGAAGCTGCGGATGCCGGCCTCGCTCGCGCGGGCGATGTCCTCGACGGCGTAGGCG
This sequence comes from Actinomycetes bacterium, assembly GCA_031361905.1. Taxonomy (GTDB): domain Bacteria; phylum Actinomycetota; class Thermoleophilia; order Gaiellales; family JALYLC01; genus JANLRV01. The sequence continues at coordinate 2,013 of JANLRV010000193.1, forward strand.
AGGCCGCGGATCCCTCGCACCTGGCCCGCGTGGGCGGCGCCGTCGGGCGTGCGGGCGTGCGCGCCTACATCCCAGCCCTCGCGCGGGCCGGTGAAGAGCGAGACCTCGAGTCCCGCCTCGGCGCCGATCGCAGCCATCTCGCGCAGCTCCGACTCGGAGAGCAGCATCGCGCCGGATCCCTGCGAGACGCGATTGACGACGATCTCGTGCCGGTCGGCGCTGCGCACGACCTCCTCCAGCACGCGCGCGCCCTCGACGCTCGGGATCTCGACGCGGAACGACGCGCCGTCCGCGAAGCGCTTCGCGCTCGCGGCGGGCGGCGGTGCCTGCGCGAGCGCGAGGCGGCTGAGCGCGGCGTCGGCCTTCATGCCGCGGCGCCTGTCGAGATGTCGAGGATCGCCGTGCGTCCGGCGACCTCCGGCCACTCACCGGTGCGTGTCATGCAGTGAACCCCCTCGTCGTCGATCAGGAACGTGTCCTCGGTCTTGCCGCCGCCCGCGACGCTCGGGTTCCACGCCACGGCGTGCCCGGGCTCGATCGGCTGGCGGAACCACCGGCTGTGGCTCTGGATCGGCGCGACCTCGAACTCGCGCTGGCGGTATGCGATCGGCCCACCCTGGTAGTGCTCGCGCCATGCGCCGCGCTGGCCGGCGTCGGCGTAGGCGCGCTCGCAGGCCGCCATCACGTCGCCGTAGGTCTGCCCGACGTGGCCCGCCGCGAGCATGCGCGCCTCGATCCCGAGCGCCGCGCTCCACGCGTCGCGAACGCCGTCGGAGAGTCCGCCGGCACAGGCCATGCGCGTGGCGGCCGCGTGCAGGCCGCCTCGCTCGGCGACCACCACGGCCATCGCGAGCCGGCTGACGGGCGCGCCGATCGCGAGCGGGTGCCGGAAGCGCTCGACGCGGTCGTCACCGCCGACGATCAGGCAGGCCCCGAACGCCCCCGTGCGCTCGAGCCCGCCGGCCACGCGCGCCTGCAGGTCGAGATCGCGCTCGCCCGGCTGCCACGTGCGAAGGGCGTGCTCGAGGGCGCTCGCGGCGTCACGGCCGAGCGCCGCGAGCCGCTCGCGCTCTGGGGGTGCGAGCGCGAGGCGCAGCGCCGCGAGGTCATCCTCGGCGTCGATCCCGAAGGCCGCGTGGCCGTCGCTCGCGATCACGTCAGCCGGAGACCCCGCCCACTCGCAAGCGGCGGCGACGAGGCCGGCGTCACCGGCGAACCACTCGACCGCCTCGAGACGGAGGCCGCGCTCGCTCAGGCCGTGCTCGGCATCGATGCGCGCTCGCTCGACGTTCGTCGTCAGCGCGATCGCGCCGTCGCTCGTGATCACGACCCACATCGCGCTTGCCGTCGCGCCGGCCTCAATCCGATTCGTGAGCCCGGCCGTGAGCCACGCGACGGCGCCGCTCGTCGTCAGCACGACCGCGGGCGCGCCGATCTCAGGCAGTCGCTCGCGCAGCTGCGCGAGCTTCGCTGCGACCTCTGCGGGGGCAGAGCTTTCGGCGGTTCCGAACGGCGAGGCGATGATTGCCTACGATTTCAGGTTGAACGACCGCTGTCAACGGCAATTCGTTCGGCAGAGCCGAACAGCATCTGATAGCGTCGCCGCCAGGATGACCGTGCCGGACGATCGCTATCGCGTGCAGAGCGTCGAGCGCGCCGTCTTCGTGCTCGGCGTGCTCGGCGACGCCGGCCCCGAAGGGCTCACGCTCTCCGAGCTCAGTCGCGCGCTCGGCGTCTCGAAATCGAGCGCGTTCGCGATCCTGCAGACGCTGCTCGGCTACGGCTTCGTGGCCGACACTGGCGCCGGCATGTCGCGGCGCTATCGCCTCGGCCTCGCGCTGGCGCGGCTCGGCGACCTCGTCGTCTCGCAGATCGCGCTGCGCGATGTCGCCCTGCCGGTCCTGCGCGAGCTGGCCGCCGCGACCGGGCTGACGGCGCGCGTCGCGGTGCTCGACGAGCCCTACGTCGTCGTGATCGGGCGCGTCGCCGCCCGCGAGAGCGCTGTCCGCTTCGCCACGAACCTGTTCAAGCGCGAGCTGATGCACTGCTCGGCCGTCGGCAAGGCGATCCTGGCGGCGATCCCCGAGCAGGAGGCGTGCGGCGTCCTGCAGCAGGCCGGGATGCCGCAGAAGACGCGGCGCACGGTGACCGATCTCGACCTGCTCGTGCGAGAGCTCGCGGACGTCCGCGGCAAGGGCTACGCGGTCGACGACGAGGAGGACGCCGAGGGCGTCTGCTGCATCGGCGCGGCGATCGTCGGCGATCACGACGCGTGCGCCGGCGCGATCAGCGTGACCGGGCTGAAGGTCGACATCCCGGCCTGGCGGGTGCACCAGATCGGCGAGACGGTGCGCGATCACGCCGCACAGATCTCGGCGCTGCTCGCCGAGCCGCAGGCGGTGCCGGCATGAGGCGTGCGCTCGTCGTGGAGGAGCCGGGCCGGCTGGTGCTCGCGGATCGCCCCGAGCTCGAGGGCGGTCCGCTCGACGTCGTCGTCCGCCCTGCGTTCTGCGGCCTCTGCGGCACCGATCTCGAGCTGCTCGCCGGCGCCGTCGATCCCGCCTTCGTGCGCTATCCGCTGACGCTCGGGCACGAGTGGTCGGGCGTCGTCGAGTCGGTCGGCGCGGGCGTCTCCGAGATCGCTCCGGGCGATCGCTGCGTGGCCGAGTGCATCATCCCGTGCGGTGCCTGCCGGAGCTGTCGTGCCGGTGCCACGAACGTCTGCGAGACCTACGCCGAGCTCGGCTTCACGCACGAGGGCGGCGCGAGCGACCAGGTCGTCGTGCCGGGCCGCCTCGTCCACGTGCTCTCGCCCTCGGTCCCCCTGCTCGACGCGGCGCTCGTCGAGCCGACCTCGGTCGTGATGCGCGGCCTGCAGAAGGCGCCGCCCGAGCCGGGGGAGCGCGTGCTCGTGATCGGCGACGGCACGATCGCTTTACTCGCCGCGCACCTCGCCGCGCTCTCGTCGCCGGCCGAGATCGTGCTGCTCGGGCGGCGCGCCGAGCAGGCCGCGCTCGCGCGCGCGGCGGGAGCGACGAGCTTCTCGACCGATGATCGCATCGCCGAGGGCTTCGACCTCGTGATCGAGGCGGCCGGGGCGATCGAGGCCGTCGCGCTCGCCGTCCGCGCCGCGCGGCGCGGCGGGCGGGTGCTGCTGCTCGGCCTGCCGCCGACGGGCCTCGTGCTCGAGCTCCCGGCCGACCTGCTCGTCAACAACGATCTCACGCTCGCGGCGAGCTTCGGCTACACGTCGGGAGCCTGGAAGCAGGTCGTCGACCTGCTCGACGCCGGCCGGATCACGCCGGGGCTGATCGTCACGCACCGCTTCCCGCTCGACGGCTACGCGGCGGCGTTCGCGGCGCTCGAGGGCGCCGACGGCGCGCGCGGCAAGGTGATGCTCGAGATCACCAGCCACCGACCCAGCCGCTGAGCAGGCCCAGCGGCTCGCTCTCGGCCGGCTCGCCCGGACGAGCGCGCAGGAAGTCGAAGTCGCAGCCCTCGTCGGCTTGCAGGACGTGCTCGAGGTAGAGCGCGCCGTAGCCGCGCGCGTAGGCGCGCCGCGGCTCGCCGAGCTCTGCCAGCCGGCGGGCCAGCTCCGCTGCCGGCAGGTCGAGATCGATGCGTCGCGCCTCGACGTCGAGGACGATCGGATCGCCGTCGCGCACCGCCCGCAACGGCCCGCCCGCCGCGGCTTCCGGTGCCACGTGCAGGACGACGGTCCCGAAGGCCGTCCCGCTCATGCGCGCGTCCGAGACACGCACCATGTCGCGCACCCCCTTGGCGAGGAGCTTCTTCGGGATCGGCACCTGACCCCATTCCGGCATGCCGGGGCCGCCACGTGGCCCGGAGTTGCGCAGCACGAGCACCGTCTCGGCGCTCACGTCGAGGCCGGGATCGTCGATCCGCGCCGCGACGTCGTAGACGTCCTCGAAGACGAGCGCCGGGCCGCAGTGCCGGAGCAGCTCGGGGGACGCCGCGCTGTGCTTGATCACGGCGCCGTTCGGGGCGAGGCTACCGCGCAGGATCGCGAGCCCGCCCTGGGGGGTGATCGGAGCCTGGAGCGAGGCGATCACCGAGCGGTCGAGCACCTCGGCGCTCGCGAAGCCGTGGGCGAGCGTCTCTCCCGTGACCGTCCGCGCGTCGCCGTGCAGCAGCGGAGCGAGCTCCTTGAGCACCGCCTGCACGCCGCCGGCGCGGTGGAGGTGCTCGAACAGGTGCTCTCCCGCAGGCCGCAGGTTGCCGATCACGGGCGTGCGTCGGGACAGCTCGTCGAAGCGCGCGAGCGTGAGCGGGACGCCGAGCCGCCCGGCGAGCGCGAGCAGGTGGATGACGGCATTGGTGCCGCCGCCGAGCGCCATCAGCAGCGTGATCGCGTTGTCGAGCGAGGCGGCGGTGAGGATGCTCGACGGGCGCAGCTGCTCGCGCGCGAGAGCGACCGCGCGGGTGCCCGTCAGCTCGGCCGCGCGCATGCGCGCCGCCCCGACGGCCGGAATCGTCGACGTTCCCGGCAGGCACATCCCGAGCGCCTCGACGAGGGCCGTCATCGTCGAGGCCGTGCCGAGCTCGTTGCAATGGCCGAACGAGGGCGTCGCCGCCTCCTCCAGCTCGGTGAACTCGGCCTGGGACATCCGCCCGGCCCGCAGCTCATCGGCGTAGTGCCAGAGATCGGTGCCCGCGCCCAGCTCGCGCCCTCTGAAGTACGCGGCCTGCGAGGGTCCGCCCGTGACCATGATCACCGGCACGTCCGCGCTGATCGCGCCCATCAGCTGCGCGGGCACGGTCTTGTCGCAGCCGCCGAGCAGCACGACCGCATCGAGCGGGTAGGCGCGGATGCACTCCTCGACGTCCATCGCCATGAGGTTGCGATAGAGCATCGTGGAGGGCTTCATGAGGTTCTCGCCGAGCGAGATCGTGGGGAACTCGAGTGGCAGCCCGCCCGCCTGCAGGACGCCGCGCTTCGCGGCCTCGGCGAGCCCGCGGAAGTGCAGGTTGCAGTGCACGAGCTCGGACCAGGAGTTGCAGATCCCGATCACGGGGCGGCCGCTCAGGGCCGCGCGCGAGAGCCCCTCGGCGTGCAGCGAGGCGCGATGGATGAAGCCCGCGAGGTCGTTCGCGCCGAACCACCGTGCGCTCCGCAGCCCGGCCTCGCCCATCGGTCAGGAGTTCCGCTCGAACGCCGTGCTCGCGCGGACCGCGATGCCGCCGCGCGAGTTGAAGTCGGCGGTGACGCGCAGCGAGCGGGGCTCGAGCGCCGCGACGAGATCGTCGCGGATCAGCGTGATCAGGTGCTCGTGGAAGATCCCGACCTCGCGGAAGGTCTCGAGGTAGAGCTTCAGGCTCTTCGTCTCGACGACGCGGGCGGCCGGCTCGTAGTCGACCGTGATCGTGGCCCAATCGGGCTGGCCCGTGATGGGGCAGCGGCAGGTGAACTCCGAGCAGACGAGCGTGATCTGCTGGCCGGGATCGTCGATCGGGAAGCACTCGAGCGAGCGATCCGCGCCCGCGTCCGGGTTTCCCAGCTTCGTCAGGTCGCTCATCGCACGCGCAGTCAAACAGATCCGCTGCGGAAGGCCGAGGGGAGGCGTCGAGAACCGGCCTGTCACCCTCTGTTCATCTGTCGCGTTCGCGGTAGCGGTGGCCGTCGGTCTGTTCTTCGGCTACTACCCCCGCACGTCGGGCCGCACGACTCGACCCGATCACCGCGCTACGTCATGAATGAGACCGCCTCGCGCAGTTCGCCTCGCATGACCGCTGCTTCGGGCCGGCGGGGCCAGAAACGCGAAGCCGCGCGCTCTGGCCCCGCACGCCGTCCTGGTTCAGGGCACCCACGTGCCCTTGTCGTTGATCTTTCCGACGGAGAAGGCGCGAATCATTCCCGAGGCGATGTGGAAGCCGTTGAACTGGCTGCAAACCGCGAGGTAGGAACCGGGCTTGAGGGTGACCGTGATGGTCTTCGACTTGCCGGGCGCGATCGTTCCCGAGCTGAACTTCGTCCCGCCCTTGCTGGTCGAGCTGATCGTGAAGTCGTGCGCGAACTTGCCCACGTTCTTGAACGTGAACGTGGTCTCCCCACCCTTCAGGACACTCGCCTTGCCGAAGACGGCGGGCTTCAGGAGAGGGCTTGCAAACGCATACTCCTTCATCGAAACGGGGACGGCCTGGTCGGCGCGCGCATGGCTTACACCGAACGCGTTGAGTGGGGTCAGCGCCAGAGCTCCGACGCCAACCACGCCGAGGACCACCGTCGCTGCGCGGTGTCTGGACGTGCTCATCCTGTTCCCTCCGTTGCGGTCTGCGAAGGCGAACGCGCCCTCCCGAACGCGGAAACGGCGCGCGACGCGAAAAGGTTCAGCGATCGCAGCAAGGACGCCCGTCAGAGGGGGAGCGTGCCCTGAACGAGCGTGCGGAAGCCCTTCTCGTTCGCGATCGGAACCAGCGAGATCTCGATCTGCGAGCCTGGCGCGGCTCGCCGCGGGCTATGCAGGACGGCAGTCGACCAGCCCGTGCGAGTGACCTCGAGCGCGCCCGCGCTGTACGCGCCCCGCTTGTTCGAGACCCACACCTCGTAACGCTCCCCCGGTCGCGCCACCGGCAGGTTGCGCGCTTCGAGCGCGAAGGTCGTGCCATCCGCCTTCGTGATCACGTAGACGACTGCCGAGGCGCCGGGCGCCTGCGCCGTCGGCGCGAGCCGCACGGTTGCAGCGGTCGACGGCTTCGTCTCCGGCGAGGAATCACCGATCACCCCGAAGGCGGCGAGCAGCGCGACCACCGCGAGTGCGCCGACGAGAACGCCGCCCAGCCCCGGGCGAAGCCATCCCAGCTGTCGCCGCCGGCGTGCTGTTTGCACAGGTGTCGAGGCTTCGCCCGCGCGAGCGAGCAGCCGGTCCTCGAGCCCGGCGGGCGGCGGCAACGACTCCTCGGGTCCGGCCAGGTCGATCAGCTCGACAACGTGCGAGAGCTGCCGGTGAACCTCGGCGCAAGACGGGCACGCCGCGAGATGTTCGAGCAGCTCGCGCGCCTCATCGGGGTCAAGGCCGCCCATCACGTGCGCCCCGATTCGCGGGCGGATCTCGTGGCACTCGATCATCGCGTCAACCCCTGCTCCTCGAGCGCCACGCGCAGGCTCTCCAATGCGTAGAAACAGCGACTCTTGACCGTGCCAACCGGAATGCGAAGGCGCTCCGCGACCTCCCGCAGCTTGAGACCCTCGAAGTGCACGAGCGCGATCACCTCGCGATGCTCGGGCCGCAGCTGCGCAATCACCGAGCGCACCTGCCAGCGCAGCATCTCCTGCTCGAACTCCTCGCCATCACTGCCCAACTCGTGACCTGAATGCCCGCCGAGCGGAGGACGAACGACCCGGCGACGATGCGCGTCGATCACGAGGTTCGTCGCGATCTCGTAGAGCCACGCTCGCAACGATCCCTCGCCCCGGTCGAACCGCCCGATGTTCTGCCAGACGCGCAACATCGTCTCCTGCACGACCTCCTCGGCAAGGCCCGCATCGCCGAGCCGCTTGAACGCGAAGCCGTAGAGAGCGCCGCCGTACGCGCGAAAGAGCACGCGCATCGACTCATCCGCGTCGCCGCCGCGAAGCACATCGAGCAGCTCCTCGTCAGTCATCGCCATCACATCCACACTACGCACGATGCAGCAAGACGGTTCACTCTCCCTGCAGATGACCAACGTGCGGTGGTTCTCCCACGAGCCTCATGCGCCTCTCGTCGCGTCGGTCGTACGATGGGTGGATGGTCGAGTCGGTGTCCGAGTGGTTGCCGGGTCGGCCGTCGCCCGTGCTGGCATCGGTCGTCGATTGGTACGTTGGCTGCGTTTAACGGGCTTTTCCGGCGGGGGGGCATCGCGGGTTGCCGCCGCGGTTCATGACGTTGATCGTGAGCATCGGCGCGGAGATCGATGTGGTCGCTCAGAGACCCTGACCAGGCGCCGAGCCGGTACCGCTGTGTCTTGGGCGGCCTGTAGGCCTCGCAGGCGCTGGTCGCGCACGACGGCAACCAGGAAGGCGTCGCAGTCGAGCTGACTCCGGTCGGCTGTCGCGCCCTGCTTGGGGGTGCCTACGCGGTCGCTGTGGAACACCTCGCTCGAGCTCCCCGAGATCATCAGGGCGCTCGGGCTTGAGCTGTGGGAGCGCGTGCAGGAGGCGGGAGGGTGGGACCGGCGGTTCGCCGCGCTCGACGATGTGCTGTGCGACTTGCTGCGAGACGATCCGCTCGAGCCGGTGTTTCGAGTTCATGCCGCGCAGGACGCCAACGGCCCTGAGCTGCTCACCACTCATGTCCGCTGAGCCAGCGGGAGCTGAGCGCCCCGTACATCAGGTTGGTTGAGGCGGCGGATCAGGCTGACGCGGCGGCGGCGCGCGCACGCACTTCACGTGTGATGAGCGGGTGGTCGAGACGTTCGAGTCCCGCGTCCGCGCTCGTCGCCGGCGCGTCAGCCCCCACGGCCTTGCGTTCCTTCCCGGCGTGTGTCAAGCGGTCACCCGGTCGTCGCACGCGGTTTCGAAAGGTCGTGGTGCTCTCGCCTGTTGGTGGGATTCCTGCATCGGCCCCTTTTCGCTCGACGTGATGCAACGAACGGCTATAATGTACCATTCGCTACATAGAGAGGCAAGGAGGCGCGCAGGCACTGACCGTCCTCGCGCTCGGCGATCCGTCCCGGACCCGGAAAGTCCGGATTTTCTGCGATGGGCGGTCAGGGACTCGAACCCCGGACCCCCTGCGTGTACGGCTCTCGAGCTCCTGCGCGCCTCTACCCTGCGCCTCGCTGCCACTCGCGGTGCCGCCAACCAAGACGACCGCGGACTCGGGCGGCCAGAACCGGGCCGCCCGCTGCGCCCTCCGCACCCGCGACCGCCGTCGACTCCGCATACCAGCTTGTGAAGATCACCACAAAGGGGCCGGCTGAGCACTCCAAAGGGCCGCTCCCGCGACCAACTCTCGGCGACGCCTGGAACGGCGCGCTTTCTGTTAGAACTACCTGCAATGGCCGTCGCACCCGATGACGCACTCGGCCTCGACGAGGCCGCGGCCGCGATCGAGAACGGCTGGACGCTGCCGGCGCGCTGGTACGCCGACCCGGAGGTTTACCGGCTCGAGAACGAGCGCATCTTCCTCCGCAACTGGACGCTGCTTTGCCCGGAGAGCAAGCTGGCCTCGGCGGGCGATCACGTCGTGGGTCGCGCGGGGCTCGTGCCCGTCGTCGTCACGCGCGACGAGGACGGGCAACTGCACGGCTTCGTCAACGTCTGCCGGCACCGCGCGCATCCGGTCGCGCTCAAGGACGGCTGCCGCAAGCTGCTGCAGTGCCGCTACCACGGCTGGACCTACTCGCTCGACGGGCGGCTGCAGAACGCGCCGCGCGCCACGCGGGAGATGCAGTTCGCCCGTGACGAGCTCTCGCTCGTGCCCATCGCCGTGGACACGTGGCGCGGGTTCGTGTTCGTCAACCCGGACGCCGCGGCGCCGCGCCTTTTGGAGGTGCATCCCGCGCTCGAGCCGCTCGCGGTCGAGCGGGGCCTCGGCTTCGCGGACTGGAACTTCCGCGGCCACTGGGTCTACGACATCCCGGCCAACTGGAAGGTCTACGTCGAGAACGCGACGGAGTGCTACCACTGTCCGACGGTGCACACGAAGAGCTTCAGCGACGCCTTCGTGACCGACGCGAACGTCTACGAGCTGGTCGAGCTGGGTGGCCTGCTGTGCCAGTTCACGCCCTACAACGACCGCCGCTCGAAGACGCGCTGGGGTGGTCAGAAGGGCGCGGGCTTCCGCTTCATCTACATGTGGCCGACGTCCTTCTGGGCGCAGGACGACCAGGTCGCGTTCACGGGCATGATCGTGCCGACGGGCGTCGAGACCTGTGCCTTCCACGCCGACGTCTACGCGCATCCCCAGGCGGACGAGGCGTTCGTCGTCGAGTGGCTCGAGATGTACAACCAGACGCTGCTCGAGGACGCCGACGTCGTGCTCGTGCAGCAGGTCGGACTGCGCTCCAACATGGTGCCGTACGGTCGCCTGCTGCCCAAGAGCGAGAGCCCGATCCGGCACTTCCACCGGCTGGTCTACGACGCCCTGGCAGCCGACTCCTAACCCGCTCCCGATTCGGCCGTCCCTCGTGGCGCGGTTCAGAATGCGCCCAAGGAGCTGGTTGGGGGTCTTGCGGCCAAGCGGCTGGTCGTTCCGACCGGGCCAGACCAGCGCGGCCGGCGATTCGCGATGCTCCACCGCGGCCCTGCCGGATGCTTGCCGAATCACCAGACGGCGTTCGTCGAGCAGCACGTAGGGCCAGCGCAGCGCGATGATCTCGCCCTTGCGAATCCCGTACTCATTGCGCATGCAACAATTCATCGGGCGCGAGTGACCTGGCTGCGAGTTGAGGAGAACCCCCCATGCATATCGGCATCGACAGCTTCGTCTCGACGGTGACGGATCCCGTCACCGGCGTCGACGTGAGCCCGGTCGAGCGGGTGCGGCACCTGCTCGAGGAGGTCGAACGCGCCGACCAGGTCGGTCTCGACACCTACGGCATCGGCGAGCACCATCGTCGCGAGTTCATGGACTCCGCCCCGGCGGTCCTCCTGGCGGCCGCAGCCGCCCGGACGACCACGATCCGGCTCAACAGCGCCGTGACCGTGCTCAGCGCCGCCGACCCGGTGCGCCTCTTCCAGGAGTTCGCGACCCTCGACCTGATCTCAAAGGGGCGGATCGACCTCGTCGTCGGCCGCGGCTCGTTCACCGAGTCGTTTCCGCTGTTCGGGCTCGACCTCGCCGACTACGACTCGCTGTTCGCCGAGAAGCTCGACCTCTTGCTGCGCATCCGTGAGCAGGCGGAGGTGACGTGGTCCGGACGGCACCGTCCACCGCTGACCGGCCAGGGCGTCTACCCCCGACCGCTGCAGGACCCGCTCCCGATCTGGGTCGGCGTCGGCGGGACGCCGGAGTCGTTCGTCCGCGCCGGCGCGCTCGGGCTGCCGCTGATGGTTGCGATCATCGGCGGCCAGCCCGCCCGCTTCCGCCCGCTCGTCGACCTCTATCGCGAGGCCGGCCGCCGCGCCGGCCACTCCCCCGACGACCTCAAGGTCGGCCTCCATTGCTTTGGCTTCGTCGGAGAGACGGCGCAGCAGGCAGCCGACGACTTCTACCCTGGCTGGGCGCAGATGTTCGGCACGATCGGCAAGGAGCGCGGCTTCGCCCCGCCCGTCCGCCAGCAGTACGACGCGATGTGCGCCCGCGACGGCGCGTATCTGATCGGAGATCCGCAGACCGTTGCCGCCAAGATCCTCCAGATCAACGACGACCTCGGCGGCATCTCGCGCATCGCGCTGCAGATGACGAACGTGCGGCTCGCCCACGAGAGCCTGCTGCGCGGGATCGAGCTGCTCGGCACCGGCGTGGCACCGCTCGTGCGCGAGGAGATCGACGGCTGACCCGGCTGGGCCGTCCAGCTCGCCTCGAACCAGCTCTCAATGGACGACAGAATGTTGCATGGCCCACAGAGCGGCGGCGGCTCGTGTCGACGTTCCGATCTTGCCGTAGATGTGCTGGATGTGGTGATCCGCGGTCTTGGGAGAGATGGTGAGCCGATCGGCGATCTCGCGCGTCGTCAGTCCCCTGGCCGCGAGTCGAAGCACATCGACCTCGCGTCGGGTGAGCCCGCCCGGGTTTCGCGGCCGCTTGCCCGAGGGCGCTCGCGGCTCGCCGTGCCCCGCGGCCACGAGCACCGCGCGGCTTGCGCGAGGCTCGAGCACGCCTTGTGATTCGAGCCGGCGAAGCTCGGTGGCCGCGTCCGGGGGCGAGAACGGCAGGCGGTCCGCGCGCTCGGTGGTCAGCCCCACGTAGATCTCCGTCGCCGCCAGGACGCACGCTCCGAGATCGTCGGCGTCGGCTTGCACGCGCTTGTGGTATCCGGACCCGTCGCCCTTCTCGTGGTGCGCGGACGCGACGCGGTTGAGGATTGCCAGCGCCGGAGAGCGGCGCAGCATCTGCTCGGTCAGCATCGGGTGAAGCTCGACTCGGTCGAACTCCGTCCGCGTGAGCGGCCCGGGCTTGTCCCAGATCGAGTTGGGCACGACGGTGGTGCCGAAGTCGTGCACGAGCGCCGCGCGGCGGACCGTGGCGACGGCTTCCTCGTCGAGCCCGAGCACCCGGGCGGCGTCGGCTGCGAGCTCGGCGCAGCGACGGCTGTGCCCGCCCATGTACGGCGACTTGAGATCGATGAAGTCGGCGGCGACCGTCAGGGCGTCGTCGAGCTGCTCGCCCGACAGCAGGCGGTGGGGCTCGGGCTCGAGGGCGAGCACGGCGTCCCACGGCTCAGTCTCGCCGAGCTGATCGAGCCAGGCGCGTCCATGCTCGACGAACAGGTCGGCGAGCGCCGGGTCGTACGTGCGGTCGCGGCGATCGCGGGCGGCCTCGATGGCGTGGTCCGGCGAGAACAGGCGGCCGATCGCCTCCATGTCGTGGCTGAGGTGCACCACGCGCATCGCCAGCGGGATTGCCTCGCCCTGCGCGTGGGCGGGATAGCCGGCACCGTTCCAGCGCTCGAACGTGAAGCGCAGCGCTTCACGGATGTCGGGGCCGAAGTCGAGCCGCTGCACGAGCATGTCGGCGACCTCGCACCCGGACGAGAAGTTGTAGACCGCCCACTCGCGGGCCGTCTCCTGGATCAGCTTGACGATCTTTGCCTGCTCATCCGGGCTGCGGCCGGCCGTCGCGAAGGCCATCACGTCCCGCATCACCTCGCTGGGATTGGCGGAGTCGTGCACGAGCGTCTGGGCGCGTATCGCGATCTCGTCGCCGAAGATCGTGGCGACCTCGTGGGCGTGGCCGGTGCAGCCGACGTAGCGGAGCAGCGCCACCCAGTACGCGGTCTGGCGCAGCTCTTCGTCGAATCCCGCGGCCTCGCAGATCGATGTCGCGAGCAGGCACGACCGCAGCTGCGACTCGAGTGGCTGCCCGAACGCGTTGTCCTGCGCGAGCGCCAGCGTGGCGACGAACTCGCTGAGGCGAAGCGGCGTGTCGAAGATGGGGAGTCCTCCCGATGTATCGGCACACACGGCTGAGCACACTCCTTCTAGGACGCGGGCTGCTTCTGGCTCCGCGCAACCCTACACAGGAGGACAGCATGGCGACATCGCCAGCCCCAGGCTCTGATCCCATCAAGGTGGGAGTGATCGCCGACCAGTCGGGCCCGCTCTCGTTCGTGGGACTCGCCAACGCCAACGTCGCCCGGATGGTCATCGGCGACATCAACGCCAAGGGCGGCCTGCTCGGGCGGCACCTGGAGCTGTGTCTCGAGGACGGCGCGACGGACGACACCGTCGCGGCCGCAGTGGCGGCCAAGCTGGTCGAGCACGACAACGTCGACGTCGTCTTCGGCGGCATCTTCAGCTCCACGAGGCAGGCCATCAAGGGCGAGGCCGTGGTCAAGGGCAAGACGCTCTACCTCTACCCGGAGCAGTACGAGGGAGGGGAGTCCGATCCGCTGATCTTCTGCACCGGCCCGGGGCCGGCGCAGCAGATCGACCTGTTCATCCCGTGGCTGATGCGAGAGACCGGAGCGAGGACGTTCTACTTTCCGTCCGCCGACTACATCTGGCCCCACGTCCTGAACGAGCGCGTGCGAGAGGTCGTCACGGCCAACGGAGGGTCGATCATCGGCGAGGAGTACTTCCCGCTCGACCACATGGACTACGCGGCGACGGTCGAGAGGATCAACGCGAGCGGCGCAGACGTCGTGTTCAACACGATCGTCCCGCCCGGGGTCTCGCCGTTCTTCGAGGAGCTGTACCGCTCTGGCTTCACGAGCCGCGGCGGGCACCTCGTGTGCACCTACTTCGACGAGAACTTCCTCAGCATGGTGCCGGCCGCTCACGTCGAGGGGTTGTACGGCTGCCTCGACTACTACCAGGTCGTCAGCGATCCGTTCAGCCAGAAGCTGCTCGCGCAGTACGACGCGCTCTATCCCGGTGACGCGAAGTTCACGGGAGGCAGCGGCTGTTCAGGCCTGTACCGCGGGCTCCGTCTGTGGGCGGCTGCCGTGGCCGAGGCCGGCTCGCTCGTGCAGGAGGACGTGATCGCGGCGCTCGATCACGCGGCCATCGGCGAGGGGCCCGGCGGCCCGGCTGCAGTCGTGCCCGGCCAGCATCACCTGCGCATGAACATGTACATCGCCCAGGCGCGCGACGGCCGTCTCGAGATCGTCGAGAGCCTCGGCGCGATCGATCCGCAGGAACGCGTGGTCGGCACGCCGGCCCTGATCGCCTGAGCGAGCGACGCGCTCCAACACGGCCACACCACATCCACGAAAAGGAGAGAACGATGCTACTCGCGACCACGCAGGTGGAGAACTTCGACACGTTCATGGCGGTCTTCTCGACCACCGGAGCGGAGAAGCGCAAGCAACACGGGTCCAAGGGCGCGATGGTCTTCCGCGACCCCGCCGAGGACGATCGGGTCTGGGTGATCTTCGACTGGGACGAGCAGGGCTGGCAGAGCTTCGTCGCCGACCCCGAGGTCCCGCCGATCATGAAGGAGGCCGGGCACAAGACGAGGCCGCAGGCCGCGCAGTTCGCCGGCGAGTGCGCCGCCTGAGACCCAGCAGCGGAGCGGGGCGGCGCCGGCAAGCCGTCGGCGTCGCCCCAGTGGCTGGGATGGGCGGCAGGTATCGTTGGGAATGGCCGCAAACGGCGTGATCCTGCTCAACGCGCATTCCATCGGGAGCGCCTTCAGCGACCGCTGGTGGGTGCCCCCGGCCGAGATGCTCGAGGCGGTTCGACCCGGCTCCGCGCAGGTCAAGATCCTCGCCGTGCAGCGCGGACCCGCCGGCGAGGCCGACCTGTGGGAGGCGCGTGCCGTCTGGCTCGACGTGACCGCGCGGACCGCCGAAGAGCTCGGAGGGATCGTCGTCGGGTCCGATCTCGAGGTCGACGGCTACGAGGAAGGCGACGAGCTCACGGTGGGGCTCGACCGGGTCTTCGACGTGGCGTTCCTCGACGCGGACGGCGAGCCGCTCGGCAACGTCGAACGAGCCCGGTTCGCGGTCGGCAAGACCGTCCTCGTCGGCATCACCGTGCTCTCCGCGGACGGCGACCCGATCGAGCGACGCTCGTTTGCCGGCACGGTCGAGGGCTTCGAGGTGAGCCACGGGATCGAGCTCCGGCTCACCGATGGAACCGCGTACCGGCTCCCGCCCGACCCCCGAGCGCTCCGCGAGGCACCGCCGGGCGAGTACCGGCTGCGCGCCGGCGGGAACCCCGTCGTCGATCCCGACTACCTCGCGACGTGGTCCGTCCAGCAGGGCGCGGAGAGCCGGTCGGCGCCCGGCCCGCGCGGGTTCGAGCCGCCGGGTTGACCGCACGAGCGTAGCCGGTATCTACTCGTGCGATGAGGGCGGCCCTGCGCGTGATCGCGCTCCTGTGCGCGGCACTGTGCGCGACTGGCTCGGCCAGCGCCGCGACCGTCAACCGGTGGGAGCGAACCGGTCCCGAGGGCGGGCCGATCTGCAACGTCGAGTTCGCTCCGTCGAACCCTTCGGTCGTCTACGCGATCGGCCGCACCGCGCCGCTCTCGGATCGGTTCGGCTACGGGCTCATGCGGAGCGACGACGGTGGAGCGCACTGGTCGCTCACGGCGGCCGTGCAGGGCGGCGTCTACGAGTGCAGACTCGACGTGTCGGCAACCGATCCGAACGTCGTCACCACCACGCATGGCATGACGACGGACGGCGGCAGGACGTTCGCGTTCGGGCGGACGAGCGCCTACCGGCGAACCGCGTGGAACTGGCTCGGCACCGGACCCTCGCCGGACGCGTTCGTCGGGCACGCCCGCGCATACATCTCGGCCGACTCGTACTCGGCGGACAGCCTGACCTGGTACCCCCTTCCGGCCGGGCGCACGTTCGCGGTAGCGCCGAACCCCGTCGATCCGCGCAACGCCGTCGCGGCGCGCATGCTCGACACCGATTCGGCTCCCAGGGTCGTCGTGACGCACGACGGTGGGAGAACCTGGGCCGACGTCAGGCGCGAGGATCCGGACGCGCCCCGCTGGTTCGACGACGTGCGGAACCTCGACGGCGTCTACTTCGATCCGCTCAGGCCTGGGCGTGCGTACGCAGGCCTCGGACGCCGGGAATCCCACTCGCGGATCATCGTCTCCGACGACGGCGGCAGCAGCTGGCGCCTGCTCTCGCCGACTGAAGGCTGGGACGAGATCGCCGTCGTTCGAGATGTCACGAGCACGAATCTCTTCGCGCGCAACACGTATGGCGCGAATCCCGGCACGTGGCTGTCGCGGGACGGCGGCTTGACCTGGGCGCTCTTCGAGGCTGGATCGGTAGGGCCGTTCCTGTCGGATTCGCCGACGTGGTTGCGGATCCTCGGAGCGGTCCCCGATCCGTCCCGACCAGGCCGCGCTCTCTACGGCGACGCGAGCGGGATCTGGGAGTCGCTCGACGGCGCGCGGACCTGGACGCTGACGCCGAACCACGGTATCCATGGCCACCGCTGGGAGCTGTTCGGAGGCGGGAACCACATCTACGCACCGAACAGGAGGAACACGACCTGGCAGGGCGTCTCGCACTCGTCGGACGGTGGAGCGTCCTGGACCGAGCTGGTCGTACCAAATCGCACGATGCTGCTCGCGACCGACCCGAACGACAACCGCACCGTGCTCGCGACGACGGACACCGGTCTGATCGTCTCGCACGATGCCGGCACGACGTGGATCCCGCTGCACGATTCGTATTGGACCCGCTATCCGTTCGACGCGGCGATCTCGGGAAACTCGATCACGCTCGCCGGCGGGTCGTGGACAGCGAGGTCGCGGGACGCCGGGGCATCGTGGACCGAGCAGTCGTGGTGGAGCTATCGGTGGGGTTCGACGGTGGGCGCCGGGGCCGCCTACTGCGACGGCCAGGCCAAGATCGATCCGCTCAATCACGCCCATCTGACCCTCAGACCCGCGTATCCCGACTGTGTCTTCACCTGGGCGGAGAGCCACGACGGAGGCATCGCGTGGACGCAGCACGACACCCCGAACCCATGGGACACCCCTCCGACGCCCGTGCAACCGGACGCGTCCGGGGAGGGCGCATCGATCGCCTTCGGGCTGACGGCGAGCGGCTCGTTCGTGCCCTTCGGCGAGGGCGTCGCGACGCGGGTCGTGCCGGAGCTTCCCGACCCGTTCACCGGCGAGGATTGGATCACGTCGGTCGTTCCGATCAGCGGCAACCGGGTGCTCGCGGGGACCGGGTTCGGACTCGTCACGCTCACCATGGCAGAGCCTGTCGCCCTGAACACGCCGACGCTCGTCCAGGATCACGGCATCGTGCGCTGCGGGTTCTCGGACGTCTCGGCGGTGCCTCCGGTCGGATACCGCGTGCAGATCGAACGGGACGGCACGCCGACCGGCCAGGATCAGTTCAGCCCGGAGACTGCACCGTCCGGGATCTATCGCTGTCACGTGCGAGCGGTCGGGCCATTCGGAACGATCTCGGACGCGTTCTCCGAGACGATCACGGTCAGCAAAAGCGCGCCCGAGGAGCCGGACAAGCCACAGGAGGACCTGTCGAAAGCCGCAAATGATTTGCACGTCGTGGGATCGCTGCGGCAGGGAACGACGGCACGTTGCGAGGGAACCGCGCGCACGCGCCGGCGCCTCGTCCACTGGACCCTGAAGCGCGGACCGCTCGTGGCGCGAGTTGTAAGACCGGCGCTGCGGATTCGGCGCCCGCTGCTCGGTTGGCGGCTTCGCTGCAGCGTCGACCGGCCGTCGGCCGCGCCCAGTCAATCGACCTGGCGCACCATTCCATCGCCTCGGCGCTAGTGCCGAGTTCCGGCTCGCTAGCATCGCGTCCATGACGTGCTTCGCGGCGCAGCCCACGCGCGACTGAGGGACGACCGGCTCGAGATCGCGGATCGGTCGACGCCTTCGGCCGGTTGATTCGTGGTCATCCCCCTCATTCATGAGAGGCACTCCGTTGGATCTTCGTTCATTCGTTCAGCACGACCTCTCGCGCCTGCTCGACCTCACGATCGAGACGTTCGGGCCGTTCTATGAGGACCACTTCCGTCCGGTTGTCGGCGAGACGGTCTTCGCGCATCAGCACGGCAACTGGCGCGACGACTACCGCAAACAGATCTCCAGCCTGCACGACCCGACGAGCCACAAGTACGTCGTCGTCGCCGAACTCGATGCGTCGATCGTCGGGTATGTCGCCTGGAGCGTCGATCTGGAGCGTCGCCGCGGCGAGATCGAGATCGTCGCCGTCTCTGCCGAGCACCGCGGTCGGCGCATCGGCACCACGCTGTGCGAGCACGCGATCGCCGACATGCGGCAGCGGGGTGCGCGCATGCTCGCGGTTGGCACCGGCGGAGATCCCTTCCACGCACCCGCGAGGGCGATGTACGCGCGGCTCGGCTGTACGCACTATCCGGTAGCGGTGTACTTCAAGGAGCTCTGAGCTCTTGCTTCATGGGCGGGGCTCGTTCGCGCCCCGCCCATTGCGGGGCTCGTGGGAGCGGTTCACTCATGTCGCGCAGGATCCTCAACGGCTGATCTGCTCACCTCTCATCTCCGTTGAGCCAGCGCGAGCGCGAGCGCCCTCGAAGCAGCGCTACCCCGCCCGCGCCTCGAGGCGCGCCGCGGGAGCGACAAGCGCGTCGCACGTCCGTGCCGTGGCGGGCGATCGCGACGACGATTGGCGAAAGCAGGTGATCCGTGGTCTTGGCGTGCGAGTTTCAAGTAGGGCTTCGAGTAGCCGTCGAATCCAGCTCATTGCAGGGATTCTTGACTTTCGAGTCTCGAAAGGTGAGCTCAGCGGAGTCGCCAGTAGGCGCGCGGGTCGTTCGGGCTCTTCCCGACGCGCTCGATGACACCGAGCGCTTCGAGTTGGCGCAAGTCCTTCGCGATCACAGGGCGCGAGAGTCGAGTCGCATTCACGAGATCACCCGTGCTTGCGCGCTCGGTCTCGCGGATCAGCTGTACAAGCTTGCGACCTCGCGGCGGAAGCCTGGACTCGAGTTCCTGGTCGACTGGCGTCGAGAGAAGCGTCAGTTGAACACTCCCCGATGTTTGGAAGTACTCGGGCTGCGCGAGGCCCGCAAGTCGCATCTCCTCGAAGATGCGGCGGATGCCTTCGCCGAGCTCTTGGCCGAATCTGAGATCGGCGCAGACACGAGCGATACGAGGATTCCGAGCGAAACGAGTGACATCGTTGGGATCCGAGACGTCGACGAGGCCCGGGAACCGACCAGGGCTGCTGATCTCGATGCGGTCGTCAAAGACTTCAATGCGAATGTGATCGCCGGCAAGGCTGTATGACCGATGCACGACCGCGTTCACCAGACCTTCGAGCCACGCGTCGCGCGGAACGAGAGCGACAGGGCCGAACAACCCATCAATTCCAAGAGCTTGGCGCGTAGGCACGACGCGGCTTACTTCGCGCTGGGCCGCTTCCAGAATGCGCGGAATGGGACCTTCGCAACGAACGTCGCTTAGAAGCTCCTGCCCTGCGCCCGAGCCGCGAGCCGAACCGCGATACCGGCACACGCGAACGAGTGTCTCTGGAAACCTCGATTGCGGCGCGGTTCCGAAAAGCAGCAGACATCCGATCGTGATTCGGTCGGTCCTGTCTACTAGGCCGCGTGCCTGAAGCAGCCGCCACGCATCCGGGTGATCGAGAGCCTGCGCATACGCCGTGAGAAGCCCTTCGTCTAGCTCTTCCCGCGTCGCGTCGGGGACCACGGTCGCCTCGTACGACGCTTGACCCTTGTCGAATTCCAGCTCTCGGCGCTGGTCGTACGCGAGCCGACGCGTTTCGTCCCCTACTCGCAGGAAGACGTCGTCAGCGGCGTTCATGTGGACGCTCTCGCCCGGCTCGACCTCGACGATCGTTAGCGTCACGTCGTCTCCACCAGCGTCCTGGCACCGCACTTCCTTGAAGGTCACCCGAATCGGCGGAACACAGTCGAGAGGTGCTTGGCGCCAGTCAGACCGAAGCCTCTCGGACACGCGGTCGGTGCCTTCGACCTCTCCTTCGCTCAGCCCGATCACGATCGTGCCGCCGTCGGCGTTGGCGAACCCGATCAGTGCTTTTACGAGCCCAGGCGCACGGATGCGAGCACTCTTGCGCTCAAACCACTGATCTTCGGGAATCTGAAGCAGTGCCGAACCGCGTACACCAGGGGGCGCTGCCAACGCCCTGGAGACCGCGAGAGTCGACGACATGGTCCTACTCTAAAGAACTTTCAAGTACTTGCAAGTAGACCGTGCGGTCCGTCATCGCCCCAAGTTGAGGTGTTCGAGATGCACTTTCGGAGGCAGGTTCGGCCTGGACCGTATCGCCGGCTGCGACTCGCGCTACACGCGGCCACCCACGGGCACCGTCGATGGTGTCTCGTTGGGCTGGTCTGTGAGGGCCTCGCTGGATCCGGATCCAAGCGCCCCGTTGCCGGCGCCCCAACAGCGCACAACGCCAGTGTCGAGGAGCGCGCAGAACGCGCCGCCTGCTGCGACCATCACAGCCTTTCCGCCGAGCGGCACGATCGAGGCGTCTTCTCCAGGCTGGTCCATCAGATTCTCGGTCGAGCCCGATCCAAGCTGCGCGAACTCTCCGAGTCCCCAGCACCGCACGACGCCGTTCTCGAGGACAGCACAGGTCGAGTAACCGCTCGCGCTGACGGAGACGGCCTTCTCCGGGAACTGGATCACCGACGCCTGCTCGGACGGCTGATCCATCAGGTTCACCGTGAGGCCCGACCCGAGCTCACCATTCGGACCGTATCCCCAGCAGCGTACGACGCCGGTCGCGAGCGCAGCACACGTGTGGTTGTTTCCGGCCGTCATGGCAACGATCTTCGTTCCCAAGAGAACGGTCGATGGCGTTTCGCCCGGTTGATCCAAGAGATTCTCCGTCGATCCGGCGCCGAGTTGGCCAAAGACGTTGAGCCCCCAGCAGCGCATGGTGCCGCTCTCGAGCAGCGCACAGTTGTGCGCGTAGCCGCTCACGAGCGACACGGCCTTGCCCCCGAGCGGCACGACCGACGCTTCCTCACCTCGCTGATCCAGGAGGTCATTCGTCGATCCAGCGCCGGTCTGTCCGAGCTCGCCGCGACCCCAGCAGCGCACAACGCCGGTCTCGAGAAGCGCGCATGAGTGCCAGCCCCCCGCGGCGATCGCAACGGCTTTGTCGCCGAGCGGCACGACCGACGCTGCCTCGCCGGGACCGTCCATCAGGCTTCCGTTGCCCGTGCTATCGATCGCTGCGCCTGCCTGCCCGTGCTCATCGTTTCCCCAGCACCGCACCACGCCATTCTCGAGCAGCGCGCAGGTGTGGTAAAAGCCGGCGGCAAGCGACACGGCACGAGCCCCGAGTGACAGCGTGGAGGGCTCCTCGCCTGGTTGCAGCAGCAGATCCTTTCTCGAGCCCGACCCGAGCTGACCCCAGCTGTTCCCACCCCAGCAGCGCACGACCCCGGTTGCCCGGATGATCGCGCACGCGTGGTACACACCTGAGGCGAGCGTCTTTGCATCGACCGGCGTGATGAGACGAGCGTCCTCGGCGGCCGGCGCGGGAGGCAGAGGGCCGGCGGACGGCACGTCCGAAGAATCGTGCTTGACCCTGAACGACGCCGAGACGGCTCGATCCGTTCGGATCGCCGGATCGCATCGAGCGACGCCGCGGCACGCGCCACCCCACCTGACGAACGCTGACCCGGCACGCGCCCTGGCGAACAGGCGCACTGGCGTGCCCTTGCGGAACCTCGCCGAGCACGTTCGCGGACAGTCGATCCCATGTGGCCTGCTGGTGACCCGGCCCCGGCCGGCTCCGGCGAGCGATACTACGAGCTTTCGAGTCGCAGTGGACGGCACGCCTTCCGGCAACCGGCCTCTCGGACCCATCCAGTCCGTGTGCGAGCCGAGCGGCGCAGCTGCACTGACGGAAGCGCCCGAGACGGACACGCCCTCGGCCCGTGCGCCGCCGAGCGTGGCCACGATCAGCACGACGAGGCTGGAGAGCACGATCCACCGCATCCGTGCGACTCTAGGTGGTCGCGAACTACCGTGCCCAGATTCGAGGCGCCCCTAACGCGCGCGTTCCGTCACGCACGACCGACTCGCCGCGGCAGGATGGCGCCGCGCAGCGCCTCGGGAGTAACACGGGAGTAACAGCGCGGCGTTTTTGAAACGTCGCTGACCTGCGCCAGCGAATGCTCGGCCGCTGCAACCTAAGCGCGACGATTCATCGAAACACCTGCAAAAAAGCATAAAAAGAGAGTGGGCGGTCAGGGACTCGAACCCCGGACCCCCTGCGTGTAAAGCAGGTGCTCTAACCAGCTGAGCTAACCGCCCGGCTGGTCACCGTAGCAACGCGCGGAGCGTCACCAGGCGCCGCCGCCTCCTCCGCCGAAGCTCCCTCCGCCTCCGCCGCCTCCGCCGAAGCTCCCGCCGCCTCCGCTCGACTGCGAGGCGGGCGCGGGGAACGCGAACGCGCTCGCGAAGCTGCCGGCGTAGAAGCCCGTGGCCATGCCCGAGTAGACGCCGCTCTGCGCGACGGCCGGGAAGCTCACCTTCGCGGCGGCCATCACGCGGTCGGCAAAGCCGAAGGCGATGCCGTAGACGAGGTAGCGCTCCCACAGCACGATCGTGTCTGCCGGCTTCTCGTCGAGCCGCGGGAAGTCGCGGAGGTAGTCGTGGAACGCCTCCCAGTGCTCGGCCTGGGCCTGGGCTTGGGGCACGCGCCGGCGCCAGACCGAGATCGGCAGCGCGAGGCAGATCACGGCGTTGATCAGGAGCGCGATGCCGACGCCGGTGCGGATCAGGTCGCCGCGGGTCAGCGGCGGCTCGATCAGGTTGCGGATGCCGGACCAGAGCAGCAGGCCGCCGGCCACCGCGAACACGAGCACGACCAAGAACTTGAGGGCGTAGCCCGGGCCTCGCCACCATGCGCGCGTGGAGACGTCGCCGGCGACCGCCGCATCGAACGTCCTCGATTGCAGGTTGTACCAGCGGCGATCGTCCTCGCCGAGCTTGGCGACGATCTCGCTCGCCTCGCTCAGCCGGAACGGACCCTTCTCCAGCAGGCGGTCGAAGATCGTCGTGACCGGCACGTCGACCTTCGAGAGCTCGAGGTCCTTCGCGGGACCGGCTGAGAGCTGCACGTCGTCGACCTCCTTGCGCCCCTCGGTGGTCGTCATTCCCGTCGTGCGGTAGCGACCGCGCCGGATCAGGTCGAACAGCGTGGCGGCGAACAGCTCGCGATTCGCCACGGTCCGCTGGGCGAGCAGCGAGGGGACGAGCGCGGGCTCGAGCTCGTCCGGCGGCTCGGTCAGATACTGCGGCTTCGTGCCCGTCGCGCGCTCCTTGCCGAAGACGCGGAAGACGAAGACGGCGATCAGGCCGATCGGCACGAGCGCTAGCGCGAGCGCGGCGGCGAGCCACGCGAAGGGGTGGTTCTTGACCTGGTCGAGCTGCGTCTTCTGCTTCGCGTACTCGGCTGCCTGAGCATCCTCGTCGGCCGCGATCTGGGGCAGCCCGGGGGTGTCGACGTGCAGGGCATCGGGCGCGCCGGCGTCGAGCAGCGACGAGGGCACGATCGTGCGCAGCGTGACGGCGCTGCCGGGGTCGATGTCTTTCACCGTCGCCTCGACCCCGCCCGGCTGCTGCGTGATCGTGTGGCTGCGGAAGCCGGGATCGACCCACGATCGGTACGTCTGCCCGGTCGCCGCCCGCCCGGGCAGGATCAGGCGCACGGAGAGCGAGCCGAGGCCCTGCTTCCACTGGTCGCCCCAGACCTGCTGCTGGATGTCGACGACGTCCGGATGGCGCCGCACGACGCCGGCCAGGCGGTAGTGGACCGTGAAGGTCCGGTCCTCGTTGCTCGCGCGGTAGTGCCAGACGATGCGCAGCCCCTGGTAGGAGATGCGCTCGGCGCCGAAGGTGCCGGCGACGCCGAAGCTGCCGAGGATCGCCGACGCGCCGGCCGTGTACCGGCTCGAGCCCTCGGCGACCCAGACGTCCGAGGCCTGCGCGGCTGCGGGCAGCGGGATGTCGCGATAGGCGCCCGAGAAGGAGCCGTGGAAGGAGTACGTGATCTGCTCGGTCACGTCGACGGCGCCGCTGCGCTCGAGGCGGGTCGTGACCGCGGCGTGCGGCAGCGTGAAGCTGTCCGCGAGCGCGTCGGCAGGCGCCGCGAGCAGCACGGCCAGCACGAGCGCTGCGAGCGCGCGTCTCACGCGGCGCCCGGATCGAAGAGCGCGCGCCGCGTGAACCCGAGCGGACCGGCGATCAGGCTCGCGGGCAGGCGCTCGATCGACGTGTTGAAGGTCTGCACGGTGTCGTTGTAGACCATCCGCGCCAGGGCGATGCGATTCTCGGTCTCGGTCAGCTGGGTCTGCAGCTGTGAGAAGCGATCGGCCGCCTTCAGGTCGGGATAGGCCTCGGCGACGCCGATCAGCCCGCCGACGCTCGCCGTCACGCGCTGCTCGCTCGCGGCGCGCGCCGTCGGATCGTCTCCGGCCGCGCCGGCTCGCGCGGCCGCCGCCTCGCTGAAGACCGTGGTCTCGTGGCTCGCATAGCCCTTCACGACCTCGGTCAGCTCGGGGATCAGGTCGCTGCGCCGTTTCAGCTGGGCGTCGATGTCGGCCCACGCCATCTGCGTGTGGTTGCGCAGCTTGACGAGCCGCGTGAACGCGACCGCGACGAGCGCGACCGCGATCACGGCGACGATCACGAGAACCCAGATCCAGACCACGGCTCGGATGATCGCACGGTCTGGGACCCGCGGGTCATCGCCGCGAGCGAGAACTCCGCCACGAGCTCGTCGGGCGAGGCAGCACGGCTCGCTCCGAGCAGGCCCGCGCTGTGCGCCAGCCACCCGACGATCGCGCGAGGATCGGCGCCCGCCGCGCGGGCCTCGCCGATCGCCGGTGCGGCGTCTCGCTTGGCCAGCCGCGATCCGTCCGGGCCGAGCAGCAGCGGGACGTGGGCGTGCACGGGAGCAGGGGCGAGGCCGAGCAGCTCGCGGAGCCGCAGCTGCCGGGCCGTCGAGCCGAGCAGATCGTCTCCGCGCAGCACGTGCGTGACGCCCTGCGCGTGGTCGTCGACGACCACCGCCAGCTGGTAGGCGACCACGCCGTCACGGCGGCGGACGACGATGTCGCCGCACTGCGAGACCAGGTCCGTGCCACCCGGCCCGCAGATCTCGTCGAGCCAGTCGACGGCGCCGTCGAGGCGGAGCCGCAGAGAGGCCGGCTCTCCAGCCGCGAGCCGCGCGGCCGCCTGCTCGGCTGGAATCGAGCGGCAGGTGCCCGCGTAGATCGGGCCCTCGTCGCCGTGCGGGGCCGCCGCAGCGCGGATGTCCGATCGGCTGCAGAAGCACGGATAGGTCAGGCCCTGATCCTCGAGCCGTGCGATCGCCTGGGCGTAGCCGTCGAGGCGGTCTGACTGGAACGTGGGCGCGCCGTCCCAGTCGAGGCCGAGCCAGCGGAGGTCGTCCGCCTGTCGATCGGCGATGCCCGGGCGCACCCGGCCGACGTCGAGGTCCTCGAAGCGCAGCAGCAGGCGGCCACCGGCGGCCCGTGCCCAGAGCCAGGCGAGCAGCGCGGTGCGCGCGTTGCCGAGGTGGAGCTCGCCGGTCGGGCTCGGTGCGTACCTGCCGACGTGCACGACCGGCTAGCGCCGAGCGGCGGGCTCGGTCAGCGCCGCGACGAGTCCCAGCCCGATGAACACCGTGCCGGAGAGGTATCTGATCGCCCGCTCGTAGCCCCGCGTGTTGCGGATCCAGCCCGAGACGCTCGACGCGACGACCGCCCAGGTGCTGTCGGAGATCATCGCGATCGCGGTGAAGACGAGGCCGAGCACGAGCAGCTGAGCGGGCACCGAGCCGCGGTTGCGGTCGACGAACTGGGGCAGGAATGCGAGGAAGAAGAGCGCCGTCTTCGGGTTCAGGAGGTTCGTCATCAATCCCTGCCGGAAGACGCGCAGGAGCGGCTCTCGCCGCCTCTCGAGCGAGACGGGGTGATCGCCCGATCGCAAGCGCCGCACGCCGAGCACGACGAGGTACGCGGCACCGGCGAGCTTGACGACCGTGAATGCCGTTGCCGACGACGCGATCAGCGCGCTCAGCCCGATCGCAGCCGCGACGGTGTGCACGAGCGCCCCGGTCGAGACCCCGAGCACGCCGACGAGCGCCGGGCCGCGGCCGACCGAGACCCCCTGCGCGACGATGAAGAGCACCGCGGGGCCGGGGAACACGATCAGCGCGAAGGCGGCGAGCGAGAACAGCTCGAGCGTGCCGATCGTCGGCATCAGAGCGCGTCCCAGAACGAGAGCGCGTGCGCGTTGAAGGCGGCCGGGTCCTCCTGGAACGGCTGGTGCGCCTGGTCGGGGACCTCGATCAGGCGCGATCCCGGGATGCCCGCGGCGAGCGCGTGCGAGTGGCGCGGCGGGCAGAGGATGTCGTCTGAGCCGACGATGATCAGCGTCGGCGCGGCGATCGCGCCGAGGCGCGCCTCGGTGTCGTGCGACTCGATCGCGCGCGCGGTGCGCAGGAACGCCTCGCCGTCCTGGGGGTGCGGGTGCTCGAGGCCGGCCACGATGAACTGCTCGATGCGCCCGTCCGCGAACACGGCCGGCGAGTAACACCAGCAGAGGAACGACTCGAAGAAGCTGCGGGCGTCGTCCGCGATCGTCGCCTGCCAGCAGATCGAGCGCAGCGTCGCGATCAGGAACGCGTCGCTCTTGCACCACGTCCCGTTGAGCAGGAGGCTGCGCACGAGGTCGGGGCGCGCGAGCGCGAGCTCCTGCGCGATTGCACCGCCCATCGAGAAGCCGGCCACGTGCGCCGAGGCGATGCCGAGCGCGTCGAGCAGGCCGGCGGCGTCGCGAGCCATCTCGGCGACCGTGAACTCGCCGTCGGGCAGCGAGCTCTGGCCGACGCCGCGGTTGTCGATCGCCGTCACCCGGAAGCGCGTCGAGAACGCGTCGATCTGCGCCTCCCAGGCGTCGTGAGCGTCGCCGAGCCCGGCGAGCAGCACGACGTCGTCGCCGCTGCCGCGCTGCACGTAGTGCAGGCGGACGTCACCGACCTCCAAGAACGCGCTCATCCGGGCGACTTTACTACCGTGAGGCGATGGGACTCGTGTACTCGTCGGACGGCGGGCGCGTTCGCGCGTGTCCGCACTGCGGCAAGCCGCTGCAGGACGGCCGATGCCGCTGTCGCGTGGAGTCGGAGACGCCTCCCGGCGACGGCGTCCTGCGCGTCCGGCGCGAGACGTCGGGCCGCAAGGGCAAGACCGTGACGACCGTGAGCGGCGCGGCGCCGGCCGACGCCGCAGCGCTCGCGAAGGCGCTGAAGAAGCTCTGCGGCTCGGGCGGCAGCGTCTCGGACGGGGTCGTCGAGGTGCAGGGCGACCACCGCGCGAGGGTGATCGGCTACCTCGAGAAGGCCGGCTACGCGGTCAAGAGCGCTGGGGGCTGACATCTCCGCAAACGCGCGGTACGATGGCCGCGTGGAAGAGAAACTCGGCAAGGTCGCGATGCGCGTGATCGCTTTCGGCATCCTCGGAGCGATCGTTCTCGTGCTGGTCGCACGGGGCGTCAACGGCTTTCCCTTCGAGATCTACGGCCTGATCGGCGCGATCGTGCTGATGCTCGCCTCGTTCGCCGTCGGCGAGGTCGAGTAGCTCGCACGGGCGCGTAGCCTGGATCCACGCTCGGCGGCAGCGCTCGTAGGAGGTTGCGCGAGAGATGCACCGAGGATTCGAGTTTGCGCGCCGGGCGGGATTGCCGCTCGTGCTCTGCCTGGTGGCGACTGCGTGCGGCGGCGGCGGAGCGTCCACCGGGCGCTCGCTCGAAGTAGGCGGTCGGAGCCTCTATCTCGACTGCCGCGGGCAGGGCAGCCCGACGATCATTCTCGAGACCGGCTTGACGGCGGATCGCAGCTTCTGGAGCAAGGTTCATGACGAGCTCGCAAAATCCGCTCGAGTCTGCGCGTACGATCGGGCCGGTAACGGAAAGAGCGATCCGGCCGGACCGCACACCGGAGCGCAGAGCGTTGCCGACCTGCACGGCTTGCTTGGCGCCGCCGACATCAAGCCGCCTCTCGTCCTCGTCGGCTGGTCGATCGGTGGCCTGATCTCACGTCTCTACGCCGGGACCTTTCCCGACGACGTCGCGGGCATGGTGCTGATCGATTCGCCACCGCCCGCGTACTTCCGGCAGGGCGATCCGCTCGTGCCGGCCGATCAGCGCCAGAGGTCGATGTGGGCCGACGAGAATGGCGAGCAGCTCGACGTCCCGAAGACGTTCCTGCAAGTGCTCCGGACGAGCAAGCCCGGCTCGCTCGGCGATCGGCCGCTGATCGTCCTGACCCCGGCACACCCGACCAGTGGCGAGCCACCGGGGGGAGGATCGCCTGGACTCCCCGTCCATGTCTCGCAGCTCGACGAGCTCTATCTCCCGCTGCAACGCGAGACGGTCTCACTCTCGCGGGCCGGGCAGATCCGCCTCGTCGCCGACACCGGTCACTGCATTCAGTGCGACCAGCCTGCGACGGTGATCGGTGCCGTCAAGGAGGTGATCGCGGCGGCTACCAAGCGCTAGACAGGACTCGCCGAGCTTGCGGACGCGACTGCCGACATCGGGCGCGGTGCGTGGCCGATCGTCAGAGCAGGGCGCTGAAGTCGGTCAGCGGCGGCTCGCCCATCTGCCGTCGCGGCGCCACCGCCCGCACGCGGTCGTAGGCCTTGCGCGTGCCCGCGCCGAGCTCTGCCGAGCGATCTCGCAGGTCGATCGCCTGCGCTGCGCAGTAGCCCTCGATGGCGGCGACGTAGCACCCGAGCGCGGCCTGCTCCTCGAGCCGCCGCGCCGCGAGCGTGACCGAGCTGACGCGGTCCTCGATGCCCTCGGCGGTGCTCGTCGTCGGCAGGTCGAGCGTCGTCGGCTGGGCGAGCAGGCGCGCCTCGGCCGCCGCGGCGGTCGCGCCGTAGACCGAGATGCCGAGGCCGTCCTCGCTCGAGTCGTCGTGATCGCGGAGGCCGCTCGGCAGGCCGCTGAACGCGCTCGTCAGCAGCTTGTGGGTGCGCTCGCACGAGATCGTGATCGCGTGCGCGAGCGCGAGCCGGAGGTAGTCGAGCGCGACGCCGTAGGGGATCGAGTCGAAGTTGCCGTTCGAGAGCGCGCGGCCGTCGGGGGTGATCGCCGGGTTGTCGTGCGAGCTCGTCAGCTCGGCCTCGACGATCATCGTCGCGTGCTGCAGCGCGAGGTGGGCGGCGGCGTGCGTCTGCGGGGTGACGCGCAGCGAGAGCGGGTCCTGCAGTTCGCGGTGCAGATCTCCCGCCGCGAGCAGCGCGCCGCCCGCGAGCAGCGCCCGGAGGCGCGCGATCGAGTCCGCGAGCCCCGGCGTCGGACGGGCCTCGGCGATCGCGGGATCGAGCGCCTGCACGTTGCCGAGCATGCCCTCGAAGGTGAGCGCAGCGGCCTCGTCGAGGCGTGTCAGCGTCCGCGTCGCGTCAGCCAGCGCGAGCGCGCTCCAGCCGAGCGAGAACGCGTTCGAGTTGCAGAACGCGAGCGCCTCCTTGCTCGTCGGCTCCCACGGCTCGCCGAGCGACGGCTCGTCGAGCAGGCCGCAGGCGAGGTCGGCGAGCGGCCCGAGGTCGGACTGGCCGAGCGAGCCGATCGTGCGCACCGCGGGCGCGAAGCCGCGGTTGAGCGCGCGCTCGAGGCGCTCGGCGAGCGCCAGGCCGACGCCCGAGCGTCCAGCTGAGAAGCCTCCGAGCTGGGCGACCATCGCCGCCCGCACGACGCGGGCGGGCGCGGTCGCTCCCGTGCCCGTGCGGTGCGATTGCAGGAGCAATCGGTTGAAGGGCGCCTGCTGCGCGGCTGTCACGTCGACCCGCTTGAGCGCGCCCACACCGGTCGTTAGGCCGTAGACGCGCTCGCCGTCCGCGAGCAGCCGCTCGGTCAGCTCGCGGGAGCGCGAGATCCGCTCACGCGCCGCTTGGCCGAGGGCGATCGGCTCGCCGTCTGCGACCGCGCGCACGTCGAGCACGGTGAGCAGATCGGACAGCTCGATCGTCATCGCGAGCCGATCGCGACGCAGAGATCGGCGACGGCTGCGACGCGCGGCGCGACCGAGCGAAGGTCGATCCACTCGCGTTCGGTGTGGTCGTCGTCGCCGATCGGCCCGAGGCCGTCCACCGTCGGGATGCCGAGGTAGCTCGCCCACGAGCCGTCGGAGACGCCGCCCGCCTGCTCCTCGAGCGCGGCGGCGCCGTGCCGGCTGAGGGCCGCGAGCGACGCCTCCACGAGCCACGGCGCCCGCGTCAGCGGCGGGAAGCCGGGATCGTCGCTCGCGTGCAGGGTGACGCCGTCGTGCACGCCGAAGTCCTTGATCCGCGAGACCGCCCAGAGCATGTCCTCGCGGCTTTGGGCGCGCACGTCGACGGTCGCGCTGCCGCTCGGCGGCACCGTGTTCTTGCCGACGCCCGCGTACAGCTCGGTGATCACGCAGGACATCTCGGGCCGCGCCTCGTGCAGCTCGCGCTCGATCCGCAGCGTCTCGATCGCGAGCGCGCGCAGCGCCGAGCGACCCTCGCGCCACGAGGTGCCGGAGTGTGCGCCGCGTCCCTGCGCCTCAAGCGTGATCCAGCCGCCCGCCTTGCGCGCCGAGACGATCGCCCCCGACGCGCGGCCGCACTCGAGCGTGATGCACGCGTCGGCGCTCCAGCGCTCGAGCGTGAACGGCGCGACGTCCCGTCCCTCCTCGTCGGGCACGCAGTGGAGCTCGACGGTCCCGCAGGCCTCGTTGCCCGAGGCGAGCCGCTCGAGCACCGCGAGCCCCACGAGCACGCCGCCTTTCATGTCTGCGACTCCGGGGCCGAGCGCTCGATCGCCCTCGACCTGCACCGGGCGGGAGGCTGCGGTGCCGCGGGGGAAGACGGTGTCGTGGTGGCCGACGAGCAGTGTCCGGCCGCTTCCCGGCCGCTCGAGCCGCGCGATCAGGCTCAGACCGGACGGCGTCTCGACGAGCTCGACCGCGAGGCCCGCCGCCTCGCACCAGCGCGCGAGCAGTGACGCGCAGGCGTCGACCCCCGCGAGGTCGTGCGTCGGGCT
Source organism: Actinomycetes bacterium (assembly GCA_031361905.1). Classification (GTDB taxonomy): domain Bacteria; phylum Actinomycetota; class Thermoleophilia; order Gaiellales; family JALYLC01; genus JANLRV01. The sequence goes on from JANLRV010000193.1 coordinate 33,140, forward strand.
GTCGATCCCGCACAGCTCGCGCAGGCGCGCGAGAAACGCCTCGTTCACCAGCGCTTGCGCAGCCCGGTCAGCGCCGCGGCGCCGAGCACGAGGCAGGCGGGAGAGTAGAGCGCGCGATCGAGGCGGCGGAAGCGTGTGCTCCCGGTCGGCGTCGGCATGCCGGCCGCGAGGCCAACCGCGCCGCGCGCGAGCAGCGCCGCCGAGGTCGCCGCGACGGCGGCGCGCCTGCGCCGCACGGGAGCCCCGCCGACGACGGCGGCCGCGGTGGTGAGCGCGGCGGCGACGGCGAGGCAGGGCAGCGCGCCGGGCATCGTCTCGCGTCCCGCGACGTGGTCGGCGAGCGAGCTGCGGTCGCGAGCGGGGAAGCTCGAGCCGCGCGCCCAGGCCGCGTGCAGCACGGCGACGCCGCCGAGCCCGGCGACGGCGACGGCTCGGAGCGCCGTGATGCGACCGATGCGACTCATCGCTCGGAAGCTACCAGTCTCGGCTGACGCTTGCGAGCGAGCGCTCGATCGGCGTCTCGCCCTCGGTCACGTCGAAGGTCGTGCCGATCGTGCCCGGGGTGTCGATCACCGCCACGAGCAGCGCCGCGACATCCGCGCGCGTGATCCGGCCCTCGTGGTCGAGCGACGCGCCGACGCGCACGCGCCCTGTCGGGGGATCGTCGGTCAGCCAGCCGGGACGCACGATCGTGAACGGCACGACGTCTCGGCGGAGCGCGTCATCCGCCTCGGCCTTCGCCCGCAGGTAGGCGCCGTAGTCGCCCTCGTCCGCGGGCGGATCGGCGGCGCGGATCGCACTGATCATCACGTAGCGCGCGACGCCGAGGCGGCGAGCGGCCCAGAGCAGGCGGAGCGCGCCGTAGAGATCCATCGTGCGCTTGCGCTCGGGTCCGCTGCCACCGCCGGAGCCGGCCGCGAAGACGACGACCTCGGCTCCGGCGATCGCGGCGTCGACGTCGTGCTCGAGGTTCTCGAGATCGCAGACCACGGCCTCGGCGCCCGTCGCGCGGACGGCCTCGGCGTTGCGCTCGGAGCGGATCAACCCGCGCACGCGATCGCCGCGCTGCGCGAGCAGGTGCTCGAGCATCAGCGCGATCTGACCGCTGCCCCCTGCGATGACGACGTTCACGGTGGCGCCATCCTACGCGGCGCGAACGAGCGGCAGCTTGCCGCGGGGCCCGTTCGGCAGGATCCGCGCCGCCTCGACGCCGATCCAGTCCTCGAGGATCGTCGCGTAGACCGAGCGGAAGTCGGTCGTGACGCGCAGGTTCTCGTCGTCGTCGAGCTGCCCGAGCCCCGGGAACTCGCTGCGGATGCCGCCGTTCGCGCGGTTGCCGACGAGCAGCAGCAGGCCGCCGGCGCCGTGGTCGGTGCCCTGCGAGTCGTTGTCCTCGGGCCGGCGGCCGAACTCGCTCCAGACGAGGGTCAGCACGCGGTCGGAGAGCTGGCGCGCGTCGAGATCGGCCTGCCAGGCCTTCAGCGAGTCGCCCAGGTTCTGGAGCAGCTTGGCGTGCGCGTCGGGCTGGCCCTCGTGCGTGTCGTAGCCGCCGCTCGAGAGCGCCGCGATGCGCGTGCCGAAGCCGGCTCCGAGCATCCGACCGAGGTTGCGGAGCGGCTCGCCGAGCCCGTCCTCGGGATAGGCGACCGGCGGCGGGGGCGGCTCCTTCTCCTTGGCGAGCGGCTGCAGCAGGTCGCGCGCCTCGATCGCGTCGCCGTAGACGCGCCGCACGTCGCCGAGCGCCCCGTGCTTGGCGGCCGCCTGCGCGATCCGGCGGTACGACGGCAGGAACGCCTTCGAGTCCCACACGTCGGGAATCCAGAAGTCGAAGTTCGAGGGGTCGTAGACGGCCGCGACCGGCACCTTCGCCGAGTTCAGGATCGGGTCGAGCCCATAGCTGACCGAGATCCCCTGCAGCGGGTTCGAGCGCGAGCCGATCGCGTCGAGCGTGCGCCCGAGCCAGCCCGTGCGCTCGTTGCTGTCGCCGACGATGCCCGTGCGCCAGTAGCCGTTCGAGGTGAAGTGCGACTGGTCGGGGTTCGCGTAGTCGATCGACGGCAGCACGGCGACCTTGCCGGCGTCGTACAGCTCCTTCAGCCCGCCGAGCGACGGATGCCAGCCGAACTGCGGTGCGTCCGGCAGCGCGAGCGTCGTCTCCGGCGCGATCCCGATGCGGCCGCGCAGCTCGCGGTAGCGCGGCTCGGCGAGCGGGACGAGCGTGTTGAGGCCGTCGTTTCCGCCGTCGAGGTAGATCGATACGAGGATCGTCCCGTTCGGGTTGTCGGCCGCCTCGGCGACCGCGGCCTCGAGCACGCCGCGCGTCGTCAGGCGCCCCGCACCCGCGACGCCGAGCACGAGGCCGACGCCGCCCGCGAGCACGTTGCGGCGCGAGAGCCCGCCCTGCCGCTCGAACTCCGCGAGGCCGTCGAGCGCCTCCCGCGGGATCGCGACCGTGCGGCCTCCCTGGCGCTCGAGCGCGTGCTGCGTGTGGCGCCAGTCATCACATCCGGGTCGTCGCATCCGTCTCCTCAGCAGACCTGCGCGTCGGGTCCGGCGAGCAGGATGTGCCGGAGGACGCGCTGCCGTTCCGGCCAGTAGTGCTTGACCTCGTAGTCCTCGTTGCGGCCCGCGACGCTGGCCCGGGCATAGCCGTGCAGCGTCTTCTCGGTGCGACGGCTCGTCCACGGCCGCCCGGCGAAGCGGATCGCGTCGGCGAGCGCCTCGTCCGCCGACTGCTTGGACGAGATCGAGCCGTCCTCGATGGTCTTCTCGATCATGCGATTGGCGGCCGAGAAGCGGGCCTGCACCGCCCCCGTCGAGAGCCACTCGCTGTTCGACGGCCAGCCGCTCACGTTGGGCGGATAGAACGGCACCTGTCCCATCCCGTCGAGCATCCAGGCCCAGTCCGTCGTGCGCACGCCGGCGCCGGTCTGGCGCAGCATGCCCGCGACGTAGACGACCGGCGACTTGACCATGTCGGGCTCGTCGATGCCCGCGTAGAGCGCCGGATCGGAGAGCATCAGGCGGATCACGGGCTTGAGCTCGAACTTCGAGGAACGGTAGGCGTCGACCGTGCGCTTGAGCAGCCGGGGAGGGATCGGCCGTGGCGAGAGGTAGCCCCAGAGCTTCTCGCAGAGATACGGCGCGTGGTGCTTGTTCGCGAGTGCACGGTCGACGACGTCGAGCGCGTCGAAGCGGCCCTGTGCACCCAGAATCCGCTTGACCCCACCGTCGTGCCGCTTCTGATCGAAGCCGAACGACTTCGAGTCGTAGTCGTAGGTGAATCCCGTCAGCGCGCGGGCGGACTCGCGGATGTCGCGCTCGGTATAGCCGTTGCCGGCGCCGAGCGTGAACAGCTCGAAGAACTCGCGGGCGAAGTTCTCGTTCGGCGACTCGTCGGTCGAGCCGACGAGGTCGAGGAAGATCTGCATCGCGTTCGACCGCACCATCGCGCGGGCGAGATCGCGGAAGTTGCCGAGCGAGTGCTCGCGCAGCACCTTGTAGTACGCGAACATCAGCCTGGGGTCGTTGACCTTGCTGTTGGAGCAGGCCCAGTGGTCGTGCCAGTTCAGCGTCATGCGCTCGCGCAGCTGGTCGCGGGCGCGCACGGAGCGGTCGAGCCACCAGACGCTGTCGTGGCCGTACTCGTTGAACGGGTCGAGGCGACCGCCGTCCTTCGTGGTCGGCTCGGGGCCGACGAGCGACGGGCCCTTGCCGGGCGCGAAGAGGTGGTCGAGTGCGGCCGCGTGCGAGCGCAGCCGCTGGCGGTCCTTCGGCCGCGGCCCGAAGCCGCCGCGCCAGAGGAGTCGCTCGATGCGGGCCTGCTCAGCGGTGCGCCGCACGGGTCGCCTTTCGCTTCTCGACGACGAGGACGGCGCGCATGCCGCGGGCCTCGTGGTCGGAGATCGAGCAGTAGAGGACGTAGCGCCCGGGCTTGAGCGTCAGCCTCAGCACCCCGAGCTTGCCGGCGTGGACGATGCCGGTCGAGCCGACCGGCGCGCCGCCCGAGGCGCGGCGCACGGTCAGGTCGTGGTCGTCCTGCCCGCTGTTGACGAGCTGCGCCACGAGCCGGCCGGCCGGCGCGCGGCGGCGGCTCGCGTTGAGGCGATACTCCGAGGCGTAGGCCAGCACATGGGCAGGCGCAGCAGGAGGCGTAAGCGTTGGGGTCGAGACCAGCACTCGACTCATCTTGGTCGATGCCGAAGGCGGCTACATGTCAGATGTGCGAACTCTTCGGAAGGATTGCGCCGGTTTCGGTTGTTCCGAGTCCATTTGCAAACGGAATGCTTACGTTCTGTTCGCGCAAAGATGGCTCAGGCGAGCATCCCGCCGTCGACGACGACGGTGGTGCCGGTGATGAAGCGCGAGAGCGGCGAGGCGAGGAAGAGCGCCGCGTCTGCGACCTCGTCGGGCTGCACGAGGCGCCCGAGCGCGATCGGCGCCGTCAGCTCGCCGAGCACCTCGTCGGCCGTGCGGCCGGCGCCGCGCGCGACCGACTCGACCATCCCCTGGACCATCGCGCCTTCGACCGGGCCCGGGCAGATGCAGTTCACGCGCACCCCACTCGCGGCGACCTCCTTGGCCATCGACTCGACCAGGCCGAGCACCGCGAACTTCGAGGCGCTGTAGGCGCCCAGCGAGTGATCGCCGCGCAGCGACGAGATCGACGCCGTCACGACGATCGCGCCTGAGCCTTGCTGCACGAGCGCGCGGCCGAACACCTGGAGCGTGCGGAAGACGCCCGTGACGTTGATGTCGAGCGTCTCCTGCCAGTCATGCGGCGTCAGCTCGAGGACGGGGGCGAAGCGCGCAATCCCCGCGTTCGCGCAGACGATGTCGACGCGGCCGTAGGCGGCACGGCACGTCGCGAGCGCCGTCTCGGTCTCGACGGGCGAGGTCACGTCGTGTCGCACGGAGCGGGCCTCGAAGCCGCTCGCCGTCAGATCGTGCGCGACGTGGTGGGCTGCCAGCTCGTCGGCGTCGCCGACGACGACCGAGGCGCCCTCCTCGCAGAAGCGCCGTGACATCGCGGCACCGATCGTCCCGGCGCCGCCGCTGATGTAGGCCACCATGCCTTCGAGCAGCATGGGCGGACCGTAGCGGAAGCTCCTCGCATGACGTCACCTCGCTATCCGGCGATCGAAGCGCGCGATTTCCGCAGCGTCCCCGCGTCTGAGAGACTCTCGGCATGGCCCCGAGGACCGCCTACGAGAAGATCTTCGCCGATCACGTGATCGGTGATGATTTGCTGTTCGTCGATCTGCATCTGGTGCACGAGGTCACGAGCCCGCAGGCGTTTGAGGGTTTGCGGTTGGCGGGTCGGGGTGTGCGTCGGCCGGATCGGACGTTGGCGACGGCGGATCACAATGTGCCGACGTGGGATTTGCGGCGGCCGATCGAGGATCGCGTCTCGCAGGCGCAGCTTGATGCGTTGACGCGGAATGTCGCGGAGTTCGGTGTGCCGTATTACGGGTTGGGGCATGCGCGTCAGGGGATCGTGCATG
>JANLRV010000199.1:0-10777 GCA_031361905.1 Actinomycetes bacterium
CGTCGCACCGGCGCTCGCCATCAGCGAGTTGACTCCCTCAGCGCCACCTGCCGATGGGAGGAGCTGATTGGCGGCGCGGTTCGACGAGCTCTGGATCATCGAGCGCACGAGCGACCAGTTGCCCGCGGCGGTCGGATCGACGTCGGAGCGCGCGAACAGCGCGAGCAGGATGCCCAGCTTGAGCGTGCTCGCCGACGGGAACCGTGCGCCGGCGTTGCTCGCCGCCGCCGTGCCACGTCGCAGGTCGCGGATCCAGGCCGAGGTCGCGACGCCCGTCTGGGACCGCAGCGCGCGCACCTCGTGCTGCAGCGCGCCGTCCAGCCGCCTCGGCGGCGCCACGACGAGTGCGGCGCGGGGGAGGCCGAACACGCTGCCGACGCTGCGGGCGGCGAGCAGCTTGCCACCGTGGTAGGCCTCGACGCGCAGCGTGAGGTCCCGCGACGGCAAGCCCAAGGGCTGCGTCAGGAGCACGCGCCGACCGCCGCGGATGCGCAGCACGCACACGCTGCGCCCGTCGGCGAGGATGCGCACGCGATCGGTGCCGGTCGGCAGGTGCGCGGCGATCACTCCCGCGTTCGCCTCGAAGGACCGCGGCGAGTCGATCGTCATGCTGAGAGCCACGCGCGGTACAGTAGTTGCCATGACATGGCTGATCATCATCATCGTGCTCGTCGTGGTCATCGCGCTCGTCGTGATGTCCCTCTACAACGGGCTCGTGAAGTCCCGCAACCGCGTCAACGAGGCCTGGAGCGGCATCGACGTCCAGCTCAAGCGGCGGCATGACCTGATCCCGAACCTCGTCGAGGCCGTGAAGGGCTATGCCGCGCACGAGCGCGGGGTCTTCGAGGCGGTCACCGCAGCACGAGCCGCCGCGATGGGCGCCCAGACGCCAGCGCAATCGGCGAAGGCCGAGGGAGTGCTCGGCGCGACGCTCGGACGCCTGTTCGCCGTCGCCGAGGCCTACCCCGAGCTGAAGGCGAGCGAGAACTTCCAGCAGCTGCAGGCCGAGCTGACCAATACCGAGGATCAGATCTCGAGCTCGCGCCGCATCTACAACTCGGCTGTCAACGAGTACAACACGAAGGTGCAGACGGTGCCGGGGACGTTCATCGCCGGCCCGTTCGGCTTCGCCAAGCGCGAGTTCTTCGAGCTCGACTCTGAGACCGACCGCGAGGTTCCGAAGGTCGCGTTCTAGACGGAAGGCGGCAGCGCCTCGGCCGCAAGCTCCGCCGGGTGCGCGACGCGCACGGCGCTGCCCGCCTCGGCGAGGCCGGCACGCAGCTGCAGCGCGCAGCCCGGGTTGCCGCATGAGACGGTCGAGGCGCCGGTCGCCTGGATCGCCTCGACGCGGTTTGCGCGCAGCTTGAGCGACAGCTCGGGCTGGGTCAGCGAGTAGACGCCGGCCGCGCCGCAGCAGCGGCCGGCGCCCGCGAGCTCGACGGGCTCGTAGCCGCTCGCCCGCAACAGGTCGCGCGTCGGTGCGACGACGCCCTGGGCGTGGCGCAGGTGGCAGGCGTCGAAGACGGCGACCTGCTGCGCTCCGGGCGGGCGGGCGGGAGGCTCGGGCGACTGCATCACCGCCTCGGTGAGGTCGAGCACGCGAGGGTCGTGCTCGCGAAGCGCCGCGCCGCAGCCTGCCGAGGTCGAGACGAGGATCGCGTCCTGGGGGATCGCGGCGAGCAGCGTCGCGCGCAGCTTCTCGCCCCGGTCGAGCTCGCCGTTGTGCAGATGGAGCGCGCCGCAGCAGCCTTGCTCCGGCACCTCGATCACGTCGTAGCCGCAGCGAGCGAGCATGTCGACGGCGGCCTGCTGCGCCGGGCCGAACGCGTGCTGCATCACGCACCCCCGCAGCACCACGGCCTTGGGCGCGCCGGGGCGACGCCGCTCCCAGGTCACGCGCGTGGGCGGATCCATGGCGCGCGCGCTCGCGGCTAGCGAGCGCGGAGCGAGCCGTGCGAGCGCCCGCCCGCGCATCAGCACGCCGAGCAGGCGTGGGCGCTCGACGATTCGCAGCAACAGCGTGACGACGCGATGGGTTTTCTGGCCGCCGCCGCCGCGCACGATCTCGAGCATCTCGCCGTACTGGACCCCGGCAGGACACGCCGTCTCGCAGGCGCGACAGCCGAGACAGCGGTCGAGCGCATCGCGGCCGTCCTCGACCGCGAGCGTGCCCGCGACCATCGCCTGCATCAGGTGGATGCGACCGCGCGGCGCATCGCTCTCTCGATCGAGGAGATCGAACGTCGGACAGGCGGGAAGGCACATGCCGCAGCTGACACAGCGAGAGGCGAGCGCCTCGAAGCGGTCGAGGCGTCCGGTCGTGAGGTCGAGACCAGTCAGCGCAGCACCGCCGTGACGGCCGAGACGAGGCGTGCGGGCGGGGGCCGGTCGTTCGCGCTCGCGATGGCGCCGAGCGCAAGCCGGCGGCCCGCGTCGGAGGGCCAATCGCCTGTCGCCACGGCCGCGGCGGTGCGTGCGAACGCCCCGGTCGAGCGGGCGCGCGGAGCCGGCAGCGCAGCGCACCGCTCGACCCACTCGTGGTGTGAGATCGGGGCGAGCGCGGCGTCGTGGGCGCCGGCGATACGCGTGATCAGCTGCCGCCGCCGCGCGTCCACGGAGTCGTCGTGATCGCTCGCGATCAGCAGCTCGTCGAGCGCCGTCACGACGAGCGCCGCCGGCGCCGCGGGATCGGAGCGCAGCGCATCTGCGAGCGCGAAGGCGTCGCCCCCGATCGCCCGCCACTGCAGGCGGTGCCGCGGCACGCGCGCGAGCCGGAAGACGGCCCAGGCAACCGGCTCGCTGCCGAGCAGCGCGCGGCGCAGGTCGAGTCCGGCGACGTCCTTGACCGCCTCGGAGCCGAATCGGTGCCCGTGCATCTCGACGGCCAGGATGCGGTCTCGCAGTCTCCCGTAGCGCGCCTCGCGAGGGCCTCCGTCGCGGCTCGCAGCGAGCTCTCCGATCGTCGTCTGCGCCGGCACGTCGACCGGCAGCCAGAGATTCTCTGCGGCGGCGCTCCGCTGCAGCTCCTCGAGCGTCGTCTCGGCGAGCGCGCAGAGGCTCGCGTTGCCGGCGCGCAGGCCGAGCTCAGGAGACCGCCGCATACATCCCCTTGGAGGCGTCGAAGCCCGGGTCCGGCAGCGTCTTGCCGGGGTTGAGGATGGCACTCGGGTCGAACGCGGCGCGCACGGCGCGCATCGCGGTGAGCTCGAGCTCGCCGTACTGGCGGCCGAGCGCGCCGAGCTTCTCGAGGCCGATGCCGTGCTCGCCGGTCAGCGTCCCGCCATTCTCGAGGATCACCTCGAGCAGCTCATCGCTGGCCGCCATCGCGCGCTCGAACGCCGAGGGATCGGTCGCGTCGTAGTGCAGCCGGGGGTGCAGGTTGCCGTCGCCGAGGTGGGCGACCGACGAGAGCACGAGCCCGTGGCGCTCGGCGATCAGGGCCGAGGCCTGCAGGCTCTCGACGATCCGGTCGCGCGGTGTCGCGAAGTCGTGCGTGTAGCTGTCGGGGTAGAGGCGGCCGAGCGCCGCCGCCGCGCCGCGCCGCGCGTCCCAGGCCCGTGCCTGCGCGGCCTCGTCGAGCCGCACCTCGGCCGTGCCGCCGGCGTCCTCGACGCAACGGCGGACGGTCGCGATCGCCTCGTCGATGCCCTCGCTGAGCGCTTCGACCTCGAAGATCAGCACGGCATCGACGCCGCTCGGCAGCGACCCGGGGGCGCTCTCGGCGAGCGCGTCGAGCATGTGCCGGTCGATGAACTCGCAGGCGACGAGGCCGGGCGACTCGAGCACGAGCCGCTCGGCGGCCGCGCCCGTCTGCGCGAGGCTCGGGAAGGCCGCGACGACCATCCCGGTGCGCTCGGCGACGGGCAAGAGGCGGCAGAGCACGGCCGTGACGACCGCGAGCTGGCCCTCGCCACCGATGATCAGCGCACGCAGGTCGGGCAGCGCCTGGTCGTCCAGCCAGCAGATCTCGCCGGTCGAGAGCGCGACCTCGAGCCCGAGCACGTGATCGCCGGTGACGCCATGCCCGAGGCAGTGCAGGCCGCCGGCGTTCGTGCCGACGTTCCCGCCGATCGTGGCGACGGCGCGGGAGGAGGGGTCGGGGGCGTAGCGCAGCGAGACGGCGCGGGCGGCGCGGTCGAGCGCTCCGTTCGCGATGCCCGGCTGCACGAGCGCGGTGCGCTCGATCGGGTCGAGCTCGATGATCGCGCGCATCCGGTTGAATGCGAGCACGATCCCGCCCCGGTTCGGCACGGTGCTGGCCGCGAGCGAGGTGCCGCCTCCACGCGGCACGATCGGCGTGCCGGACGCGCTCGCGATGCGCAGGATGGTCGCGACCTCAGCGGCGCTCACCGGGTAGACGACCGCCTCGGGCGAGCCGATCAGGTGCGAGCCGTCGCGCGCGACGGCCGCGAGGTCGGCAGGCCCGGTTCGGACCTGATCCGCGGTCAGCGCCGCGCGCAGCTCGTCAGCGACCACTCGTGCCCTCGCCCGCGATCGTCAGGCGCGCGATCCGTCCGGACGGGCCGAAGCGCCACGCGCTCGTCCCGCGGTTTCGCGCGCCGGTCCAGCCGGATCCCTCCCAGCTGGCGTGCAGCACGTCACCCTCGAGGCGGAGGTCGTCGAAGCGCACGATCGCCTCCCGGGGCAGGCGCGCGAGGGGCGTCGGGACCGGCCGCGGGTGCGGGCGGCCGGCCAGCTCGAGCGCGCCGCGTGGCTCGAAGTACCCGCCCGCGGTCGCGCGTCCCGGCGCGCAGAACGCGCGCTCGAAGGCCCGGACGAACGGCTCGGGACGAGCGAGGTCGATCTGGGGAACGGCGAGCAGCGCGACCTCGATCTGGCCGCTCGCCGGGGTGAACCAGGCGGTCTCCCCGGCGCTCGCCCAGCCTCGGCGGGCGAGCGATCGCGCGAGCGCGGCGGCTGCGGGTCCAGCCGACGTCGCGGGCACGCGCACGACGAGCTCGTCGCGTGCGGCCCGCCGGGCCCGGGTGAAGCCGGGCGGAACGCGATCGCCGGCCACGAACAGCTCGGCGCCGGCGTGGTGCACCGTCCAGCTCGGGAGCGTGCCGACGGTCAGGGCGGCGACGCGCAGCGCGAGCTCGCCGGGGTCGTAGATCGCGCTCGCGCCCGCACGCTCGGGAACGCTGCGCACGCTCGGCACCGCGGCGATCTCGCAGAGCGCGGCCAGGCGGTCCGAGAACGACCCCCAGCCGCCGCGAAAGTCTGCGAGCCAGGCCGCGTTCCCTCCCTCGAAGCCGTCCTGCGTGATGCGCAGCTCGGTGCCGCCCCCCTGCGCGCGGATCGCGAACCGCACCGTGCCCCAGTACGGCGGATCGAAGGCGACGGCGATGGCCGCACCCGGCTCGAGCTCGACGATCGGCCCGGCGAAGTGCAGCGTGGGGTGCCAGAGGCCGCGCGCCGAGGGCCAGTGCGGGAACGTGAACTCCCAGCGGCCGCCCAGGCGGCAGTCGACCGTGGCGGAGGGGAAGAGCCAGCGCGAGAGCTCGCTGGACTCGGAGAGCGCGCGCCAGACCCGCTCGGGTGCTGCCTCGATCTGCACGCGATGATCGACTCCGAGCGGCGGGGCGAGGGGGGCGGCGCGGCTAGCCGTACCGCTCACCGGCGACGCCGCGGAGCTTCGCTCGATCGTGTCGCGCCTCGATCCAGCGGACGGTGCCGCTGCGTCCGCGCATCACGAGCGAGTGGGTGCGCGCGCCCGCCGCGCTGTAGCGCACCCCGCGCAGCAGGTCGCCGTTCGTCACGCCGGTCGCGGCGAAGAAGCAGTCGTCGCTCGCGACGAGGTCGTCGGTCGTGAGCACGCGCTCGAGGTCGTAGCCTGCTGCACGCGCCTGCGCGGCCTCGGCCTCGTCCCGCGGTGCGAGCCGTCCGAGCAGCGTCCCGCCGATGCAGCGGAGCGCGGCCGCGGAGAGCACGCCCTCGGGCGTGCCGCCGATGCCCCACAGCAGGTCGACTCCGGTGTCCGGCATGACCGCGAGCAGCACGCCCGAGACGTCGCCGTCGGAGATCAGCCGCACGCGCGCCCCGGCGGCGCGAATGCGCTCGATCATCGCCTCGTGGCGCGGGCGGTTGAGCACGACGACCATCAGGTCGCGCACGACGACGCCGCGCGCGACCGCGACGCGCGCGAGCACGTCCTCGATCGGATCGTCGAGCGACAGCAGGTGGCCGATCGTGGCGTCGCCGGCGAGCTTCTCCATGTAGACGCACGGGCCTGGGTCGAACATCGAGCCCTTCTCGGAGATCGCGACGACGGCGAGCGCGTTCGGCATCCCCTTGGCGGTCAGCGTCGTCCCCTCGAGCGGGTCGACGGCGATGTCGACCTCGGGTCCCGAGCCGTCACCGATCCGCTCCCCGTTGAAGAGCATCGGCGCCTCGTCCTTCTCGCCCTCGCCGATCACGACGACGCCGTTCATGTGGACGGTGTCGAACATCGCCCGCATCGCGTCGACCGCGGCCTGGTCGGCGGCGATCTTGTCGCCGACCCCGACGAGCCTGCCGGCGGCGAGCGCCGCCATCTCGGTGACGCGCACGATCTCGAGTGCGAGGTCGCGATCGGGGATCGTCGTCATGGGTTGAGCGTACCGCTATCGTCACCGCCATGGCGACCACTCCCCTCGACCTCGACGCGATCCGGGCGCGCTTCCCCGGCCTCCAGCGCACCGGCCCGAACGGCCGGCCGTTCGTGTTCCTCGACGGCCCCGGCGGGTCGCAGGTGCCGCGCGAGGTGATCGCTGCGATCTCGGGCTATCTCGAGCACTCCAACGCGAATCTCGGCGGCCCGTTCGCGACGAGCGTGGAGTCGGTCGACCTGCTCGATCGCACGAAGGAGGCGGTCGCCGACTTCCTCGGCTGCACGACCGACGAGGTCGTCTACGGACCGAACATGACGACGCTCAACTTCCTGCTGGCGCACGCGGCCGCGCGCACGTTCGCGCCCGGCGACGAGGTGATCGTGACCGTCCTCGACCACGACGCGAACGTGGGACCGTGGCACAAGGTCGCGGAGGATCACGGGCTCGTGATCCGCACGCTCGAGGGCCGCGACGGCGACCTGCAGCTCGAGCCGGAGCGACTGCGCGCGATGCTGACGCCGCGCACGCGCGTCGTCGCCTTCACGCTCGCCTCGAATGGCATCGGCACGAAGCCGGACGCCCGCGCGCTCGCCGACGTGGCGCACGAGGCGGGAGCGCTCGTCTGGAACGACGCCGTGCACTACGCGCCGCACCATCTGATCGACGTGCACGAGCTCGGTGCCGATGTGCTTCTGTGCTCGCCGTACAAGTTCTTCGGGCCCCACCAGGGCGTCGCCTACGTCCGCAAGGACCTCGCCGAGACGCTGCCGGCCGACAAGGTGCGCCCGGCCGCGGAGTGGCCTCCGGGCCACCGCTTCGAGACGGGCACGCAGAACCACGAGGCGATCGCCGGCGTCGGCGCGGCGATCGAGTACCTCGCCTCGCTCGGCGAGGGAGCGACGCGGCGCGAGCGGCTCGCCTCCGCGTACGAGCGGATCGTCGCCCACGAGGAGGCGCTCTCGCGCCGCATGCTCGACGGGCTCGCGGAGGTGCCGGGGCTCACGCTGTACGGCGTCAGCGATCCGGCGAGCATCAGGGAGCGCACGCCCACCTACACGTTCCGGCTCGCCGGCCGCACGCCGCGCGAGGTCTGCGAGGCGCTCGCCGACGAGGGCATCTGCGGCTGGGACGGCAACTACTACGCGCTCAACGCGATGGTCGCGCTCGGCCTCGAGGGGAGCGGGGGAGCGGTCCGTCTCGGCTTCCTCCACTACACCACCGAGGACGAGGTGGAGCGCACGCTCGACGCCCTCAACCGCATCGCGCGCGGCTGAGCTCCATCGACTCCGCCTGAGCTAAGATGGCGGTCCCGCGCGGATGTGGCGGAATTGGTAGACGCGCACGGTTCAGGTCCGTGTGGGCGAAAGCTCGTGGAGGTTCAAGTCCTCTCATCCGCATGTTTCCGCTCAACCATTAGGGTTAGAGGCTGCTGGTAATGCGCCGTGGTAGCGTCCGCGGGTGGCCTCGACCGTTGCGACTCTCATCGGAGGCGGCGCATTCGGTGCTGCCGCGACATTCGGCGGTACGTTTCTGAAGGCCCGAGGTGAACTCAAGGTTAAGAACGCTGAAATCGACGATCTGAAACTCCAGCGAGCAGAGCGAACTCGCCAGGAGCGGGGACAGAAGTACGCGGCGCTTAACGCGAATCTCGACTCGGCGCAAGCGATCGCCGCCGGCGGGGGCGGCGGCGGCAACTACTTGTCGGCCTATCAACGGGACGAACTCGCGCCGCTTCGAGATGCGATTGCTGGCGTGGAGGCGCATGGCACACCTGCTGCCGCGGAGGCGGCAGCCTCAATCAGGACTTGGATTCTCGGTCATCAGAGCGGGTCCGCCGGCATCGACGATGTGTGGCTGGCGAACCGTCGAGCACTTAGCGACGCTATCCGCGCAGATCCTGTCAGCTAGTCGATCGCCACCATGCTGCAGCCCGCTCGGCTGCCTGCCGATGGGCCACTTGGTCAGGGTGGCCGTACGCGGAGATCGTCGTCTTGAGGTCCGCGTGTTCGAGTTGCTCATTGACGAAGTAGTCGGACTCTTCGGCAGTGCGTGGAAAGCCGCATGGGTGCTGCGTTGGAAAAGTCGTCGTGATGATCCCCCGCCTTCGGCTGTGCCAGTTGCGACCGTGCACGGCGGTGCGCGTTGGTGGCCCGCGACCGTCCCGATGATGGTGGCGACGGCCGAGCGGGCCGGCTGAGCCAGATTCGCTTCGCTTCAGCGGGTTCTGGCGACGGCACTCGCGCTACGGTGAGTCATATGCGACGCGCTCTGGGCATGGCAGGTCTTTGCTGCGTGCTGGCTGCGTGCGGGTCGGGTGGCGATGCGTCGTCGCGCATTTCGGCGTCGCCGGATACCTCTCGAGCGGCGCGGGCGATCGACGCTTGGTGCGCCGCACGCCAGGCCGAAGTCGCACCGGCTGAGATCACCGCGATCCGCGGTCAGGAGGAGCGCCAGCGTGCACGGCTGGCGAAGATACTGCGGGCGACCGATAAGAACTCGGACCTCTACGAATTCGGGGCCAAGAACGTGAAAGCGATGCTCCGCGAGGAGGGATTGATGCTGCAGCTGCCTCTGCCTGACGAGGTCAGCGAGTTGCTGCGGCGCCTGCACGCACTACCGGCGGACTCGGCGGCACGCGCGTGGGGCGATCGGCTTGCCGACTATCGAACAGCCCTCTTTGCGATCGATGCCAAGTTCAAGCACGGCGACACCCAAGCCGGGAGCGACGCAAACGACCTACCGGAGCCCGGCGATCTCGAGGCGCAAGCAGCGCAGACGGGTGTCGCAGCGTGTGGGCCGATGGTCATCGATCCGTCTGGCGCGCGCATCTACGCCCAGCTCGCGCTCTCGGACGTCCGCAGCGTGGGGACCGTTGGCGACATGCTCGACGCGCTCCGCCGGCGGGAACCGTGGTTAACGGCGCGGGCTGAGCCAAATGCGTGCGCCTTGCCGGAATCCGGCGATCCTGCGGCCGGCGAGGCAATTTCCAGCTATGCCGTTGGCATCTGGAAGGACGCCGATGGCACCGTCGGCGTGACCGTCAGCGGCCAAGAGGACGGCGGCACGCTCACACGCACCGCGTCGGGTGGCCGTTGGACGTCGTTCACCGTCAGCATCACACCAGCGGGCAGATTCCGAAGGGTCGGGCCCTGCCCCCGATAGCTTGCTCGATCCAGGTTCGGCGTGGGGTGATCGAAGCGGGCACCCGCTGGGAGGAAGAATCGCTACCGCGTGCCGCACACGATCGTCGCCGTCGAGCGAAGCTGGACGGCACCGTCGCGCAGCGACTGGCGCGCCAAGTCGATGACCTCGCCGTGGATTCGCTCGCGTGTGATCTCGTCGACCGTGGCGAGTCCAGCCACTACGGGCGCGGCGATGTCGTTCATGAACTCCCAGTACTGCTCTGGCGTCGCATGGATCATCTCGCTCGAGACTTGCTCCTCTGCGATGTCTCGAAGACCCGCCGCGGCGAAGACGTCGCGCATGAAGCCCCCTCGCGCGCAGCGGAACAGGCCTGGCGAGCCCGGGGACGGAGTCGGCACCGCCACGTGGCGGGAAATCGTGCCCATGATCGTCGTCGCCCACGGATTCTGTTCCGGCTCACCCCAGACCGCAGCGCAGATTCGCGCGCCCGGCTTTGCCACTCGTGCGAGCTCGTCCGCCGCGGCGGCGATGTCGGGGAAGAACATGAAACCGAACCGGCACAGCACGGCATCGAAGCTCGCGTCGGCGAACGGCAGCGCGCCCGCGTCACAGACCTGGGTCTCGACATTGCGCAGGCCGCGGCGACCTGCGCTCTCAGCAGCTATCTCCAACATTCTCTCGGCGAGATCGGTCACCGTCACGCGCCCGTGCGGGACGAGGGCCGCCGCGGTGAGCCCGGGCTCACCCGTACCCGCAGCGATGTCGAGGACGTTGGCGTCTTCGCGCAACCTGGCGTGTCGGATCATTGCTGCGCCGAAGGGGGCGAGCCAGCCGGTGACCAGCTCGTCCCACGTCTTCCAGCCTGCAGAAAACCGATCCCAGGTATCACGCTGCTGGTCTCGGATCTGGTCGAGATTCGTCGACATCCGTTCCTTCCACGCAGTCTCTTGACCGTCCGCCAGCCGCTTGAACAGACAACCCAGGCGCCAGTTGAGTATGCCACGCGCCGCGAGCGGACGGCGGCGCGGGAGTTGACACGCTCA
>JANLRV010000205.1:0-2008 GCA_031361905.1 Actinomycetes bacterium
CGGGCGGTCGAGCCGGTCGAGACGGTCGCGCGCCTCGGCGGCGACGAGTTCGCGGTGCTGCTCGAGGATGCCGGGGCCGACGATGCGACCACGGTCGCCTCCGAGATCCTCGCGATGCTCGACCAGCCGATCAGCCTGAAGGGCCGCGAGCAGCAGGTCACGGGCAGCATCGGGATCGCGCTCGGTCGCCTCGGGCTCGGCTCGAGCGATCTTCTGCGCAACGCCGCGATCGCGATGCACCGGGCGAAGAAGCGGCCCGAGGGAGAGGCCTTCGCCGTCTTCTCCGAGGAGATGTTCGAGGCCGTGCGAGAGCGCATGGAGCTGAAGATCGAGCTGCAGCACGCGATCGACTCCGAGGCGTTCACGGTGCACTACCAGCCGATCATCGACCTCACGACGGGTCGCACCGTCGCGTTCGAGGCGCTCGTGCGCTGGCCGCACGACACCCGCGGCCTGCTCGGTCCCGGCTCCTTCGTGCCGCTCGCCGAGGAGACCGCGCTGATCTCGAGCATCGGCGCCTGGGTGCTGCGCGAGGCGTGCCGGCGCACGGTCGCCTGGCGTGCCCGGCAACCCGACCTGCTCGTGCACGTCAACGTCTCGGGCCGCCAGCTCGAGGATCCGACGTTCCCCGAGACGGTCCGCGGCATCCTCGGCGAGACGCGGCTGCCGGCGGCTGCGCTCGTGCTCGAGATCACCGAGACGGTGCTCCTGCAGGCGACCTCGGCGCGCGTGCTCGACGAGCTGAAGCAGATCGGCGTGGCGATCGCCGTCGACGACTTCGGCTCCGGCTACTCGTCGCTCGAGTACCTGCGGAACTTCCCCGTCGACATGCTCAAGATCGCGCAGGGGTTCGTGCAGAAGCTGCGCACGGTCGAGGACGTGCGCTTCTTCGAGGCCGTGATCGGGATCGCGCACAGCCTCGGGATCGAGACGGTCGCCGAGGGCGTCGAGACGATGCAGCAGCACGACGCGGTCCGGCGCGCACGCTGCACGCAGGCCCAGGGCTTCCTGTTCTCGCGTGCGATCGACGGCGCGGGAGTGCTCGAGCTGCTCGGCGCCGAGCAGCGGCGCACCGCCTAGTAGGACACTGGCCCGCGCTCAGCACGAGCGGAATCTCGCCTCCGATCCACTCTCAAGTCTGGCGGCCAGACGCCGATAGAGGCATCGTGGCCGACCTCATGCCTGACCGCCCCCTCGATCCCGAGCCGCGACCCGGGCATCTCGTCGAGATCCTCGACGCGTCGAACCGTCACATCTCGACGGCGATCGTCGAGACCACCTCGGACGACGCCTGCGTGCTGAGGCTCGACGCGACCCACGCGATCCCGGACGAGGCGCGCGTGCGCTGGTTCGACGGCACCGGCGCATGGCAGGCGATCGTCACGCTCGCCCGGGTGCCCGGCGCCGCCGAGCGTGCGGCGCTGACGCCGATCAGCGAGTGGGAGCAGTCCGGCACACGCCGCGCGGCCCGCGCGCCGGTGGACAAATCGCCGTTGCTCGTTCGCATCGTCCAGTCGAACGCGCTCGCGAAGGGCCGCCGCGTCCACGCGATCGGCCTCGACATCTCGCAGACCGGCTGCCGCGCGACGTGGCCCGGCCGCGCGCCCGCCCTCGGCGACACCGTCGACCTGGCCTGGGATCTCGGCGACTGGGACCGCGACATCCCCCCGGGATGGGTCACCGCGAAGATCGCCCGCATCGTCAGCCTCCCCTTCGGCGCACGCCAGGTGGGCTTCCAGTTCGCCCCCGAGAATGCCGATCAGGTGGCCCGCGTCGAGGACTGGCACGAGAGCTGGATGCAGGCGTACCGCGTCAAGCTGCTCTCGCACAAGGCGGCTTAGAGCCGGTTTCAAGAGTCTCGGGGTGTCTGGAGTCGCTGGATCGTCCTACGGTTCTCTTGCCGGGCGTTGCACGCCCAGCAAGAGACGTGCGGCGACCCGCAGCCCGCGCTACGCGCGGTCTGCGGGGCTTCGCGGAAGCACCGGCCGGCTCTTGAACAGGCCACCAG
>JANLRV010000238.1:0-4190 GCA_031361905.1 Actinomycetes bacterium
CGAGCGCG
This sequence comes from Actinomycetes bacterium, assembly GCA_031361905.1. Lineage (GTDB taxonomy): Bacteria > Actinomycetota > Thermoleophilia > Gaiellales > JALYLC01 > JANLRV01. The sequence goes on from JANLRV010000238.1 coordinate 9, forward strand.
CGAGCTCGGCCGAGCCATCCGGCACGTTCTCGCAGACGATCGCCGGGATGCCATCGGCAGCGAGCGCGGCCAGGCACGGCTCGAGCAGATCGCGGTGGCCGTGCGAGACGATCGTGGCGGCAACGCGTGTCACAGGAGCTGACGGTAGACGTCCGCGGTGCGCGCAGCGGCTCTTCCCCACGTGAACTCCGCCGCGCGGCCGCGGCCCGCCGCGATCAGGCGCTCGTGCAGCGACTCGTCCGCCAGCACGCGGGCGAGCGCCTCCGCGAGCTCGTCCACGGAGGTGGGATCGATCGTCAGGGCCGCCTCGCCGACCGCCTCGCCGAGCCCCGTGGTGCGGCTCGCGACGACAGGGACGCCTCACGCCATCGCCTCGAGGGCGGGAAGACCGAAGCCCTCGTAGAGCGACGGGAACGCGAGCGCCCGCGCACCCGAGTAGAGATCGGGCAAGGCGTCCTCCCCCACGTGCCCGAGCAGCCGCAGCCTGGATCCGAGCCCGCAGCGCCCAGCCGCCGAGACGACCGCCTGACGTCCGCCGCGATCGCCGCCGACGACGGCGAGCAGGTGGTCGCGCGGCGCGGCAGCCGCGAAGGCCTCGACGAGGTGCGGGACGTTCTTGCGCGGCCGCAGCGCGCCAACCGTGAGCACGTAGGGCGCATCCAGCGCGAACGCCTGTCGCACGACGGACGACGCGTCGGGCCGGGGGGCGAAGCGCCCGTCGACGCCGTTCGGGATCGCGAGCACACGCTCAGGCGCGAGCCCGTACAGCTCGATCACGTCCTGCCGGGTGAACTCCGAGACGGCGATCACGCGGGCTGCGCGGCGCACCGAGCCTGCGACGAAGCGGAAGAGCAGGAGATCGCGGCGAGCGAACAGCTCGGGCGCTCGGGCGAACGAGGCGTCATGGACGGTCACGACGGTCGGGCACGGCATCCGCGGCGCGACGAAGTAGTGGACGTGCGCGACCTTCGCGCCGGTGCTGCGCGCGAGCGCCGGGAAGGCGAATGGGATCCGCCGGTACGGGCTCGCGACGTCGAGCCGGAGCCGCTCGACCGACTCGGGAACGCCCTTCGGGAGAAGCTCCGGGTCGCGCAGCGAGCAGGCGAAGCGCAGCTCGGGCGCAGCCTCGGGCAGGGCGCGCAGCAGGTTCACCGTGTAGGTCTCATCGCCGGTGCGCGAGCGCCCGATCACGTCGCCGTCGAGCAGGACGAGCGGCCTCACGCGGCGAGCTCGCGCCAGAGCCCGGCGACGGCGCCCGCCGCGCGCTCCCAGGTCAGCTCGCGGCGCGGCGCGGGTCGCGGCCCCTCGATCGAGGCGACGATCGCATCGGCGATCGATCGCGCCGAGAGCGGATCGCAGTACGTCGCGTCGCCGGCTGCGATCTCGCGCAGCATCGGCAGATCCGAGCAGACGATCCGGCAGCCCGCAGCGAGCGCCTCGCCGACCGGCAGCCCGAAGCCCTCCCAGAGGCTCGGGAAGACGAGCGCCTGGGCTCCCGCATAGAGATCGCGCAGGATCGGGTCTCCCACCCGGCCGAGGGCGATCACGTCGGGGCGCCGCGCGAGCTCGACCCCGCCCCAGCCGTCGGCGACGACGAGCACGAGACGCTCGTGCCGGCCGGCGGCCCGCAGGAGCCCGTGTGCGAGCAGCAGCCGCTCGAGGTTCTTGCGCGGCTCGGGCGTGGCGACGGCGAGCAGGTAGGGGCCCTCGATCGGCGGGGGCGCCGCGTGCGTCGAGAAGAGCGCGTCGATCCCGTTCGGGATCACCCGGATGCGCTCCTCCGGGACATGCAGGAGCCGCATCACGTCATCGGCCGTCGAGCGCGACACGCAGACGACGCGATCGGCCCTGCGGACGGCCCGCGGCATCAGCCTGTGGCCATACGTGCGGCTCCAGCGTGGGAACCAGGAGGGCTCGCGGAGCACGGCGAGGTCGTGCACCGTGACGACCGTGGGCAGCCCGGCGCGCCGGAGCGGCGCGCGGTAGGTCGGGCAATGCAGGCAGTCGGCGCCTGCGCCCCTCGCCGCACGGGCGAGCCCACCGCCGTACCAGCCGAGATCCTGCTGGAGCACCGCGCGCTTCTGCGCGACCGACCCGCGGGCGTGGCGCTGCGTCTCGCCGAGCTCGACGAGCTCGAGATCCTCGGTGCCCTCGAGCGCGCTCAGGAGCCCGCGCGCGAGCCGCGCCGTGCCCGCACGCGACTGGGTCAGGCAGGTGATGTCGAAGGCGACCCTCATCGGGGGTACGGCCCTTTCCCGAGGCGGCCCGCCGACCAGTCCTCGACGCCGGCGATCTTGGCCTGCGCGACCGCGCGATCGCTCGATCGCACGGCACGCACGCGCGCACGCCATGACGTGCGGATCGACTCGTAGCGCGCCGCGCGCATCCCTCGGTACGTCTGCAGGAACCAGAGCCGGTTGCGCGTCGAGTAGTAGGCCCACGTCTCGCCCCCGGCCGAGCTCCCAGCGGCATGCGTGGCGTGCGCCTCGGGTACGACGGCGAGCTCGACGCTCGTGGCGATCGCGCGGCGACACCAGTCGACATCCTCGTAGTAGAGGAAGAGCTCCTCGTTGAACGGCCCGACGCGCTCCCAGACGGCTCTCGGCAGGCACAGCGCTGCGCCGGTGAGAAAGTCGAGCGCGCCCGCCTGATGGGAGCCGAAGCCGCGCTTCCGGTCGATTCGGCCTCCCGAAAACGCGTCGGCGCCGGGCGCGTCGATCACCGGCGAGACTGCGCGCTCGGCTCCGGCCGCGGCGACCAGCGCGGTGATGCAGCCCGGCTCGACGAGCACATCGTCGTTGAGCAGCACGGCGTGGCTCGCACCGTCGGCGAAGGCCCGCTCGATGCCGCGGTTGGCACCTGCCGCGAAGCCGAGGTTGCCGATCTGTGCGAGCACCGTCGCATTCGTCTGGAGCCCCGGCTCGGCCACCTCGTTGTCGACGAGCACCCCCGCCCCTTCGGGCACCGTCTCGCGCACCCGCTCGATGCACGAGAGCGCCCGCGGGTTCGACCGCCAGGTCACCACGACGATGGCGACCGTCGAGACATCGGAGCGCACGAGCACCGCTGCTACCGTAGCGTGCTCGGATGGCCGCATCGGGCGAACAGTCTCTCGTCGCTCCGGTCCGGCGCGTCGTGTCCGTCGTCGGGACGCGCCCGAACTTCATGAAGATCGCCCCGGTCATGCGGGCGCTCGAGGCTCGTGGCGTGGAGCATCGCCTCGTCCACACGGGACAGCACTACGATCCCGGCCTCTCCGACACGTTCCTCGCCGAGCTCGGGATGGGCGCTCCCGACGTCGCGCTCGGGGTCGGCGCGATGACGCCGGCTCGCCAGCTCGGCGAGATCGTCAGCCGCCTCGAGCCGGTTCTGCTGGATTTGAAGCCCGACGTCGTGATCGTCCCGGGCGACGTCACATCGACGCTCTCGGCCGCGCTCGCCGCGGCGCAGCTAGGACTGCCGATCGCGCACGTCGAGGCCGGCCTCCGCTCGTTCGATTGGACGATGCCGGAGGAGCGGAACCGCGTCCTGACGGATCGGCTCTCCCAGTGGCTCTTCACCCACTCGCCGGAGGCCGCGGACAATCTCGCCCGCGAGGGGATCGACTCGACGAGAGTGCACGACGTCGGCAACACGATGATCGACAGCCTCGTGTACATGCTGCCCGAGATCGAGGCGGCTGATGCGGCGCGGCTCCACGGACTTGAGGAAGGAAGCTACCTGGTCGTCACCCTGCACCGGCCCGCCCTCGTCGATGGTCCGCTGCTGCGCACGGCTCTCGAGGAACTAGGCAAGCTCGCTCGGACGATCCCGATCGTGTTTCCCGTGCATCCCCGCACTCGCGCGCGCATTTCCGCGATCGGTGGTGAACCGGCCGGAGCGGTGCGCCTCGTCGAACCGATGCGCTACATCGAGTTCCTCTCGCTCGTGCGGACGTCGATGGGCGTGCTGACCGACTCCGGCGGGATTCAAGAGGAGACGACCTTTCTCGGAATCCCGTGCTGCACACTGCGCGACTCGACCGAACGACCCGTGACGCTGACACAGGGGACGAACATGCTGCTCGGGCTCGACCTCTCTGCCATTGCAGATGTCCCGCATCGGCTCGAGATTGCGCGCCAGCGCTCCCATTCGCTCCCCGACCGGTGGGATGGGTTGGCGGGCGAGCGGATCGCGAGTCTC
>JANLRV010000009.1:0-8105 GCA_031361905.1 Actinomycetes bacterium
GCTCGGGTTCACGGTGATGCCGAGCAGCTCGAGGATCTCCTCACGCGGATACGCGGCGACCTCGTCGACGGTCATGCCGACGATCTCCTCCGAGAGCATGCTCGCGGCCGCCAGGCTGATCGCGCAGCCGCGGCCCTTGAAGCCGACGCCGCTGACGACGCCGTCCGCGAGCCGCAGCGTGACCGTCATCTCGTCGCCGCAGAACGGGTTCGATCCCTGCGCGCGCGCATCGGCCGGATCGAGCAGCTCGGCGTTGCGCGGGTGGCTGTAGTGATCGAGGATCTGCTCGCGGTAGAACTGCTCGTCCACGTGTTTGAGTTTAGGGCCTCTGTCGGTAGGTGCCGCGGTGTCTGACGAGTGGCGGGCAAGCTGGGGGTGAGATCATCTCGCAGACGCTCCTGTACCGAACGGAACGGCAATCTGCGCGGTGCGCGAAGCACACCGCTCCACACTGTTGTCAAGCAACGCTTGACAACCTGATCTCGCTCGCTGTGCCAGGCCAGGTGCAAGTGCTCGCACTTGCACCGACCAGAGCCCTGCTGCTACCCAGCAGCAGAGCGATGCGTCAGACACCGCGTGACCTACCGACAGAGGCTCGTGCGGGCTGGCGTACGATCAGACCGGATGGCAGTCGACACGCCGACGAAACAGAAACACGACGTCGATGATGCGACGCGCAACGACCGCCCGTGGAACGTGATCGTGCTCAACGACCACCACAACACGTTCGAGGGCGTCGCGATGGCGCTCTCGGCGACCCTCCCGGGCACGAGCTTCGAGCGGGGCCTGAAGCTCGCCGACCGGATCCACCGGGGCGGCCGCGCGGTCGTCTGGACGGGCGAGCTGGAGCTCGCCGAGCACTACCACGGCCAGCTCGGCGGCTTCGGCCTCACGATGGCGCCGCTCGAGCGCGCGTGAGCCAGGCCGCGGCGGCGGCCATCGCGGCTGCGTCGAGGAACCCGTAGCCGCCCGCGATCCCGCTCGGCGGATTCCCGAGCACGAGGATCCCGCCCGGCCCGTGCGCCCACGCCCAGTTGCCGAGCTGCGTGCCGATCAGCTCGAGCTCGCTCGTGAGCACGAAGACGACGGCGAACACGCCGGGCGCGCGGCCGTAGCGCAGGAAGCCGGCGTAGCACGCGAGCAGCATCAGCCCGACCGTGTCGCGGCGGCTCGACAGCGTCACGCCCCAGAGCGCCCAGACGGCGCCGGCCGCGAGGGTCGCGCGCGGCAGCGCCGGCCCGCGCAGCGAGCCGCCGAGCGTGAGCGCCGCCAGGTAGACGAGGCCGTGGCCGGGGGGGACGTAGGCGGGCACGTTCCCCAGGCGGTAGGTGTAAATCCCGAGCAGGGGTGAGGCGACGTACTCCATCGTCGTCGCGATCGCGACGAGCGCCGCGACCAGCACGCGGGTGTCGCGCGGGGCCTGCGCGAGCAGCGCGAGCAGGATCGCCCAGGTGACGGCGCCGATCACCCGCTGGCGGTCGACGCCGGCGTCGTGGTCGAGCGCGAGCCCGGCTGCGATCCACGCCGCGACGATCGCGAAGACGACGGTCGGCGGGAGACGGGCTCGTACCATCACGGTGAACGATGATCGATCGCCCTCCGCCCGAGCGCTGCACCTGGTGTGGCGACGACCCGCTCTACGTCGCCTACCACGACGACGAGTGGGGAGTGCCGCTGCACGACGACCGGCGGCTCTTCGAGCTGCTGATCCTGGAAGGCGCCCAGGCGGGGCTCGCCTGGATCACCATCCTGCGCAAGCGCGAGGGCTATCGACGCGCCTTCGACGGGTTCGACCCGCACGTCGTGGCGGGCTATGACGACGCGCGCCTGGACGAGCTGATGGGCGATGCCGGGATCGTGCGCAACCGCCTCAAGATCAAGGCGGCGCGAACGAACGCGCGCGTCTTCCTGGACCTGCAGGAGGAGCACGGCAGCTTCGACCGCTACCTCTGGAGCTACGTCGACGGGAAGCCGCTGCAGAACGGCTTCGCATCGTCCGCCGAGATCCCGGCCGAGACGCCGCTCTCGCGCGAGCTCAGCCGTGACCTGCGTCGGGAGGGGATGACGTTCGTGGGGCCGACGATCGTGTACGCGTACCTGCAGTCGGCAGGGCTCGTCAACGATCACCTGACGTCCTGCTTCCGATACGCTGCATAGCGTGCATAGGTGGACCGACGAGACGGAGCGCCTCTCTCAGGGCGTGCTCGCCTACACGCGCGACCGGATGCACCTCGACCCGGTTCCGCTCGACCGGCCGCTTGCGCTGCGCGTGCTGCAGGAGCTCGCCGGCCAGACGATCACGCGCGACGGGCTCGGGGGCGATGAGGCGCTCCGCATCTTTCGCGACGTGCTCGCCCAGGCGACGATCTCGATCGACCATCCGCGCTTCCTCGCCTTCATCCCCTCGGCGCCGACAGAGGCGTCGATGCTCTTCGACCTCGTCGTCAGCGCGTCGTCGACCTACGGGGGGAGCTGGCTCGAGGGGGCGGGCGCGGTCTACGCCGAGAACCAGGCGCTGCGATTCCTCGCCGATCTCGCCGGCTTTCCCGAGGGCGCCGGAGGATGCTTCGTCTCGGGTGGCACGCTCGGCAACCTCGCGGCGCTCGTCGCCGCGCGCGAGGCCTGGCTCGACCGCGCGGGCGGCGTGCGGCCCGCCCGGTACCGCGTCGCCGCGTCGGTCGAGGCGCACAGCTCGGTGCCCCAGATGGCCCGTGTGATCGATGCCGAGGTGCTGCCGGTGGCCGTCGAGGCGGACGGCCGGATCACGGCCGCGACGCTGCGGGAGGCGCTCGCCGAGCACGGCACCGACGGGCTCTTCGCGGTCGTCGCGACGTGCGGCACGACGAACCTCGGCATCATCGACGATCTGGCCGGCGTGGCAGAGGTGTGCGCCGAGCACGGCATCTGGTTCCACGTCGACGGCGCCTACGGCGCGGCCGCGCTCGTCGCGCCATCCGCCCGCGCGCAGTTCGCGGGCATCGAGCGGGCCGACTCGTTCATCGTCGACCCGCACAAGTGGCTGTTCGCCCCGTTCGACTGCTGCGCGGTCGTCTACCGCGACCCCGAGCTCGCGCGGCGCGCGCACACCCAGCACGCCGGCTACCTCGACGTGATCACGACGCGCGACGAGTGGAACCCGTCCGACTACGCCGTCCACCTCTCCCGCCGCGCGCGCGGGCTGCCGTTCTGGTTCTCGCTCGCCGTGCACGGCACGCAGGCCTACGAGGACGCGGTCGAGGCGACGCTCTCGCTCGCGCGAGCGACGACCGAGGAGGTGCGCCGCCGGCCCGAGCTCGAGCTCGTCCACGAGCCGATGCTGTCGGTCGTCGGCTTCAGGCGCATCGGCTGGGAGCCGCGCGACTACACGGTCTGGTCCGAGCGGCTGCTCGCCGACGGCTACGCGTTCGTGACGCCCTCGACCCACGGTGGCGAGACGATCACGCGCTTCGCGATCGTCAACCCGAGGACCTCGATCGAGGACATCCTGGGCGTGCTCGACACGATGCGCTGACGCCCCTGCCCGAGGCGTACGATCAGCGACATGGTCCCGGACGTCGTGCACCTCTCGGCCGTCGGGCAGCGCGCGTTGCTCGAGGCGCGCTCGATCTCGGCGGTCGAGCTGTGCGAGGCGCACCTCGAGCAGATCGAGCGCGTTGACCCGCTCGTCAACGCGCTCGTCACCCGCACCGCCGAGCTCGCGCTCGCCCGCGCCGGCGAGAGCGACGACCGCCGTTCGCGCGGCGAGCCCGCGCGGTTGCTCGAGGGCATCCCGGTGGCGCACAAGGACCTGCTCGACACCGCGGGGGTGCGGACGACCTACGGCTCGCCGATCTACGCCGACAACTTCCCGGCGTTCGACGCGCTGCCGGTCCGGCGGATGCGCGAGGCGGGCGCCGTGATGCTCGGCAAGACGAACACGCCCGAGTTCGGCGCGGGGTCGCAGACGTTCAATCCGGTCTTCGGCACGACGCGCAACCCGTGGGATCCGTCTCGCACGTGCGGCGGCTCGTCGGGAGGCTCGGCGGTGGCCCTCGCGTGCGGCATGGTCGCGCTCGCCGACGGCTCCGACCTCGGTGGCTCGCTGCGCAACCCGGCGGCCTTCTGCGGCGTGGTCGGGCTACGCCCGTCGCCGGGCCGCGTCCCGAGCTGGCCGAGCGACGCGCCCTACTCGCCGTTCGCCGTCGACGGCCCGATGGCGCGCACCGTCGCCGACGTGGCCCTGCTGCTCGACGCGCTCACGGGCGAGGACCCGCGGGTGCCGCTCTCGCTGCCGGCCCCGGCCGTCCCGTTCCGCCAGATCGACGAGCGGGAGCCGCCCACCGTGCGGATCGCCTTCGCGCCGTCGCTCGGCGGCCTGCCGATCGATCCGGCCGTCTCGGCCGGGATCGCGGCGGCGCTCCGCGCTCTCGCGACGAGTGGCATGCGCGTCGAGCTCGATGCGCCCGACCTCGCCGACGCCGATCACATCTTCGAGGTCGAGCGCGCGCTCGGCTTCACCGGGCTGCGCGGCGATCTCGAGGCGCATCCCGAGCTCGTCAAGGAGACGGTGCGCTGGAACATCGAACAGGGACTCGCGCTGACCGGAGCCGACATCTCCGACGCGCGCTTCCGCCACGCCCGTCTCTGCGAGCGCGTCGATGCGTTCATGCAGGGCTACGACGTGCTGGCCTGCCCGGCCACGCAGGTGATGCCGTTCCCGGTCGAGATCGAGTACCCCGAGGTGATCGACGGCGTGCGCCTGACGACCTACATCGAGTGGATCCGGGTCTGCTCGCGCATCACCGCGACCGGCCTGCCGGCGATCTCGATCCCGGCCGGGTTCAGCAGCGACGGCCTGCCGATCGGCCTGCAGCTCGTGGGACGCCGGCGGGGCGAGCGCGGCCTGCTCGCAGTCGCGCAGGCCGCCGAGCGAGTGCTCGGAGCGGCCGCCCGCCCGCCGATCGCTTCGTAGCGGTCAGGGTCGCTGCATCCAGCGGTCGGCGCGCTCGAGTCGCTTCGCGAGCTGGGCGCTCGTCGCCTCCGAGATCCGGCGGATCCCGGCGAGCCGGTTCAGCTCGGCGTTGACCTGCCGGTGGCTCAGGCCCGTCAGGCGCGCGAGCTCGCCGGCGCGTGCCGCGTTTTGCTCGCGCAGGTGGTCTCGCAGCTGCCGCGGCGTGAGCTCGCCCTCGGCGGCCGGCGCGGTCGTCGCGAGCGGGGCGAGCTCGAGCACGAGCTCGTCGTCATCGTCGTCATCCGGCGGCTCGGGGTCGAGCTCGTCGTCCGCGAGCTCGCGGCGCTCCAGCACGGTCGTCCCCACGGTCACGGCGGAGATCGCCGCGAACAGCGAGAGCTGCTCCTCTGTCTGGACCCGCTCCTCTCGCTCCTCGAGCTCGGAGTCCTCGTCGCGCCGCCGCAGGCTGTGCCGCCGCTCCTCGCTGATCCGGTCGGCGTGGCTGCGAAGCACGGGGTCGGCTGGGATGAAGAGGTACGCGCGCTGCGAGCCGAGCCCGCGGGTGTAGCGGACCAGGCGCCCGACCGCCTGGCGGAAGAAGAGCTCCGTCAGCGTCGTCGTCGCGAACACCCCGACGCGCAGGCGCGGGATGTCGACGCCCTCCGAGACCATCCGCACGGCGACGATCCAAGGCGCGTCCGACTCGGAGAACTGCCGGATCCGCGCCGTCGCGTCGGGATCGTCGGAGGTGACGAGCACCGGCTCGAGGCCGAGCTGGCTGCGCATCAGCCCGGCGATGCCGCGCGCGTGCTGCTGGTCGATCGCGATCACGAGACCCCCGGCACGCGGGTGGGTCGCGCGTGCATCGCGCAGCGCGCGGTGTGCCTGGCGGAGCACCTCGGGCAGCCACTCGCCATCGACCGCGAGCGCGGTGCGCAGGCGCTGCCTCGAGCGCACGCGGTCGAGCGCGTCGTCGAAGGCGGCGCTCGAGTAGCTGCCGTCGGCTCCGATCCACTCCATCTGGCCGTCGACGCGGGGAAAGTGCACCGGCCGCACGACGCCCCGGTCGCGCAGCGCGTCGCCGTACCCATAGCTGAAGTCGGGATGGGCCTCGTCGCCGGAGTAGCGGACGAACGGGATCGGCTGGGTGTCGGAGCGAAACGGCGTGCCCGAGAGCGAGAGGCGCTCGGCGGCGCCCTGGAAGGCGAGCCGCACGCTCTCGCCCCACGCGCGCTCGTCGCCTGCGTGGTGGATCTCATCGAAGATCACGAAGGCGTCGTTCCCCAGCGGGCGCAGCGCCCGTGCGCTCGTCGCGACCTGCTGGTAGGTCGTGACGATCCCGTGCAGATCGGCCGGCAGCGCGCCCGCAGAGGCCGACCACGCGGCGTCGAGGTGCAGGTCGAGCTCCTCGGCGCCCCCCGCCCACTGGTGCTTGAGCGCCTGTGTCGGGCAGACCACGATCACCCGCTTGCAGCGGCCCTCGGCGAGGCTCAGTCGCGCCGCGGCGAGCGCGAAGCGGGTCTTGCCGGCGCCAGGGGTCGCCACGGCCAGGAAGTCGGTCTCGCTGCGGGCGTGAAATGACTCGAGCGCTGCCTTCTGCCAGCGCCTGAGTCGAATCGTGCGCGCCATCCGAGGCGCATGATGCCAGCGCTCCGTGTCAGACGGCCGCGATACGGCCGTCGACGAGGCGGACCGGCGTGCCATCGGGCAGGTCCGGCACGGCGGCATAGACGACGGGGCAGTCCACGCCGTACAGCTCGCGGGCGATCAGCGCTCCGACGGCGAGCACGCCGTCCGGCTCTGCGAGCACGAGCGCGCGCGGCCCCTTGCCGATCCGCAGGATCTCGGCGAGCACGCTCGACCCGGAGCTCGAGCCGCGCGCGCCCGGCAGGCAGAGGATCGTCCCCGCGAGCACGGCGCCGAAGTTCGGGTGGCGCTCCTCGATCACCCGGCCGGTCACGGGATCGACGCCGCCCCAGAAGCTGATCGGCGCTGCGATCCGCAGAAGCGGGCCGGTCGGGTCAGCCATCGAGCCACCCCGCGCCGCGCTCGAGCGTCCCGCTGCGGGCCGAGGCGACGCACTCCGCGAGGCTCGCGAGCCCGGGCCGGACTCCGAGATTCGCGGGGGCGTAGGCGGCCCACTTCGCCGAGGTCGTCAGCCAGGTCCCGGCGCGGCCGGTGTCGACGATCGTCGGAGCGAGGTACGTGCAGGTGTCGGTCACGATCGTCACGCCGGACTCGTCGAGCGTTGCCGCGAGGCCGCGCGCCGTCAGGGCCGCCGCCGTATCCCGGCCGGTCGAGAGGTAGAACGGGACGCGCGCGGGCCCTCCGGCCGAGAGCAGGGCGCAGAGCCGCTCGCACTCGGCGAGGCTCGCGTGCGGCGTTCCGACGCTGACGCCTGCGACCGCGCCCCCTGCGATTCCGCCGAGCGCATCCCGGGCGGCCCGCAGGTCGTCGAGCGTCAGCTGCACGACGCGCTCGGGCTCGCTGTCGCCGAATGCGTCCGCGAGCGTCGTGGCCTCGGGCGTGCGGCCGAGCACGTGGAAGAGCGCGACCGGGCCGGAGCTGGCGGCGCCGGCACCGAGCGTGCGCAGGTCGTCATTCGTGGCGGTGGGCAGGCCTGACAGGCAGGCGACCGTCGAGCCCGCGATCCGCCCGAGCGCGTAGCCGACGAGCGGGAAGACGAGCTCCTCGCCCTCGGGCAGCGGCGGCAGCTCCACGAGCAGCCGAGCGCGTCGGCCGGCATCGGTGTGCAGGCCGACGGCGAGCGCGCGCCCGCAGATCGCCGCGCAGAGGTCGGTGAAGTCGCCGTAGCGCTCGGTGCGCGCGCCGAGCACGGAGTTCGCGTAGACGATCGCGTTCGACTCGCCCCAGGCGATCTGCTCGCCGAGGCGCGGGGGGTCGGGCAACAGGTACGGGGCGCAGGTCCAGGTCTCACGGCAGCCAAGCTCCCGGTGCAGTCGCGCGAGCTCGCGCCCGCCCTCGATCAGCCTCGCCTCGCCGCGGACGCGGTCGGGGTGCAGCAGGTCGAGGATGCCGACGTTGAGCGTCGTCGGCACGCGCACGCGCCCGCCGAGCTCGACGAACCGCTGGGCCAGGTCGACGTTGACCTGGCCGTGCCAGAGGCACCCGTCGATGTGCGCGCGTGAGATCTCGAGCAGCGTCTCGGCGCCCA
>JANLRV010000066.1:0-6083 GCA_031361905.1 Actinomycetes bacterium
CGAACGCCTCGCGCAGCGCGAAGCGCGCATCGGCCCGTCGACGGGCGCGACGCAAGGCCTCGCCGCGGCGGAGCTGCGTGCGCGCTGCCTCGAACGCGTCGGGCGTGCGGGCGTGCAGACCGGCTGCGATCTCGAAGTGACCCTCGGCCTGCTCCGGCGAGTCCGCGAGCTGGCCCAGCGCACGCTCGGAGCGCGCGAGCGACCACGGCTGGCCCTTCGCGCGCGCCGCGCCCGCGAACGGTCCGATCAGGGCGCGCGCCTCCTCCGGCCGGCCGAGACGCAGCAGCACGTCGACGAGCTCGGGCGCGGGGTCGAGGTCGGGATCGGCGAGGCCGAGGGCCGAGAGCTGCGCCACCAGGGCCTCGAGGTGCGGCAGCGCCGCAGCCGGGCGGCCGAGGCTCACCTCGAGCTCGGCCATCGCCGTGAGAGCCCAGAGGCGTGCGTTCGCGATGCCGGCCTCGTCGGAGAGCACGAGCGCCTCGGCCGCGTGCGCGCGGGATGCCGGCTCGCGCCCCTGGCGGGCCTCGAGCAGCGCCTGCCAGGCGAGCGCGAGCGCGAGGCCCACTCGGCCGCCGGTCTCGCGCCCGAGGTCGATCGCCTCGCGGAAGAGCACCTCGGCCTCGCGCCAGCGATCGCTCGCCGCGCGGTCGCGCCCGATCAGGTGGAGGAAGCTCGCGAGCACGCCGAGCGCGCCATCGGCGCGTGCCACCGCGACGGCCCGGGCGATCAGCTGGCGGCCACCGGCGTCGTCACGCAGGAAGAGCGGACCGAGGACCGCGAGCGAGAGCGCGTGCGCATCGTCGCGCAGCTCGGCCGTCGACTCGATCAGCCCCACGGCCTCGCGCATCGCCTCGGTCCCCGCGCGACCCTCTCCCGACATCACGGCACCGACCCCGGTCGCGACCGCCGCGTAGAAGGCCGCCGCCGGCTCGCTCGCGGCGAGTCGGCCGGCCTCGTCGGCGGCCGCGCGCATGCCGGCGATGTCGGAGGCATAGAAGGATGTGACCGCGGCCTGCGCGAGCATCTCGGCAGCCGCCGCGGGGTCGCTCGGCGCCGCGGCGCGTGCCGCCTCGCCGAGCAGCCGCCGCCCCTCTCCGAGAGGCCCGCGCTGCGCGGCGATCAGCCCTCGAAGGCGCGTTGCCCTCCAATCCGCCCCGTCATCGAGCTCGTCGAGCAGCCTCAGCGCGCGCTCCGCAAGCCCCGCGCGCCAGGCCGAGGCGGCCGCTTGATAGAGCAGCGCGGCGCGGCGCTCGGGCGCGCCGAGGAGGGCCGCCCGCTCGAACGCCGACGAGGCGGCACGGTCGGCCCGCCGCTCGCCGGCACGCCTGCCCGCGCCCTCGAGCGCGGCCGCCGCCGCGTCGTCGCGGCCGAGCGCGGCCGCCGCGAGGTGCCAGGCCCGCTGGTCGGCATCGCGATCGGGGAGCGTCGCAGCGAGCGCACGATGCGCCTCGCGCCGCTCTGCGGGCGTCACGCCGGCGTACGCCACGCTGCGCAGCAGCGGGTGGCGAAACTCGAGCGAGGACCCGCTCAAGTGCACGAGATCGGCCTCCTCGGCCTGCTCGAGCGCGGCGGCGGCGAGGCCGCAGCGAGCGCATGCCGCGACGATCGCCGAGAGGTCGCCGGTCGAGCACGCCGCCGCCAGCGCGAGCGCGCGCCGCGTCTCATGCGAGCAGGCCTCGAGCCGACGACCGAAGGCATCGGCGATCCGCGCGGGCACGTCGATCGGAGCGCCGGGCACCAGTGGCTCGACGGCCGCACCGGCAAGCTCGAGCAGCGCGAGCGGGTTTCCACCTGTGGCCGCGTGCAGCCGCTCCGCCTCGCGCCGCGGCGTACGACGGGAACGGCCGAGCAGCTCCGCGGCCGCAGCGAGGTCGAGGCCGCCGAGCGGGATCGTCGGCAGACCGCTGTCGTCGAGCGCGGACGGCTCGCCGTCGCGAGACGCGAGCAGCGCCGCGATCGGGTCGGCGACGAGGCGGCGCGCGGCGAACACGAGCGCATCGGCGGAAGCGGCATCGAGCCAGTGGCAGTCGTCGACGAGCAGGCAGAGCGGCCGCTCGTCGGCCGCCGCCGCGAGCAGGCTGAGGGTGGCGGCGCCGACGACGAAGCGGTCGCCGGTTGCGATCGGCCCGAGCGCGAGCGCGCCCGCGAGCGCGCTCGCCTGCCGTGCCGGAATGTCCCCGAGCCGGTCGAGCACCGGCTGCAGCAGCGCGTGCAGGCCGGCAAACGGCACCTCGCTCTCGGACTCCACGCCCCGCGCGCGCAGCACCCGCATGGCGCCGACGCCGGCGGCAAGGTGGTCGAGCAGCGCGGTCTTGCCGCTGCCCGGCTCGCCGCGCAGGACCACCACGCCGCTCGTGCCCAGGCGAGCCGAGGCGAGCACCGCCTCGAGGGCTGCGATCTCGCCCGACCTGCCGAGGAGCGCGGTCACGTGGCAAGTGTGTCAGGAACCTGACAGCCCCATGAGGGCGAGGTCTAGGTGGCCCCCTGATGTGAGCGCGCCGCGACCGGCCTAGCGTCGGGCCATCGTCAACGTTCCAAGGAGGATCCGATGGCAACCATCGAACAGGCACCGGTCGACGGCGACAAGCTGATGAGCTTCGTCTTCCGCGCGGTCGGTGAGGTCGGCGCCACGCTCGGCGCGGCTCTCGTCGTGATGGGTGACAAGCTCGGCTACTACCGTGCGCTCGCCGGCACGGACGGACTGACCGCGAGCGAGCTCGCCGAGCGCACCTCGGCGAGCGAGCGCTACACGCGCGAGTGGCTCTGCCAGCAGGCCGCCGGCGGGTTCATCGCGTACGACCCGGACAGCGGGCGCTACTCGCTCGAGCCAGAGCAGGCCGTCGCGCTCGCCGACGAGTCGAGCCCGGCGTACCTGCCGGGCCTCTTCCAGACGGCGATCGGCGCCGTGATCGACTCGCCGCGCATCACCGAGGCTGCGCGAAGCGGCGTCGGCGTCGGCTGGCACGAGCACAACCACGACGTCTTCCACGGCTGCGAGCGATTCTTCCGGCCGGGCTACAACGCGCACCTCGTGGCCGAGTGGCTGCCCGCGCTCGATGGCGTCGTGACCAAGCTCGAGGCCGGCGGAGCGGTGGCCGACGTCGGCTGCGGCCACGGGTCGTCGACCGTGCTGATGGCCCAGGCGTTCCCGAAGTCGACGTTCGTCGGCAGCGACTACCACGCGGGCTCGATCGAGACCGCACGTGAGCGGGCCACGGCTGCCGGGCTGGGCGAGCGCGTGCGCTTCGAGTCGACCTCGGCGGCCGAGCTGACAGGCGGGCCGTTCGACCTCGTGACGATGTTCGACTGCCTCCACGACATGGGCGATCCCGTCGGCGCTGCGCGCAGCGTCCGCGCGGCGCTCGCGCCCGATGGCGTCTGGATGATCGTCGAGCCGAACGCCGGCGATCGCGTCGAAGACAACCTCAACCCCGTCGGGCGCGCCTACTACGGGTTCTCGACGCTGCTCTGCACGCCCGCGTCGCTCTCGCAGGAGGTCGGGCTCGCGCTCGGCGCGCAGGCCGGCGAGGCGCGCATCGGCGACGTCGTGCGCGCGGGCGGCTTCAAGCGCTTCCGGAGGGTCGCGGAGACGCCGTTCAACTTCATCTTCGAGGCTCGGCCGTAGAGCGCTCCAGGACGTAGGATCGACACGGGTGATCAGGATGGGCAGGACCGACACGGGCACGCCGGCGCGGCTCCCCGACGAGGAGGGGTTCGTCGAGCGCGACGGCGTGCGCATCTGCTGGGAGCGCTACGGCTCAGGCGAGCCGACCGTGCTGCTCCTGCCCACCTGGTCGATCGTGCACTCGCGCCACTGGAAGGCGCAGATCGGCTATCTGGCGCGCCACCTGAGGGTGATCACGTTCGATGGGCGTGGAAGCGGTCGCTCCGACCGCCCGAGCGAGACGGCCGCGTATCGCGATGCCGAGATCGTGGCCGATGCGATCGCGGTGCTCGACGCCGTCGGCTGCGAGCGGGTCGTGCTGGCGGGAATCTCGTGCGGCGGGCGCTACGCGCTGCACCTCGCCGCACGGCACCCCGAGCGCGTGCTCGGGGCCTTCGTGATCGGCCCGTCGCTGCGCATCCTGAGCCCTCCGCTGGAGGCGCGCAGCGAGCACTCCTTCGACGATCTGCTCGACAGCGACGAGGGCTGGGCAAAGCACAACCGCCACTACTGGCTGCGCGACTTCGAGGGCTGGGCGCGCTTCTTCTGCGGCGAGATGCTGCCTGAGCCGCACTCGACCAAGCAGCTCGACGACATGGTCGCGTGGGCGCTCGACACGACGGCCGAGACGCTGCTTCTGACCGAGTGCGACCCCGGATACGACGATCGAGCCGGCGCCGAGGAGCTCGTGCGCGCGGTGCGCTGCCCGGTCATCGTGGCGCACGGCACCGACGATCGCATCGTCCCCTTCGAGGTCGGCCGGCGCATCTCCGAGCTGACCGGGGGCGAGCTGATCGAGCTGCCCGGGGAGGGTCACATCCCTCAGGCACGCCACCCGATCCCGATCAACCTGCGGCTGCGCGCGTTCGCGGAGTCGCTCGCCGAGACCTCGCCGGCGCGCGTCAGGTCGCGCGCACGGTCGCGCCGCCCTCGCGCATTGATGGTCTCGTCGCCGATCGGCCTCGGGCACGCTCGCCGCGACCTCGCGATCGTCGCCGAGCTGCGCCGCCGCGTCCCTGACCTCGAGGTCGACTGGCTCGCCCAGCCGCCCGTGACCGACGCGGTGCTGGCGGCCGGCGAGCGCGTGCACCCCGCGAGCGCCGACCTCTCGTCGGAGTGCGACCACATCGAGGCCGAGGCGGGCGAGCACGAGCTCGACGCGTTCGGCGCGATCCGGCGCATGGACGACATCCTCTGCGCGAACTTCGGCATCTTCCTCGACGCGGCCCGCGATGGCGCCTACGACCTCTGGATCGGCGACGAGGCCTGGGACGTCGACCACTACCTGCACGAGCATCCCGAGCTGAAGACCGCGCGCTACGCGTGGCTGACCGACTTCGTCGGCTGGCTGCCGCTCCCCGGCGACGATGCGCGTCGCCGCGAGCTGACCGCGGATTGGAATGCCGAGCTGATCGGCCACATCGAGGGCGCTCCCGCCGTGCGGGACGTCGCGCTGTTCGTGGGCGACCGCGAGGACGTCGTGCCGGGCACGTTCGGGCCGGGCCTGCCGGAGATCGGCGGCTGGGTCGAGCGCCACCACGACTTCGTCGGCCAGATCGCGGGCTTCGATGCGGCCGCCGCGCTCGCGGGCCGGGCCGCCGTACGCAACGAGCTCGGGCTGGTAACCGAGGACGAGCTCTGCGTCGTCGCCGTCGGCGGCAGCGCGGTCGGGCTGCCGCTGCTCGAGCGCATCATCGCCTGCCTCCCGGAGCTGCGCGAGCGCCACCCCCGTCTCGAGCTGGCGGTGGTTCGCGGTCCGCGCATCAACGGCGCGGCGCTCGCAGCCGACGGCCTGCGCGTGCTCGACTACGTGCCCGATCTGCCCCGGCTGCTCGCGGCCTGCGACGTGGCGCTCGTGGCCGGCGGGCTGACGACCGGCATGGAGCTCGTCGCGCTCGGCCGCCCGTTCGTGGGCTTCCCCCTGCGCGGCCACTTCGAGCAGCGAATCCACGTGCGACACCGGCTCGATCGCCACGGCGCCCGCCACTGGATCGAGTACGCGGACGCGACGCCGACCGCGATCGCTGCGGCGCTCGACGCGGCGCTGGCGCGGCCGCCGGCGTATCTGCCCGTCTCCGTGGACGGGGCTGCACGCGCAGCCGCGCGGATCGCGCCGCTGCTGATCCCGGCCTGAGCTTCGTGCCCGAAGCGTGCTCGGCGGGATCGTCGTCGGCGCGATCGCCGTGTGGCTGCTGCGCCGGCTGCCGCTGGCGTCGGACGGTCTCGCGCCCGTCGTCTGCCTCTCGGCGGGGCTCGGCGGCGTCTCGGCGCTCGGGGGCTCGGTGCCTGCTCACGGCGTACCTCGCGGGACTCGCGATCGGCGACGCTCGGATTCCCAACGCGAGCATCGTGCGCGGCTTCATGCAGGGCGCGGCGTGGCTCTCGCAGCTCGGCCTGTTCGTGCTGCTCGGCCTGCTCG
>JANLRV010000071.1:0-5899 GCA_031361905.1 Actinomycetes bacterium
CCTGACACTTTTTGGCCAACCGCAGTTGGCCAAAAAGTGTCAGGCACTATCTGGCCAAACCTTCATGCCGCGAGCGAGACCGTGTTGCGGCCGCCCTGCTTCGACGCGTAGAGGGCGGTGTCGGCGCGCTGGAATAGCTGCTCGCGGGTGCTCGCGTCTTGCGGGAACGCGGCGACACCGGCCGACAGGGTCGGCAGCTTCGGCTTGCGCACCTCGCTCTCGACCGCGCTGCGCACGCGCTCGGCGACGATCACCGCCGCGTTCCGGCCTGCCGGGACCACGATCGCGAACTCCTCGCCGCCGATCCGGAAGATCTGCTCGCCGGTGCGCAGCTGGCGCAGCGCGATCGTCGCGACGTCCTGCAGCACGCGGTCGCCGGCGTCGTGGCCCTGGGTGTCGTTGACGCTCTTGAAGTGGTCGATGTCGAAGAGCACGAGCGCGAACGGGTGGCCGGGCTCGCGCTCGGGCGCGAACATCGAGTCGAGGTGCTCGTCGAACGTGCGCCGGTTCGGCAGGCCGGTCAGCGCGTCGCGACGGCCCAGCTCGGCGCGCCGCATGACGGCCTCGATGCGTGCCTCGAGCTCCTCCTGCTGGAACGGCTTGCCGATGTAGTCGTCGGCGCCGGCGCGCAGGCCGCGGACGCGATCGAGATCCTCGGCCCGGGCGGTCAGCATGATCACCGGAACGCCGGAGGACTGGCGGATCCGGTCGAGCGTCTCCCAGCCGTCGAGGCCGGGCATCACGACGTCGAGCAGCACGATGTCGGGTCGCAGCTCGCTGAGCACGCGCAGACAGTCGAGGCCGTCGGTCGCGGTCGCGACCTCGTGCCCGGAGCGCTCGAGCCGGTGGGCGATCACCGCGCGCTGCGACGCGCTGTCATCGACGAGCAGGACGGAGACGGGGCTCATCAGTGGCCCTCCGTGGTGGGCGCGCCGGTCGCGGCCGCGCGGGTGGGGGACCAGAGGTCCGTGAGTGCCGTGAGGCGTGCCTCGCAGGCGTCGACGACCGTTGCAGCGTCGATCGGCCCGGTCAGTCGCTCGCCGGGCTCGGGACGGGATTCGAGCATCCGCAGCGCCTGCTCGTAGCGGCGACGGGCGGCCTCGAGCTCGCCCGTCACCTCGTGCGCGCGCCCGAGCGCGAACGCCGCGAGCTCGAACTCGGGATCGAGGTAGAGCACGCGCCGCAGCGATGAGACCGCGGCTGCGGCGTCACCGGACTCGAGCTCGACGAGCCCGCGCACGTAGTGCACGTCGGGGTCCATCAGATCCTCCCCGAGCTCGCTTGTCGTGGGCAGGACGGTCGGCCGCGGTCGCGCCTGCTCGCGCCGCGCCGGGGCCATCGGCCGGGGCGCGCGAGGGGCGGGGGCGGTCCAGCGCGGCAGCTCGCGCTGGGCGTTGCCGGTGCTCGCGATCACGCAGAGCGCGTCCGCGGCTCCGAGCACCAGCCGGCCGCCCGGCCGCAGCGCGCTCTCGAGGCCGGCGACGACGCGGGCCGAGGTCTCGCCGTCGAAGTAGATCAAGACGTTGCGGCAGAGGATCAGGTCGAAGGGCGCCTGCTCGGGCGGCGGGAACGAGTCGGAGATGAGGTTGTGCGGCGCGAGCTTGACGAGCGGGCGCAGGGCGGGGATGACGACGAGCTGATCGCCGTCGCGCGCGAGGTAGCGTGATCGCAGCGGCTCCTCGACCCCCTGGACGGCTCGGTCGCGGTAGCGGCCCTCGGCGGCGGCCGTGAGCGCCGCGGCCGAGACGTCCGTCGCGAGGATGCTGACCGGCGGCGCCGTCGACGCGAACGACTCGCAGGCGAGCATCGCGAGCGAGTAGGGCTCCTCGCCGGTCGCACAGGCGGCGCTCCAGACGCGGATCTCGCTCGCGCCCGAGGCGCGCGCGGTCGCGTACAGGTCGTGCCAGTCGATCGACTCGAGCTGGCGCCGGTCGCGCAGGAACGAGGTCTCCTTGATCGTCACCTCGTCGATCAGCGTCGCCACGATCGCGTGCCCCGTCACGGGATCCACGGCGCGGCGCAGGATCTCGCTGGGCACGACGCCCGGCCAGCCGCGCTCGAGCGCGGCGCGCAAGGCCGGATGCCGGCTCTGCTCGAGGCGCAGACCGGACGCCTGCTGGATCAGCGCGGCGAGGGCGTCGAGGGCTTCGCTCATGCCGCCTTCCCGGTCACCGTCAGCGTGCACAGCTCGGCCGCGATCTCGGTCAGCGGCAAGACGAGATCGACCCCGCGCTCGGCCGCAGCGCGTGGCATGCCGTAGATCACCGAGGTGGCCTCGTCCTGGGCGATCGTGAGACCGCCGGCGGCGCCAACGGCCGCGCTGCCCTCGGCGCCGTCGCGGCCCATCCCGGTCAGCACGACCGAGACTGCGTCGCGGCCGAGGCTCTTGGCGAGGCTCTTCAGGAGCACATCGCCGGAGGGCACGTTGCGGTCGCTCGACGAGGGGGCGCGCAGCGTCAGAATGCCGTCCGGCTGCAGCTGCAGGTGCGCGTCGTCGGGTGCCAGCCAGACCCCGGCCGAGGCGAGCTCGCCGCCCCGCGCGAGCCGCACGGACACCGCGACGCTCGTGTCGAGCCAGCGCGCGAGGCCATCGGCGAAGCCCGTCGTGATGTGCTGTGCGATCAGGATCGGCAGGGGGAACGAGCCGGGCAGCTCGCCGAGCAGCTCGCGCAGCGCGTGCGGCCCGCCCATCGACGAGCAGACGCCGATCGCGCGTGCAGGACGCGTGCCGACGGCGACGCCGCGCGTCGCCGGGCGATTGCGGCCGCGCGGGTGGCGGATCACGCGGGTGCCGCTCATCATCGTCAGTCGCCGCCGGAATGCGGCTGCGTTCGCGCCACCGGGGTTGAGCAGGTCGACCGACTGCTTCGGCATCGCGTCGAGCGCCCCGGCGGCGAGCGCCGCGGCCGAGGCCTGCGAGTTCGGGCCGACGTGCCCCGAGAGCACGAGAATCGGCACCGGAACGACGCTCATGATGCGCTCCACGGCCTCGAGACCCGACATGCCGGGCAGCTCGATATCCATCGTCACGATGTCCGGCGAGAGCCGGGAGACCGCGGCGATCGCCTCCTCCGCCGAGCGCGAGACGGCGACGACGTCGAGCTTGAGATCGTGCTCGATCACGCGCTGGAGCGCCGCCGCGTACGTCCGCGAGTCCTCGCAGATCAGCACGCGCGGACGCGCGCGCTTCGTCACCGACCGACCATCCGAGCGACCGTCTCAAGCAGCGCGTGCTGGTCGAAGCTGTCCTTCACCATGTATGCGTCGGCGCCCGCCTCGACGCCACGTCGCCGGTCGTCGGCGCTCTCGCGCGAGGTCACGACGATGATCGGCAGCGACCCCCACTCGGTGCTCGCGCGGATCGCCTCGGTGAGCGTCAGGCCGTCCATCTCGGGCATGTCCACGTCGGTCACGACGAGGTCGATGCCGCCGTGCACCGTGAGGTGCTCGAGCGCCTCGACGCCGTTCTTGGCGGTCTCGACGTGATAGCCGGCGGCCTCCAGGATGCTGCGCTGCAGCTCGCGGACCATGAACGAGTCCTCGACCACGAGCAGCGTCGCCGCGACGCCATCGGCGACCGCCTCGGGCGTCTCCTCGACCGTCTGGCTGCGGCGATTCTGCGGGCGCATCGCGGTGGCGTTCGCCGGATCGAGCAAAAGCGCCACGCGTCCATCGCCGAGAATCGCGGCGCCGAGATAGCCGGAGACCGACCGCAGGAGCGGCCCGAGGTCCTTGACGACCACCTCGGACTCGCCGATCAGGCGATCGCACGCGAGCGCGACGCGACGGCCGGAGGCCGCGACGATGATCGCGGGCGGGCGCGCCGGAAGCGGCGGAGCCTCGGCGCCGAGCAGGTCGGCGAGATCGCCGAAGGGGATCGAGGTGCCGCGCAGCTCGAGCGCGGCATGACCGGTCAGCGAGAGCGTCTCGCTGACCGCGACGGCCTCCTGCACGCTCGCGAGCGGCACGCCCACGACGTGGCAGCCGCGCTCGACGAGCAACACGTCGAGCAGCGCCAGCGTGAGCGGCAAGAGCAGCGTGATGCACGTCCCGGTGCCGGGCTCGCTGTCGATCTGCATGCTGCCGCCGAAGCTCTCGACGTGCAGCTTGACGACGTCGAGCCCGACCCCGCGGCCGGCGAGGCCGCTGACGTCGCCGGCGTGCGTCGAGAAGCCGGGCCGTGCGAGGATCTCGACGAGCGATCCCTCGCGAGCCGCCTGTGCGATCAGCTCCGCGGAGACGCCGCGGCCGTCGTCGGCGACGGTCACGGCGACGAGGCCGCCGCGCTGCTCCGCGCCGAGCACGACGCGCGCGCGTGTGGGCTTGCCCGCGTCGAGGCGCTCGCCGGGAAGCTCGATGCCGTGGGCGACCGCGTTTCGCAGCATGTGGACGAGCGGCTCGGAGAGCCCCTCGAGGATCACGCGGTCGAGCTCGGTCTCGGTGCCCTCGACGATGAGGTCGACCTCTTTCCCCTCCGTGTTCGCGATGTCGCGGATGGCACGGGGGAACGGGCCGGTGATCGAGCCGAACGGCAGCGTGCGCGTCTGGATCGCGGCGTCCTGGAGCGCGCCGAGCAGGCGATCGCCGACGTCGAGCTCATCCGCGAGCAGCTCTCGCTGGGCGGGGTCGCCCGAGGCGACCATGTGGCCGAGCCGCTGGCGGTGCAGCACCGTCTCGCCGACGAGATCGAGCAGCACGTCGAGCTTCTCGGCCGGAACGCGCACGGTGCGTCCGCGCACGCTAGCGCTCGCCGCGTCTGCGGCACGGCGCTCGACGACCGGCGCCTCGATGTCCGCTGCGGCCGCGCGCTCGCTGACGAGGCGCAGTGGCTGCGAATCGACGGCCGGCTGGGGCTCGGGCGCTTCGAGATCGCCCGAGGGTGGTGTCTCCGCAGGCGGCTCGCCGCCGAGCTCGACGATCAGACCCGCGATCGCCTCGGGGTCGGCGGGCTCGTCGTTCGCGAGCTGGCGCAGCGCGTCGGTCGCCCGCAGCAACGGATCGACCAGCTCGGGCGCGAGCCCGGCGTGGGTGCGCGCTTCGGCGAGCACGTCCTCGACCGAGTGCGCGAGCCCGGCGATCGCCTCGAGGCCGAGCATGCCGGCGCCGCCCTTGATCGTGTGCGCGTCGCGGAACAGGCTGTCGATCGCGTCGGCCGCGCCGCGGCCCTCCTCGATCGCGAGCAGCGTCGCGCTCATGCTGTCGAGCCGCTCGTTCGCCTCGTCACGGAAGATGCCGAGGAACTCTGCTTCGGGCTGGCTCATGCGGCGTCCTGTTCGAGGGTCTCGAAAAGGCGATCCATGTCGATCACGCCGACGAGCGCGCTCTCGATCAGGACGGCGCTCGAGAGCAGGTGCGAGTCGACCTCCTGGTCGCCTTCCGGCAAGAGGTCGACATCGGTCACCTCGTCGACGGCGAAGCCGGCACGGCAGCCGGCGCGCTCGGCGACGACGAGGCGCTTGGGCGTCTCGCCGCGGGCCAGGCCGAGCACGGCTGCGAGGTCGAAGACGGGCAGCAGATCGCCGCGCAGGTTGCGCACGCCGAGCGCTGCGCGCGAGGCCCCCGGAGTGGCGGTGAGCAGGCCGATCTCGCCGATCTCGAGCACGTTCTCGACGGGGAGGGCGTACAGCTCGGCGCCCACCCGGACCTGGACGTGAACGCCGCTCATGCCGCTCGGAGGAGCGGTTGCGGTCCGGCGTCGGAATCTCGGGCACCGTCGAGGGTCTGCTCGAGGTTCGCGATCAGCTCCTCGAGCCGTCGCGAGGTGTCTTCGCGTTGGGTTTGGTCGGCGGCGAGTTGGCCGGCGGCTTCGCGGATTTGGATCATTGCTTCGGCGACTTGGTCGGCGGCGGAGCGTTGCTGTTGGGTGGCGAGGATCGATTGTTCGAGCATCGCGGCGGTG
>JANLRV010000081.1:0-2410 GCA_031361905.1 Actinomycetes bacterium
CGAGCTTAACTTGCGCCGGAATGGCAGCACGCTGATCGCGCGTGTCGTTCAGCTCGACGGCGCGGCGAACACGGTCGACCAGTCCGTCACGCAGGTCGTCCGGCTGAACGCCGGTGACTTCGTTGAGGTCGTGGTGCGGCAGACCTCGGGCGCAGCTCGCGACGTGCTCAGCTCGGGAGCGACCGGTGACTTCTCGCCGGAGTTCTCGGCCTCCTGGATCGCGCCGCTTCCGGCGGCCTAGCCGTTTACCTGCCCTGCGAGCTCGGGGTCTGACCCGCACGTTGTGGATCAGACCCCGAGCGTGCAAGCCGGTCGAATACCGTCACTCCAGCTCGAATGAGCCCAGGTGCCCGAGCGTCGCCGCCGCGACCTCGACGCCGCGGGCCAGGCTCGCGGCCACGCCGCCTCGCGCCGCGTAGCTGCAGAGGAATCCGGCGGTGAAGGCGTCGCCCGCGCCCGTCGTGTCGACCACCCGCTCGACGGGCACGGCCGGGCAGATCACGCGCGATCGGGCTCCGAGGGCGAGCGCGCCGCCCGGCCCGAGCGTGACGACGAAGAGGCGCCCGGCACGGCGGGCGATCTCCTCCAAGCCGTCGATCAGCTCTGAGTCCTCGACGCGCAGCCCGAAGAGCCCGATCTCGAGTTCCGTCGCGTGGCGATCGACGAACGCGAGCGGATCGCCCACGTCGTTGAGGTTCGTGAAGTCGACCGCGCGGATCCCGCGCGTCGGCGCTGCGAGCACCGACGCGAAGAGGTCGAGGCCCTGCTCGAACGCCGTCGTCATCACGACGTCGGCCCGCGCGATCAGCGCGCGCTCCGGCTCGCCGACGCGATAGCCGGCGAGCACGCCCTCGTCGTAGCCGGCGAACAGCCGCTCGCCGTCACGTGCGTGGCGGATCTGCTGGACCGGGGTCGCTCCATCGCGGACCACGAGGCAGGACGCGAGGCCCGCGCTCGCGATCGCCGAGCGCACGAGCACCGCGCCGTCGTCGTCTCCGACCGGGGCGATCACCGTGACCGTGTCGCCGGCGGCGCAGAGGCGTCGCGCGTGGACCGCCACGTTGAGCCCGATGCCGCCCGCCCGGTCGATCCCGGCATCGAGGTAGCGGTCGACGCCGCAGTCGGCGATG
This sequence comes from Actinomycetes bacterium, assembly GCA_031361905.1. Classification (GTDB taxonomy): domain Bacteria; phylum Actinomycetota; class Thermoleophilia; order Gaiellales; family JALYLC01; genus JANLRV01. The sequence continues at coordinate 1,131 of JANLRV010000081.1, forward strand.
CAGACGATCTTCATGCGCCGCGAGCAGGGACTGCGACCCGCAGTGACGCGACGCTGCCGGGATCGGCGACCCCGTCTGTGAGCAGGCTCGTGCCGACGATCGCGCCCTCACAGGATCCGAGCAGCGCTGCTGCATTGGCCGCGTCGAGCCCGCTGCCGATCAGCACCGGGCACCCATCCGCGCGCGCGGCGAGCACCTCCTCGAGCGCTGGAGGCGCGCCCGTGCGCGTTCCGGTCACGATCACGGCGTCGGCACCGTGCTCGGCGGCGATCCGCGCCGACTCCGCGAGCGGTCGCGGCCTGACCATCTGCGCGTACTTGACCTGGAGGTCGGCGAGCAGCAGCACCTCGCCCGCTCCGATCCGCGAGCGGTAGGCGATCACCTGCTCCGGCGCGATCCACATCGGGCCGTGCTCGGGTCGCGTCATCTGGTCGACGAAGTAGTCGGTGCGGATGAACGCGGCGCCCGCCGCGTGCGCGACCGCGAGCGATGCCTCAGGGTCATTCAGCAGGATCTCGATCCCGATCGGGATCGACCCGGCTGCGCGCGTCAGCTCGCGCGTCACGGCCGTCATCGTCGCGATCGTCTCGCGCGTCGCCTGGACGCGATGCGGCTTGTCGTGCTCGTTCTCGACGAGCACCCCGTCGAGCCCGCCCGTCTGGTAGACCGCGAGATCCGCGAGCGCGTGCTCGATCACGGCGGCGAGACCCGGCGACGACCCGTACCCCGGCAGCGGCGGCAGGTGGATCACGCCGATCAGCCCGTTGGCCTGCGGGAATCGGTCGTGAAAGCGAGCCATGCGGCATCGTAGGCATGCGGTGCCGGTGGCTCCGCCGCCGGAGCATCCCATCTCCTGGAGGCGATCTACGGCGAGCGGCGCCTGCGGATCGCCAGCCCGACCGTGAGCATGCCGAGAATCGCCGGCACGCCGATCGCGACCGGCAGGATCCCGCCTGCGTTGAGCGTCGTCCTGCCTGCGACCGTCACCGCAACCAGCGGGCCGATGGTCGGAGGGCGCGAACCGCCGGCTGGGTCCAGCACGGCGACATAGACGCCGAACGACCCTGCGTTGACCGCCTTCAACCTCCACGTGATCGTCTGGGAGCCGCCGGAAGCGAGCGGGCCCAGATAGCGGGTTCGGCGCGTCGACCAGTCTTCGGGGTCGACGTAGACGCCGCCCGAGAGGCTGACGATGTTGAGGTGGGCGATCAGGCCGGTTGCCGGCGTCGAGCCCTGGTTCGCGACTGTTGAGCGGAAGACGAACGCGCGACCGAGCTCGG
>JANLRV010000097.1:0-1630 GCA_031361905.1 Actinomycetes bacterium
CTTGATCGTCGACCCGATCGCGCTGCGGGAGGAGCTCGGCGCGGAGAACCTCCGCCGCCTCCGCAGGGTCGTCGCGCTCGACGACCGGCTCGCGTGGGCTGATCGGCCTGACGGCGCGCGCGTCGCGTGGCAGCTCTTGACCGCCGTCTCGGCACGCCCGTAGCCGCGAGGCGAGCTTGCGTCGCGATGGCGCGTGCGCGAGTCTTGCGGCGATGGCGATTCCGACGCGCGAGCGGATCCAGGCGGCGTGCTCTGCCGTCACCTTCGAGCGCGGCGAGGCCTACGCACGCGAGGGCCGGGTCTCGCGGCTCGAGGTGCTCGCCGACCTGCTGACCGGGCGCGTGCGGGGGAGCGACCAGTCCTACGACGTCGAGGTGCGCAACGACGAGAGCGGGCTGTGGGCCGACTGCCCGTGCCCGGCCGCCGAGACGCAGGACGTCTGCAAGCACGCCGTCGCGCTCGTGCTCGCCGCGCACGGGGAGAAGGCCGGCACGGGCCGGCCGGATCCGGTGGAGAGCTACGTCGAGTCGCTCACGAAGGAGCAGCTCGCGAAGGAGCTGCTGGCGCTCGCTGCCCGCGATCCGAGGATCTACGGCGGCCTCGAGATCGCAGCGGCCGCGCTCACGAAGACCGTCGACGTGCGCGCGCTGAAGAAGCAGCTGACTGCGGAGCTGCGCATCGGCGGGATGATCTGGGGACGCGACGTGGCCGCCTACGCGCAGGATGTCGACGACGCGATCGAGCTGATCGAGCAGGTGCTGCGCGCCGGCGCGAGCGCCGCCGCGATCGAGCTCGCCGAGCACGCGATGGCGCGCCTCGACACCGCGATCCGCCACATCGACGACTCGGGCGGCTGGGTCGGCGGGTCGGTCGATCGGCTCAAGCGGGTGCATCTCGAGGCCTGCCGGGCGGAGCGGCCGGCCCCGCGAGCGCTCGTCAAGCGCATGCTCGCGATGATGGGGTCGAGCGACTGGGAGTGGTTCCTCGAGGCGCCCACGCGCTACGCGGACGTGCTCGGCGACGAGGGGCTGGACGCGTTCGAGCAGCACTACGCCCCGCTCTTCGCCGCGATCCCGCCGCGCCGCCCGCGTGCCGATCACCGCTTCCAGGCCTGGGTGCCGAGGGAGTTCGAGCCCACGTTCCTGATGGAGCAGATCGCGCGGGCACGCGGCGACGTCGACGGCCTCGTGCGCGTGCTCTCGCACGACCTCGCCCAGCCACGCCGCTACGTGCTGGTCGCGAGCGCGCTCGCCAAGGCGGGACGCGAGCGCGAGGCGATCGCCTGGCTCGAGCGCGGGATCGCCGCGTTCCCGCCGGCCGGAGACCAGACGATCCGCGACGAGCTCGTCGGCCACTACCTGCGAGACGGGGCCGGCGACGACGCGATCGCGCTCGCGCAGCGAGGGATCGCCGCCGTGGCGTCCTGCGCCTCGTACCGGCTGCTCCAGCAGGCCGCGGGCGACGCGTTTCCCGGGCTGCGCGAGGCGGCGCTCGCGCGGCTCAGCGCAGCGGAGCTCGTCGAGGCGCTGCTGCACGACGACGAGCTCCATGAAGCGCTCGCGGCTGCAAAGGAGCAAGGCTGCCACCACGCGCAGTGGAGCGTGCTCGCGGCGCGGCTGACGGAGACGCG
>JANLRV010000101.1:0-2523 GCA_031361905.1 Actinomycetes bacterium
ATCGCGTCGGATCCGTGGAAGCGAGCAAGATGCTGGATCGAGGCCTCCGAGAGATCCTCGTGCGCGAGCCGCAGCCGCGTCGCGACGTCGCCGGGATCGGCCGCGCCCGGCAACGCGAGCGGCGAATGATCGAGCGAGCGCACGCCGACGCGCTCGAGCACGCCGAGCGCGATCCGCCGGAACGTCGTGTACTTGCCGCCCGCGATCGAGATCAAGCCGTTCGGATCGGTCGAGATCACGACCTCGCGGCGGGCCGACTGCGTCGCGCCGGCTGGCCCGAGCGGCAGCACGCGCAGCCCGGCGAAGGTGAAGCGGATCGTCTCGCGGGTGACGACATCGTCGGCCAGCGCGGTATGCGACTCGCGGATCAGCTGCTCGATGTCCGCGTCGGTCGCGACGACCTTCGCGGGGTCACCGTCGTAGGTCTCATCGGTCGTGCCCACGAGGAGCATGCCCTCCCACGGATTCGCGAACTGCACGCGCCCTCCCGGGAGGGGCGCCGTGACCGCCGCCCCCCAGGCGTCGCGCGGCTCGACGACGGCGTGCGCTCCCTTCGAGAGCCGGACCGACGGTCGCGCGCCGGGATCGGCGAGCCGTCGCACCTCGTCGACCCATGCCCCGCTCGCGTTGACCACGGTGCGGGCGCGGATCCGCAGGTCGCCGGCTGCGGCGCCGTCGACGCGCCCGCCCGTGACGGTCAGGCCGTCGACCGCGACTCTCGTTGCGATCACGGCGCCGGCGGCCGCCGCCGCACGGGCGCAGAGGATCACGAGCCGGCTGTCGTTCGTCTCGCAGTCCACGTAGCGCCCGGCCGCGCGAAGGCCGTCGAGCCTGAGCGACGGCACGAGCTCGCGCGCCTCGGCCGGCGAGAGCATCGCGCCCACGCCGTCGTGGAAGCCCGAGAGCGCGCCGTAGAGCGCGAGCCCCGCCCGCAGCTCGAGCGGCCGCACCGGCCCCCCGCGGTAAAGCGGAAAGATGAAGCGACGCGGTCGCACGAGCTGTGGCGCCACCACCGTCGCGAGCGCCCGCCGCTCGGCGTGCGCCTCGCGCACGAGCCGCAGGTCGCCCCACTGCAGATAGCGGAGCCCGCCGTGGATCAGCTTCGACGAGGCGGACGACGTCCACGACCCGAGATCGTCCCGCTCGACGAGCGCGACCGAGAGCCCCGCCTGCGCGCCGAGCCACGCGGTGGCCGCGCCGATGATGCCGCCACCGATCACGAGCAGGTCGAAGCGCTGCGACGTTAGCCGCTCGCGCGTCTCCGCGCTCACCCCTTGTTCGCGCCGAGCGTGAGTCCGCCGATGAACTGCTTCTGCAGTGCGAAGTAGACGACCATCGTGGGGATCGCGATCAACAGCGAGCCGGCCGCGATCAGGTTCGTATCGGTGAAGAACTCGCCCTTGAAGTTGTTGATCGCCGAGGTGATCGGCAGCTTGTCGCCCGTCGTCATCAGCGTCGCGGCCCAGAAGAAGTCGTTGTAGATCCAGGTGAACTCAAGCGTCGCGAGCGCCGCGAGCGCCGGTCGGCAGAGCGGCAGGATGATCGTGAAGAAGTGCCGGATCACCCCGGCGCCATCGACGCGCGCGGCCTCGTCGAGCTCTTTCGGCAGCGTCTTCATGTAGTTCGAGAGCACGAACGTGCAGAAGCCGGTCTGGAACGCGATGTGGATCATGATCAGCCCGAAGTAGCTGTCGAACCAGACGCCGTAGTCGCCGCCGCCGAGCCACTGGGGCAGCGGCCACTGGTTGAACCACTCGAACAGCGGGATGATGATCACCTGCTGCGGCAGCAGGTTGCAGGCCGTGAAGAGCACTAGCAGCGGCAGGTTGAACCGGAAGCTGTAGCGGGAGACGATGTACGCGATGAACGAGGCGAAGAGCAGCGTGACGACGAGCGCGGGAAGCGTGATGATCGCCGTGTTGACGTAGAACGTCGGCAGCTCTCCCAGGGCCGTCGAGAAGTTGTCGAGCGTGAGGGTCTGCGCGATCCCGAGGTACCCGTTGTCGGCGGTGTCCGCGTACGGGCGGAAAGCAGTGTAGAGAGCGAAGAGCACAGGCCCGAGCCAGATCAGCGCGGTGCTGCCGAGCACGAGGTGCATCAGCGCCGTCGTCGATTTCCGCGATTTCTTGCGCTCGCCCACCATCGGGGTGATCCGTGTCGCGCTCATGCCTCACGCTCCCGGAACTGCGTCGATACGAAGAAGACGATGAAGGCCGTCGAGATGATCAGAAGCAGCGTCGCAAGCGCCGAGCCGTAGCCGATCCGGCTCGACTCGCCGAGGATCGAGCCGGTCACGAGCAGGCCGATCAGCTCGGTGCCCGGCGGCGCATTCACGACGTAGACGAGATCGAAGGCGCGCAGCGCCTCGATCACCGTGATCACGAAGACGACGATGTTGATCGGCCGGAGCGCCGCGAACACGACGTTTCGGAACACCTGCCACTCGCTCGCGCCGTCGATCGCCGCTGCCTCTCGCAGCGTCGGATCGACGCCCTTGAGCCCGGCGAGGAAGAGGATCATCAC
>JANLRV010000117.1:0-5661 GCA_031361905.1 Actinomycetes bacterium
CCGCGGCGACGCTCGCCGGCATCGGCGTGGTCGTCGCCGGCATGGCGATCGTGCTCGCGCCGGGGCGCATCGCCGTGCCCGGAGGGACAGCCAAGGCGGCCGCTCTCGCAGGCGGCGCGACGATCATCTTCGGTTTCTCCCTGTACGGAGGCGCGCACGTCGTGCACGGCCTCCCGCCCGTCTGGATCGCGCCGTCCACCCGCCTCATCGGCGTGCTCTTCGTGACGCTGCCGATGGCCTCGCGCGGCGCGCTCGTGCTACCTCGGGCGGTCTCGTCGCTCGTCGCCTACTCCACCTTCGCGCAGATCACCGGGTTCCTCGCGTATCTCTATGCGACCCGCTCGATCGGCATCGCGGTTCCCGCGGTGCTCGCCTCGCAGGCGGCGATCGTGGGCATCGTGATGGCGTTCCTGCTGCTCGACGAGCGACTCTCACGCCGACGCCTCGCCGGCATGGCGGTCGTGCTCTGCGGGGTGGCTCTCGTCAGCTCGACGCGTGCGTAGTATCCGCCGGTGCTGATCGGGACGCTGCTCGCCGTCGCCTCCGCGCTCGCGTGGGGCTCCTCGGCGGTCTCCGCGGCGCGGGCCTCGCGGCGCATCGGCGGCGTCAGCACGATCCTCTGGGTCTACGCGCTCGGGATCGTCCTGATCGGCCCGGTCGCGCTCGCGCACGGCCTCCCGCACGTCGGGCGTGCAGTCTGGCTGTGGACCCTCGTGACCGTGCTCTGCGCGCTCGGCGGGCTCGCCTGCGTTTATGCCGGCATGGGATATGGCAAGGTCGGGCTGGTCACGGCGATCTCGTCGATGCAGGGCGCCGTGGCGGTCGTCTACTCGCTGATCGGAGGAGCGAGCCTCGCGCTGATCGGCTTCGTCGGCGTCGCGATCACCTTGATCGGGATGTTCGCGGCGACGCTCGCGCCCGATCACGACGACGGCTCGATCGCGGATCGGCGTCCCGGCAAGGCGATCGTCTTCGCGCTGCTCGCGAGCCTGCTGCAGGGCGGCGCGCTCTACGCCTCGGTCCGCGCGGCCGACGTCGGCGCCGACTGGATCATCTTCCTGACCCGCGTGGCCGCCGTCGTGGTGGCGATCCCGATCGTCGTCGCCGGACGTCTGCGGAGCCCGCGGCCCGCGCTCGGCTTCGTGCTCTTCTGCGCGGCGGCCGAGATCGTCGGCTTCGCCGCGTACATCCTCGCCGCGGATCGCATCGGGATACCGGTTGCGGCGGTGATCGCGTCCCAGTTCGCGCTCGTCGCGGCGGTCGTGGGCTACCTGACCCTCGGCGAGCGGCTCTCGCGACGACAGGTCGCCGGCGGCGTCACGATCATCGCCGGGGTGGCGCTGCTGACCCTGACATCCGGGTCGTAGCGGGCCCGGAGGGATTCGAACCCCCGACACTCGGCTCCGAAGGCCGATGCTCTATCCACTGAGCTACGGGCCCGTTGACAGAATACCGTGGTGCCGTCCCGTCGCCCTCCGCCGCTCTGGCGGCCAATCGTCAACGGCATCGTCTCGCCGCTCGGCCGCTTCGGGCTGCGAACGCGCCGCTCGGGGCTCGAGCGCGTGCCGGCTGGCGGCGCGATCATCGCCTACAACCACGTCTCGTTCCTCGACGCGCTGCTGATCACCCAGGTCAGCGCCCGGCCGATCCGCGTCGTCGCCGAGCGCAAGTACCTGCGGCTGCCCGTGGTCGGAGCGCTGCTCGCCGGCTGCGGGGTCGTCGCCGTCGAGCGCGGGAGCGGGGGGCGCGAGACGCTCGCGTCGCTCGAGGGGCTGCTCGTCGCGGGCGACCTCGTCGGCATCTTCCCGGAGGGCGGCCTGCGACGGGGCGTCCCGCTCGGCCCGCTCCAGCGAGGGGCCGCGTTCACGGCGCTGCGCGCCGGCGTTCCGATCGTCCCCGTCGCGATCGGCGGCCATCGTCCGCTGCGGCCGTGGCGCCGGCGCGCGTTCCTCCGCATCGGCGAGCCGCTGCCGCCCGTCGGGAGCTCGCGCGAGCTGACGGCGCGCCTCGACGCCGCGCTGCGCGCGTTGCTCATCGATGCGGGCGAGAGGACTTGAACCTCCACGAGCTCTCGCTCACCGGAACCTAAATCCGGCGCGTCTACCATTCCGCCACGCCCGCGCGAGAGAGAGGGTAGCGGGATCGCACACCTCACCCGCCTCGCCCGATCCGGGCTACTCTGCGGCACGTGAAGACTGAAACGACGCTCCTCGAAGAGAACCGCGCGCGCCTCGATGTCGAGGTGGAGCCAGAACGCATCGCACACGATTTCGAGCACGCCCTCGGGCACCTCGTCGAGTCGGCGAAGATCCCGGGCTTTCGCGCCGGCAAGGTCCCGCCTGCCGTGGTGCTCCGGCAGTACGGCCGTGAGGCGGTGTTCCAGAGCACGCTCGACGAGTTCCTCGGTCGCTGGATGGGCGAGGCGCTCGAGGAGTCGGGCCTGCGTGCGTCCGACCGCCCGAACGTGACCCACGACGGCGTGCCCGGCGAGGGCGAGCCGTTCCGCTTCAGCGCCGAGTTTCCGCTCTGGCCGGTGGGGACGCTCCCCGACGACCTGACGATCGAGGCAGTGCGCGACGAGCTCCCCGACCCGACGGCCGAGGTCGAGGCCGAGCTCGAGCGGCTGCGCGTCGAGTCGTCGCCGCTCGCCGACGTCGACCGGCCCGCGAGGACCGGCGACTTCGTCGAGGTCGATCTCTCCTCCACCGTCGGCGGCAAGCCGCTGCCCGAGGGGTCGACGCAGGGGTTCCTCTTCGAGCTCGGCACGGGCGGATCGAACGAGGAGATCGAGCGCGCGCTCCGCGGGATGAGCGCGGGCGATGTGCGCACGACCGACGTGCAGCTCGAGAGCGACTTCCCGGATCCGAAGGTGCGCGGACGCACGGCCACGGTCGAGATCACGCTGCATGCCGTCCGCGAGCGGAACCTCCGTCCGCTCGACGATGCGATGGCGGCCGAGAGCTCCGAGTACGCCACGGTCGACGAGCTGCGCTCGGCGATTCGCGCGACCTTCGACGAGCGGATCGACGCGCTCGTCACCTCCCGCTATCGCTCGAACGTGCTCGGCGCGCTCGGGCGCGCGGTCGAGGTCGCGCTGACGCCGTATCTGTTCGCAGAGCGTGTCGAGGAGCTGCTCGGCAATCTCGCTCGCTCGATCGAGCGGCAGGGGGTGCCGTTCGCGACCTGGCTGCAGAGCTCGGGCCGGTCGCTCACGGAGGTCCGCCAGGTGCTGATTCCGGATGCGATCGACTCGCTGCGCCGCGAGCTCGCGCTCGAGACGTTCGCGACGCGCGAGAAGATCGAGGTCTCCGACGACGATCTGCGCGCCAGCCTGCTGCAGGAGCTCGACGAGGATCACGACCACGCGCCCGGTGACGAGCACGATCATGGCGCGCTCGTGCAGGAGGTCATGGAGTCGCCCGCGAAAGAGGCTGCGCGCGACGAGCTGCGCCTGCGACGGGCACTCGACCGAGCGGTCGAGCTCGCCACGCCGATCACCCAGGAACAGGCCGAGGCGCGAGAGAAGCTGTGGACACCCGAATCCGACGAACAGACGACGCAGAGCGAGAAGCCGGCGCTCTGGACCCCAGGCCAGCCGCGCTGACGCGTTCGACCCGATAGGAGCATTTCGATGAGCCCCATGATTCCAATGGTGGTCGAGCAGACGTCTCGCGGAGAGCGGGCGTTCGATATCTACTCGCGTCTTCTCAACGAGCGGATCATCTTCCTCGGCACGCCGATCGACGATCAGATCGCGAACCTCGTGGTCGCGCAGCTGATCCATCTCGAGTCCGAGGATCCCGACAAGGACATCTCGATCTACATCAACTCCCCGGGCGGCTCGGTCTACGCGGGGATGGCGATCTACGACACGATGCAGTTCATCCGCCCGGATGTCTCGACGATCTGCTGCGGCATCGCGATGAGCATGGGCGCGCTCCTCCTGGCCGGCGGCGCGAAGGGCAAGCGCATGACGCTGCCGAACTCGAAGATCCTGATCCATCAGGTCTCGAGCGGCTTCCAGGGCCAGGCGACCGACATCGAGATCCACGCACGCGAGATCATCGACATGCGCCGGAACCTCGACGAGATCATCGCGAAGCACACCGGCCAGCCCCCCGAGAAGGTCCGGCAGGACACCGAGCGGGACTACTTCATGTCCGCCAAGGAAGCGATGGAATACGGCATCGTCGACCAAGTCATCGAGCACCGGTAGCCCCTGTGATCGACCACCCGCTCGGGGAGTCGTTTCCTGGACTCGCCCGGTCTCCGTTTCCGGCCGTAAGCTGAGAGAAGAGATGGCGAGACCAACTGACACCAATGACCAGCTGATGTGCTCGTTCTGCGGCAAGTCGCAGCGGCAGGTCAAGAAGCTCATCGCCGGCCCCGGCGTGTACATCTGCGACGAGTGCATCGACCTCTGCAACGAGATCATCGATGAGGAGCTCGCAGCTCCCGTCGAGCTCGACCTCACGAACCTGCCGAGGCCGCAGGAGATCTACAGCGTCCTCAACGACTACGTGATCGGGCAGGAAGAGGCCAAGCGCACGCTCTCCGTCGCGGTCTACAACCACTACAAGCGCGTGCGGATGGCGAACGAGGGCTCGGATGTCGAGCTCGCGAAGTCGAACATCCTGCTGCTCGGCCCGACGGGCTGTGGCAAGACGCTGCTCGCGCAGACGCTCGCGCGCATCCTCAACGTGCCGTTCGCGATCGCCGATGCGACCGCGCTGACCGAGGCCGGCTACGTCGGCGAGGATGTCGAGAACATCCTGCTGAAGCTGATCCAGGCCGCGGACTTCGATGTCAAGAAGGCCGAGACGGGCATCATCTACATCGACGAGATCGACAAGGTCGCGCGCAAGGCGGAGAACCCGTCGATCACGCGCGACGTGTCGGGCGAGGGCGTCCAGCAGGCGCTCCTGAAGATCCTCGAGGGCACCGTCGCGAGCGTGCCTCCGCAGGGCGGGCGCAAGCACCCGCACCAGGAGTTCCTCTCGATCGACACCTCGAACGTGCTGTTCATCTGCGGCGGTGCATTCGCCGGGCTCGAGCAGATCGTGGAGCGCCGCAAGGGCTCGAACTCGATCGGCTTCGGCGGGCGCGTGGACTCGAAGCGCAATCGTGACACGGCCGACCTGTTCGGCAGCGTGATGCCCGAGGATCTCGTGCAGTTCGGCATGATCCCCGAGTTCATCGGGCGCCTGCCGATGATGTCCGCCGTGCACCAGCTGAAGCGCGAGGACCTCGTGCAGATCCTGCTCGAGCCGAAGAACGCGCTCGTGCGCCAATACCAGCGCCTCTTCAACCACGATGAGGTCGAGCTCGTCTTCACCGACGATGCGCTCTGGGCGATCGCCGACAGCGCGCTCAAGCGCGAGACCGGCGCGCGCGGCCTTCGCTCGATCATCGAGAACGCCCTGCTCGACGTCATGTTCGAGCTGCCGAGCCGCCAGGACGTCGCGAAGTGCGTCGTCACGCGCGACACGATCGAGCGCGCCATGCGACCGACGCTCGTGGCGCGGGGTGGAGGAGAGGTCGCCAGCGAGGCTCCCGAGGAGCTCACGGCCTAGATCGTTGTCCGTGATTTGGCGTGCTGGTTCGCGGCGTCGGTGTCGTCACGCCCGCTTCACGGTTTCTCGCTGGGCCCGCGCCGCGGGC
>JANLRV010000150.1:0-1552 GCA_031361905.1 Actinomycetes bacterium
CAAACCGCCCTAAAGCGGTTCTCACATATGGCGGGGTGGGGGGGGGGGGGGCCCGGGGGGCGCGGGGGGTGTCATCCCCTGTTGGGGGTCCGTGGGTTACCGGCCCAGCTCCGCGGCCAACCCACCCCAGGCTTGCGAGCCACTCGCCAGCCACCCACGATCCATTCTGTGAGAACGTCTAAATCGTTTCACCTACCCTCTGGCGGATGATCGCGCGCCTGTTCCGCAGCGGCTGCCTCTCGGACCGGCCGTTCCGGTTCCTCTTCCTGGGACAGGGCGCGTCGATCCTCGGCGACGCGATGAACACGATCGCGATCGCGTTCGCCGTGATCGAGCTGACCGGCTCCAAGACCGATCTCGGCAAGGTCCTGATGGCACGCGCGCTGCCGCTCACCGTGTTCCTCCTGGTCGGCGGCGTCTGGGCGGATCGGCTGCCGCGCCGCCTCGTGATGCTGACGAGCGACGCGATCCGCGGCGCCTGTCAGACCGTGCTCGCGATCGCGCTCTTGACCGACTCGGCGACGATCCCGATGATGATGGCGCTGATGGCGGTTTACGGCTCTGCAGAGGCCTTCTTCCGCCCGGCTCTCTCGGGGCTCGTCCCGCAGACCGTCTCGGCCGAGCACCTGCAGGAGGCGCAGGCGCTGCTCGGCATGACGCCTGCCGTCGGCCTCGCCCTCGGCTCGATCGCGGCCGGTGCGATCGTCACGCTGATCGGGCCCGCCGGGGCGATCGCGGTCGACGCGGCGACGTTCGCGATCAGCGCGGCCTCGCTCGCCGCGATCCGCCTGAGCGGGGTCGCGCTCGCTTCCTCGCGCGCTCGCGGCTTCGTCGCCGATCTCGCCGACGGCTGGAACGAGTTCCGCTCGCGCTCGTGGCTCGTCACCGTCGTCTGCGGCGAGACGCTCTACTCGCTGCTCGTGATGCCCGCGATCTTCGTGCTCGGGCCGTTCGTCGCGGAACGCTCGCTGGGCGGTGCGGACGGCTGGGCGGTCGTGATCTCGAGCTTCGGGATCGGGCTGCTGCTGGGCGGCGCCGTCTCGATGCGACTGCGTCCACGCCGGCCGCTCGTGGCCGCCTATCTCGTGACGATCCCGTTCACGGGCTGGCTGATCGTGCTCGCGAGCGTCGACTCGTTGCCGTCGGCTGCTCGCCTGCCCGTGCTGTCGGCGGCGTGCGTCGTCGCGGGCGTGACGATCGCGATCGCACAGACGCTGCTCGAGACCACGATCACGCAGAACGTCCCGGCCGAGGCGCGCTCGCGCATCTCGAGCTGGCGGCTGCTCGGGAGCGTCTCCTGCCAGCCGATCGGCTTCGCCGTGATCGGGCCCGTCGCCGGCGTGATCGGCACCGGCGCGGCGATCTGGCTCGGGGCGGCCGCGGTCGCGGCCCACATCGCGCTCGTCGTCGGGATGCCCAGCGTGCGTGCGATCACGGCGGCTGGAAGCGCCGTTGCAGCAGAGCCGATCCCCGCCGACTCACTCTTCTAAGAGCCGGTTTCAAAAGTCTCGGGGGTGTCTGGAGTCGCTGGATCGTCCTACGGTTCTCTTGC
>JANLRV010000159.1:0-9048 GCA_031361905.1 Actinomycetes bacterium
CTCGCTCGGCGTGGGAGCTGCGGAGGCGGTAGCTGTAACGGCGAGCCAAGATCGGTGCCTGGCACTTTTGTTGGCGTCTCGCTGGGCGTGGGAGCTGCGGAGGCGGTTGCTGCAACGGCCGGCCACTATCGGTGCCTGGCACCTAAGGCACCTGGCACCCCGCCGCCTATCCTTCGAGGCAGCCATGCTCAACGTCCGCTATGACCCCGCCAGCCTCACCGGCTTCGTCAAGCTGCGCCCCGGGCGCGCCGCGCGCACGCGCGAGCTCTCGGCGCAGGCGACCGGGGAGTACGACGTCCGCGACCGGCTGATCGCGATCACGGTGACGGAGCTCGACGAGACCGCCGCCGAGTTTCTGCGGACAGCTGACGAGGAGACGCTGCTCGCCGTGATCCGGGCGCAGGCCGGCCGCCGCAAGGCGGGGCGCCCGGCGCCCCCCGCAAGCGCGACGTCCGAGCGCGACGGCGCCACACGACCCCGTCCGAAGGCGAAGCCGCGTCCGCGCCCGGCCACCGCGGCCACGCAGGCGGCCGACGCCCCCGCCGCTCCCAAGCGCCGGCGCCGTCGGCGCGCGGCGAAGCCCGGAGGCGGGCCCGCGGCTAGCGGAGGGTCGGCGTCGTGACCGCGCCGTCCGACGCCGACGAGACGAGCGCCGCGTACTTCGCGAACACGCCCGTCGTGTAACGCGGCTCGGGATGCACGACCGCTGCGAGGCGGGCCGCGATCTCGTCATCCGACAGCTCGACGCGAAGCTCGCGCGCCTTCACGTCGATCACGACGATGTCGCCCTCGCGCAGCGCGGCGATGGGTCCGCCGCGCACGGCCTCGGGTGCGACGTGTCCGACCATCAGTCCGTGCGTGGCACCGGAGAAGCGCCCGTCCGTGATCAGCGCGACCTCCTCGCCGAGACCCTCGCCGATGATCGCCGCCGTCACGTGCAGCATCTCGCGCATGCCGGGCCCGCCCGCGGGTCCCTCGTAGCGGATCACGACGACATCGCCTGAGCGGATGCCCTTGCGCTTGACCTCCTCGAAGCACTCCTCCTCGCTCTCGAAGACGCGCGCGGGACCGCGGTGAAGCAAGCGCTCGTGCCCTGAGAGCTTCACGACGGAGCCCTCAGGCGAGAGGTTCCCGTAGAGGATCCCGAGCCCGCCCGTCGGCTTGATCGGGTGCTCGATCGACACGACCACCTGCTGCCCCGGGGTCTCCGACGCATCGGCGGCGACCTCGCCGAGCGTGCGGCCGTCGACCGTCGGCGAGCCCACGTGGATCAGATCGCGCTTGGCGAGCTCGCGCGCGACGAGCGCGACTCCGCCCGCCGCATACATGTCCGTCGCGACGAAGCGGCCGCCTGGCTTCATGTCGGCCACGATCGGGGTGCGAGCGGCGACCTGCTCGAAATCGTCGAGCCCGAACTCGATGCCGAGCTCGCGCGCGATCGCGAGCAGGTGGAGCACGCCGTTCGTCGATCCGCCCGTCGCCGCGACGGAAGCGGCGGCGTTCTCGAGCGCGTCGCGCGTGATGATCTGCGAGGGGCGCAGATCGCGCCGCACGACGTCCATCACGATCCGACCCGCCTCGACGGCGGCCTCTGCCTTGCTCGCGTGCGTCGCGGGGATGCCCGTGATGCCGGCAGGGCTGATGCCGAGGAACTCGAGCGCCGTCGCCATCGTGTTCGCGGTGAACTGGCCGCCGCAGGCGCCGGCGCCGGGGCAGGCCTTCGACTCGAGCTCGTGCAGCTCGACCGCGCTCATCGTGCCTCCGAGGTACTTGCCGACGCCCTCGAAGACATCCTGGATCGTGACATCGTGATCGTCGTACCGCCCGGGCGCGATCGACCCGCTGTAGAAGACGAGACCCGGCAGATCCATGCGCGCGAGCGCCATCGCGGCCGCCGGGATCGTCTTGTCGCAGCCGACCAGGCAGACGAGCCCGTCCATGTGATGGGACCGCGTCGCGAGCTCGATCGAGTCGGCGATCACCTCGCGGCTGACGAGCGAGCCGCGCATGCCCTCGACGCCCATCGTCACGCCGTCCGAGACGGACACGGTGTTGAACTCCATCGGCGTGCCGCCCGCCTCGCGGATGCCCTGCTTGACCTTCTGCGCGAGCGCTCGCTGGTTGAAGTTGCACGGCATGGTCTCGATCCACGTCGTGGCGACGCCGATCAGCGGTTTCGCGAGATCCTCGTCGGTGAACCCGATCGCCTTCAGCATCGCCCGGGCGGCGGCCCGGTGCGGACCGTCGGTCATCACGGCGGAGTTGCGCTTGGCAGGATCGCTGGGGCGGTCGTACGGGTTCGCAGACATTGCCCCGATCGTATCGCGCGATTCGCTGCGATGGCGTCGCGTGACACGCGGCGCCTCGCCAGGTATCGTCCATATGCGTGACGCATACAGATGAAAAGGAACATGCTGCGAACGTCCTCGGGGCGATGGTCGTCGCGCTCGGCGATCGGCTGGCCAGCCCCGAGGTGTCCGGTCTCGGCGCCTCCGGCCAGGCCGCGCTGATCGCGCTCTCCGAGTACCTCTCGGGTCGCACCATCGCCGACCTGCAGGCCGTCGTCGGGCTCAGCCACTCCGGCTGCGTGCGCCTCGTCGACCGCCTCGCCGAGGAAGGGCTCGTGCAGCGCGAGCCGAGCTCCGACGGGCGAAGCGTCGGGCTGAAGCCGACGAGGCTCGGGCGCGCGCGCGCGAGCGAGATACAGCGGGCGCGGCTCGGCCTGCTCGGCGCGGTGCTCGACGAGCTCGGCCCGAGCGAGCGCGTCGAGCTGGGCGAGCTCTGCGGCAAGGTGCTCGCTGTGCTCCGGCGCTCCGGCGTCTCGCCGTTCGCGATCTGCCGCTTCTGCGACGGCGACGTCTGCGGGCACCCTGATCGCTGCCCGGTCACGCTCGCAGGAGCCGGCGGCGCGTGAGGGCGACCCGCGCGGCGCTGCGGCTCGTGGTCGCGCGCATTCGTCATCGCCCCGCGCGCGGCGCGATCGTCACGCTCGGCGTGGCCGCCGCGATCTTCGGCGTCGCGATGACGATCAGCGTGCGCGCGACGGCCGGCGACCTCGCGCTGCGCCAGGCCGTCGCCGCGCTGCCGGTCGGCGAGCGAACGTTCACGGCCGCGTATCCCAACCGGCTCTCAGCGGTCGAGCTCACGGGCATCGATCGTCTCGCCCGACGATCGCTTGCACCGCTCTCGCCACGGCGCGCCGAACGCGAGGTGCTCTTCAGCAAGCTCGCGACCATCCGCGGAGGGGCGTTCCTGCTCGGCGCGGTCGATGACCTCTCGCGGCAGGTGCAGCTCGCCTCGGGACGGCTCCCGCGGCGCTGCGACGCGGAGCGGTGCGAGCTCGTGCAGGTGCTCGGCCGAGGCGTGCCGGAGGTCGATCCTTCGCTTCGGCTCGTCGTCGTCGGGCGCGCCCGTCTGCTCAACCAGGCGCTCCTGAGCGGGCCGTTCGACCCGGGATCGGCCGGTGCGGTGCTGCTCGGGCCGGGCGTGGCCGAGATGCGCGGCATCACCGCGCTCGAGCTGTTCCCGCGCACGTACGGCTGGGTCGTTCCGATCGACTCCGCGTCGCTGCGGCGCGACACCCTGGCGCGGCTGCTCGCTCGAGTTGCGACCGCAACCGAGGTGCTCTCGAGCCAGTACCTCACGCTGACGGCCGCCGACCGCGAGCTGACCGACGCCGCCGACCGCGCCGATGCCGGGTCGCGCCGGCTCGAGCTCGTCGGAGGCGAGGGAGCGGCGCTCCTGCTGGCCTTCTGCGCGCTCGCCGCGCTCGGTCTCCGGCGGAGCCACCAGTCGGTGCTCGAGCTGCTCGACCGTCGCGGTGCGACGCAGTCGGTGAAGGCCCTGTTCACGGGCGTGGAGGCGCTCTGGCCCGTGCTCGGCGGGATCGCGATCGGCCTGGCCGCGGCGCTCGGGGCGACGGCGGTGCTCGGCCACGTCGAGCACATCGGCACGCGCGCGCTGCTCGCGGGCGCGCGCTCGGACGGTCTCGGCGTGACGGTGCTCGCCGTGGCCGTGGCGGCCTGGATCGTGGTCACGATCGGCTTGCGCTGTGGCGACCCGCCGCTGCCCGGCCGGCGCGTGAACGCGCTCGACGGCGTGATCGTCGCGGCGCTCTGCGCGATCGCGCTGGCAGTCTCGCGCGGTGCCTCGAGCGCCGACGAGCTGGGCGTGCGCTCGGATCCGCTGCTCGCGCTCTTGCCGGTCCTCACCGTCCTCTGCGGCGGGCTCGTCGCCGCGCGGCTGGCGCCGCTCGTGCTGCGCCTCGTTCCGGCCCGCTCGCTGGTCGGGCGGCTCGCGCTCAGCGGCGTGCTGCGCCGTCCGCTGCGGCCGCTCGCGGCGATTGCGTTCCTCTGCGCGACCGTCGCGCTCGTCGTCTTCGCGGGCACGTACCGCGCGACGCTCGAGCACGGGGCGCACGACCAGGCCGCGTTCGCCGTGCCGCTCGACCTGCGCCTGACCGTCGGGCCGACGCTCGAACGGCCCGTCGATCTCGCGCCCGCGACGCGCTATGCGGCGCTCGCGCCCGGCACCGTCGTGAGCGACGTCGTGCGGCAGTCCGCCGACGTGCCCGGAGCCGGCTCGAGCTCCGACTCCGCCGAGCTCCTCGGCGTCGACGCCCCCGTGATCGGCCGCCTGCACGGGTTCCGCTCGGACTTCTCGCAGACCTCGGCGCGCCGCATTGGCGACCTCTTGCGCCATCGCGGCGATCGCCTGCTGGTCGGATCCCCGCTGCCGGCCGGAGCGACGGTCCTCGTGCTCGGCGCGCGCTACAACCTGACCGCGATCGAGGTGCGGCCCGTCGTGCAGCACCCGGACGGCACCGTCGAGACGCCGCTTGTCGTGCGTGCCGAGAGCGGCCGCCTCGCGACGGCGTTCGAGCGCCCGCTGCCCGCGGGCTCGCGGCTCGTCGGGTTCGTGCTGCGCCAGCCTCCCGATCAGGCGTCGCGGCTGCAGCACCACCTCGGCGAGGGGAACTCGAGCGTCGCCGCGCTGGCCGGGCACGTCGCGATCGAGAGCGTCACGGCGCAGCCGGGCGGCCTCGTCTCGCTCGAGCCGGCCGGCTATCTCGCCGGCGAGGGCTCGAGCGTGCGCCCCGAGGCCGGCGGGCTCTCGATCGACTATCGCATCCTCGGCACCTCGGTGGTCGTCCGTCGCCGGCAGCTGCTCGACGGCGTCGCCCTGCGCGTGCTCGCCGATCCCGCCACAGCCGCGCACGCGCAGGGCGGCGGGCTCGTGCTCGATCTCGGGGCAAACGACCGGCTGCCGGTGCAGATCGTGGCGAC
Source organism: Actinomycetes bacterium (assembly GCA_031361905.1). GTDB lineage: Bacteria > Actinomycetota > Thermoleophilia > Gaiellales > JALYLC01 > JANLRV01. The sequence continues at coordinate 5,286 of JANLRV010000159.1, forward strand.
GGCGACGCGCTTCCCGACGCTCGGATCGCGCTTCGTCGTTGCCGACGCGACGGCGCTGCGCCTCGCGCTGGACGCGACCCGGCCCACGCTCGGCGCGCCCGACGAGCTCTGGATCGGCGCGCGCGGCGCGGGAGGCCTGCGGACGCTTCGCCGCGCGCTCGGGCGGCCGCCGTTCGCGGCGCTCTCGCTCGACTCGCGTGCCGAGCTCCAGCGCTCGCTCGAGGACGACGCGCTCGCCCGCGCGGCGGAAGGGCTGCTGCTGATGACGTCGCTGATCGGCGTGGTGCTCGCGCTGCTGGGCGTCGTCCTGATGGTCGTCGCCGACCGGCGCGACGACGAGGGCGAGCTGCACGCGCTCGAGACGGACGGCCTCGTGCCGAGGCGGCTGCGCCGGCTGCTCGTCGCGCGCAGTGCGTGCATCCTGGGCGTGGGAGTCCCGTTCGGCGCGCTCGTCGGCGCGGCGCTTGCGCGCGCCGTCACGCGCCTCGTCGACGTCACGGCGAACGCGACCGAGCCGGTCCCGCCGCGGCGCGAGACCGGGCTGCTGGGCGTCGTCGCGATCGTCGTCTTGACGACGATCGCGATCGGCCTGCTCGGCGCCCTCGTCGTCAGCCGGGTCGCCTTCCGTGAGCCGCTCCCGGCCCGGCCGGAGGGCACAGCGTGAACGCGCTGGAGATCGACGACCTGTTCTGCCTCTACCGGCGGGATGGCAGCGAGGTGGCGGCGCTGCGAGGGCTGACGCTGGCCGTCGCGCCGGGGGAGCGCGTGCTCGTGCACGGGCCGAGCGGGGCGGGGAAGACGACGCTGATGCGCGTCCTCTGCGGCTTCGCGCAGCCGAGCGCGGGGCGGGCGATGGTGCTCGGTGCCGAGCTGCACCGGCTCTCGCCCCGCGAGCGCGCGCGCTTCCGGCGCGATCGCCTCGGCCTGATCGACCAGGGCCACCGGCGCGCGCTCCTCTCCGAGCTCTCGGTGCTCGAGAACGTGGCGCTTCCGCTCGCCCTGGCCGGGTGCGCGCGTGCCGAGAGCCGCGCGCGTGCGCGCTCCCAGCTCGAGCGGCTCGGGCTCGCCGAGCTCGCCGAGCGCCGCCCCGTCGAGCTCTCGGGCGGCCAGGCTCAGCGCGTCGCGGCATGTGCCGCGCTCGCGCACGAGCCGCCGGTGATCCTCGCCGACGAGCCCACGGGCGAGCTCGACGAGCAGAGCGCCGACGCCGTCTACGACCTGCTCGCGGCGATCGCGCGCGAGCGCGGCTCGACGCTCCTGATCGTCAGCCACGACCCGCGTGCGGCGCGCGTCGCCGACCGCATGGTGCGGATTCGCGACGGACGCCTCAGCGAGGAGCGGTTTCCGGTCGACTCGCCCGAGGCGCTCGTGGTCGACGACCGCGGCTGGCTACGGCTGCCCGACGAGCTGCGCCGGGCGACCGCTCTCGGGCAGCGCGTGCGGGCACAGCGAGAGGGCGACGCGATCGTGCTCCGTGCGGCCGTGCCGACGCCGGTCGCCCCGACGAGCCCGCAGTCGGCGATGACAGCGCGCGCCGGCGGCCGCGTGGTCGCCCGCCTGCGCGGGGCCGGGCGCCGCTACGGCGAGGCGGTCGTCGTGCGGCCGCTCGACCTCGACGTGCACGCGGGGGAGCTGACCGTGCTGTTCGGCCGCTCGGGCTCGGGCAAAACGACGCTCTTGCGCCTGCTCGCGGGACTCGAGCGGCCGAGCGAGGGCGAGATCGAGGTCGCCGGCGTGTCGCTCGGCGGGCTCGACCGGACCGCGCTCGCGGAGCTGCGGCGCCGGTGCCTCGCGATGGCGCCGCAGGGGACCGAGCTCGTCGACGCGCTGGACGCGAGCGAGAACGTCGCGCTCTCGCTGCGATTGCGCGAGCGCGATCGATCGTCCGGCGACGCGTGGCTCGCGACGCTCGGGCTCGGCGACCTCGCCGGTCGGCCGGCGCGCGTGCTCTCGGGTGGCGAGCGCCAGCGGGTGGCGGTCGCGCGCGTGCTCGCGGCGGGTGCGGCGCTGGCCCTTTTCGACGAGCCGACATCGCAGCTCGACGAGGCCAACGCCGAGCGGCTCGGCGACGCGCTCCGCGCGGCCGCGCGTGACGGTGGCGCGATCGTCTGCGCGACCCACGATCCGGTGCTCGTGGCCCGTGCAGACCGAGTGATAGAGCTTGACAAGACGATCACCGTTTCGAATACCTTCTAGCAGCCGACTCTATAGACTCGCCGTCTCAGTGAATACCATGTGCGTTTGATCCTGTAGGGTCGCGCCGCTAGACGCCCCGCGCGATCATTCGCCGGGGCAGCCCACCGGAGTCGGAAAGGACACCGATACATGAACGTTGGCAAGAGAAAGCGCGCCGTTGCAGTCGTGCTCGGCCTGGGGGCGCTCGCCGCCGTCACGGCCGGGACGCAGATTGCGAGCGGCAAGAGCGCAGTGAAGACCGTCGTGATCGGCGTCGACCTGCCGTTCCAGGGCGCGAGCGCCGACGCCTCGAACGACACGATCAACGCGATCAACCTGATCGTCGCCCAGAACAAGGGCATGGCAGGCAAGTTCAAGATCAAGATCGCCAAGTACGACGACTCGACTGCCGCCAAGGGCGGCTGGGATGACGCGGTGTGTGCCGCGAACGCGGTCAAGCACGTCAGCAACAAGGCCGAGATCGCCGTCATGGGCACCTACAACTCGGGCTGCGCCAAGATCCAGGTTCCGGTCTTGAACCAGGCTCCGGGCGGCGCGATGCTGATGGTCTCGCACGCGAACACGAACCCCGGCCTGACCAAGGCCTGGGATCCGGGCGAGCCGCAGAAGTACTACCCGACCGGCAAGAAGAACTACGGCCGCATCGTCGCCACCGACGACTATCAGGGCGCCGCCGCTGCACAGTTCGCGGCGAAGATCCTCAAGGTCAAGAACTGCTACGTGCTGAACGACGCGCAGACCTACGGCGTCGGCGTTGCGCGTGCCTTCGTCGACGAGGCGAAGAAGCAGGGCATCAACATCCTCGGCAACGACGGCTGGGATGCCAAGCAGCCGAACTACACGGCGCTGTTCACGAAGATCAAGGGCACGAACCCTGACTGCGTCTACCTCGGCGGCATCGACGACAACAACGGCAACCAGGTCGTCAAGGACAAGGTCGCCGTGCTCGGCGCCAACGACGGAGCGGTCAAGCTGGTCGCGCCCGATGGCTTCACGGGCTACCCGGACCTGCAGGCGCTGCCGGAGTCGCAGGGCATGTACCTGACCTTCGCGGGCCTGCCGACCGACGTGCTGCAGAAGGGCGGCGGCACGGCGCAGAAGTTCCTCACGGCGTTCAAGAAGAAGTACGGCCACGCTCCGGCGAGCAACTACTCCCTCTACGGGGCAGCTGCGACCCAGGTCATCATGGCCGCGATCGCGAAGTCGAACGGCACGCGCGAGAGCGTGCGCCGCGCGGTCTTCACCGGTCAGGGCATTGTTGTCCCGAAGAACGTATCGGTGATCGGCAAGGCGATCGGCATCAAGACGGGCAACGGTGACACCACCGTGCGCGACATGTCGGTCGAGCTCATGAAGGGCAACGCGGAGACGTTCCTCCGCGCATGGCCGGTCGCGTAGGCCCAAGCCAAGCCCGCATGTAGATCCACCGGGGGCACCCGCTCGCAGAGCGGGTGCCCCCGCTTCAATCGACTCCAATCCGGCAGGTCCAACTACGCATGGCATCCATCTACCGCGCGTCGTAGCCTCTCGGCTTCCAACAGCGGATTCCCCTCAACGCGGTGCTCGC
>JANLRV010000219.1:0-22883 GCA_031361905.1 Actinomycetes bacterium
GCTCGCGGGGCAGGCTGGTGGCCTGTTCAAGAGCCGGCCGGTGCTCCCGCGAAGCCCCGCAGACCGCGCGTAGCGCGGGCTGCGGGTCGCCGCAGATTCTCTTGCCAGGCGTGCAACGCCCGGCAAGAGAACCGTAGGACGATCCAGCGACTCCAGACACCCCGAGACTTTTGAAACCGGCTCTAACGGATCGGCAAGAGCTCACGGCGCGTCCTCCCTGAGCAGGACGTCGATCAGAGGTCGCCGCGCGGTGTGACGCGCCGGCGCGCCGAGCCCGGCCTTCGGGTACCCGAACCGCACGAGGAGCTGCGGCAGGCCCTCGCGCTTCGTCAGCGCCGCAAGCTGAGGTCGCAGCTCGGGGACCTCGATCGGCTGGTTGAGAAAGCCACTGGCGAGCCCGGCGCGCTGCGCGAGCAGGAGCACGTGCGCCAGCGCCTGGCCGGCGGCGATCCAGTGCCGCGGACCGTCACCGCCGGTTCCGAGCACGGCGAGCAGCGGCGAGCCCTCGGCGATCTCCCGGTCGCTTCGCGCCCTTCGACCGCCGATGTCGAACGTCCGCATGAGCGTGCGCGTCACCATCGCGCCGTGAACGGCGAGCCCGTCGCCCGAGCGCCTCGCATGCATCCAGAGCGCGAGCTCCCGCCGGAAGCGCTCGTCCGCGAACTGGTCGATGTCGCCCCGTGCGACGAGCGATCCGACCGCTGCGCGCTCGTCCGCCCCCGCGAACGGCGCAAGCCATGCGCCCTCGTCGACGGCCGCGCTCCTCATCGCCGAGACCACGTGCTCGGGCACGGGATCCGGCTCGAACAGCGCGCGGCTCGTGACGCGGTTCTGGATCTCCTCGAAGAGCCGCACGTCCTGCGTCCGCGGCGACGCGTCCCCGATCACCTCGACGCGGGCGAGCAGGTCCCCATCGGTCGGATCGGGCAGGATCGTCGTGCGCTCGGAAATTCCGTGCGCGTGCAGCGTGAGTCGCAGGACGAACAGGGCGGCGCCGCATGAGATCAGGAGCTCGCGGTCGTCCGGGTCGACGACCGGCAGCGCGCGCGTGCGATCGCAGACCAGCTCGACTCGAGCGTCGCCGATGCGAAAGAGCCACGGCTGCGTGTTGTGAGACGACGGCGCGAGAATCGCGTAGCGAACGGCGAAGCGCAGCTGCGTTCGCAGATCCGCCCCCGTCGGGAACGCACGGCCATCGATCGTCCACGGGCTGGCCACGACAGAGGTCATGTCCGAACTCTCCGACACCGCGAGCGTCGTTTCTTCGGCGCTTGCTCGCATCGTGATTGCGGATCAGCCGTAGCACCGCGCCTGCTCCCGTCGCGGATCGGGGGAGAACGCGGCTTTCCCGCACCGGAGGGGCAGGTTCCGCCGATGCGACACGTTGCGGCAAGCCATAGCGTGGTGCTCACCTCACGGCAGCTCGAGGAAACCAGACGCCACGTCCATTGCCACAGTTTCAGCACGCAATCGAAGGGACCCATCATGAGCCTGGTCGTCGTCGGGATCGACCAATCGGCCGGAGCGAAGGCCGCGCTTCGCTTCGCGTTCGATGAGGCGAGGTTGCGTCACGCAACGCTCCGCGTCGTCCACGTCTCGCAATCCGGCTACACCGGAGCTGTCGGCCTCACCGGCTCCTATCCGCTGCTCGCCGCCGACATCAAGGGACTTCGCGACTCGGCCGAGGCGTCCTTGGAGGCGACGCTGCGGGAGACAATCCCAGATTCGGGCGACGTGCAGATCGAGACGCGCGTCGTCGAGGGACGGCCCGCAGCGGTCCTCGTCGACGAGTCCCGCGGAGCCGATCTGCTCGTCGTCGGCTCGCGCGGTCACGGCGGCTTCAGCGAGCTGCTGCTGGGGTCGGTCAGCCACCAGTGCGCGCAACATGCCGAGTGTCCGACCTTGATCGTTCGCGCGCCTGCCGCGGCCTCGGGGTAGAACGTCCCGGGCGGTCGGGCCGTTGCTCAGAAGCGGCGCAGGCCCTCGACGCGCACCACCGGCGTGTCGAGCCCGCGGTCGGCGCGGGACTGATCGATCCCGGCGCCGCCGTCGAGCGTGTCGGCGAACCCGTCGAATGCGAGCAGGCGGTCTGCTCCCGGGCCGCCGAGCAGCCGGTCGGCGCCCGAGCCGCCGTCGATCTCGTCGTCGCCCGCGCCGCCGGAAAGCAGGTCGTTGCCGGCACCGCCGAGGATGCGATCGTCGCCGCCCCGCCCGTTGATCGTGTCGCTGCCGCCGAGCCCGCAGATCACATCGTCGCCCGGGGTGCCGTTGATCGTGTCGCTCCCCGGCGTCCCGACGATCGTGCAGGGGAGCGTCTGCCAGTCACCGACCTGCACCCAGCGGTACGGGTCGTGTTGCGGCGGGACGACCACGCGACGCCCGGAGCCGTCGGGGCGCAGCGAGATCACGGAGATCGCATCCTCTGGCGCTCCGAGGTTGTCGTCCTGGTACAGCGAGAGCAGGATCGATGCGCCGTCCGGCGCCCAGCTCGCGCCGAGGACGTTCTCGAAGTGGCGCGGCGCCAGGATCAGCGCGGCGTCGCCGCCCGCGCTCGGCACGCGCACGAGCTCGTCTTGGTAGGTCGCGAGGTCGCCGCTCCCCGCGGCGAGGAACACGTGCCGCCTCGCCAGGAGCCAGCTGCCGTCAGGGGAGTAGTCATCCACGAAAATGCTCTCGCTGTCATGGCTGATCGGCGTCAGCCCGGAGCCGTCGGGTCCGACCGTGTAGGCCTGCGCGATATTCGGGGCGCCCGGGACCCTCGAGATCCCGGTGAACGCGATCCTCGTCCCGTCCGGCGACCAGACGGTGGCGACCCCGATCACCGTGACCGACGGATCCGAGGTGATCTGCGTCGCGCCGCTTCCGCCGGCGTTCATCACGAAGATCTGATTCTGCTCGCCAACACGCCTCAGGAACGCGATCTTGCGGCCGTCAGGCGAGAATGACGGGCGCGAGCTCGCGCCATCGGAGGTCAGCGGATGCGGGTCGGTCCCGTCGGCGTTCATGACGAAGATGTCGGTCTCGTTCGAGCGCGCGTCGACCTCGAGCCCGCGCCGCTCGAACGCGAGCTTGCGGCCATCGGGCGACCACGCTCCGATCTCGGTGCCGCGAACGTTCGTCAGGCGGAACGGTCCGGCTCCACCCGGGTCCATCGACCACATGTCCTCGAGGCGCGTGAAGAGCACGATGCCGTTCGTGCCCGCTGCGGTCGCTCCGCTCGGCGAGACGTGCGCGAACAGCGCGACGATCGATGCGAGTCCGGCGATCGCAGACAGCCAGCCTGGTCGGATCCGTTTGACGGAACGCCCCATAGATTGAAAGTCTAGTGAGAGAATTCCGTCTCGACCGGCTCGATTTGATCACCGGACGCGCACGAATCAGCCGTCGCCGGCGACCTCCGAGGAGGCCGGGCCGGCGGAGGAACCCGCAGGCCCACCGGCCGCGTCGAACAGCTTTCCGGCGCTGATGCGCGCGGCCATGTCCTTCGAGCCGTCGCGATACACGCTGCCGTCCTCGAACTCGATCGCCGGATAGAGATTGCCGCCGGTCAGCTCGCGGAGACGGGTGCGCTGACTGCGCTGCCAGGGAAGTCCGGGGCCGGGCACTCGCTCATAGGCGATGCCCTTGTCGATCAACGCCTTCTCCACTCTCCAGCACGGGTGCCCGCTGAACTTGACCCATTGGGCGTTGCAGCGGTGGAGCTTGATCGGCATCTCGCTCTCCTTCTCGTTCTCCCGGGACAGGGAGGATACGCCTGCCTGGCGGCCTCGGGCCGTGCGCGTCACTGGCTGGCGGCGGCGGCCGCCGCCGGCTCTGCGGTGCAGCCGGTCCGGTTTGACTCGAGCGGACGATGCGAGCAGGATGCGCTGCATGCGCGGCCCGGGCACCTTTCAGGTCAGCGGAGAGGCATACGACCGCTTCGTCGGCCGCTACTCGTCGTCGCTGGCGGTCGCTCTCGCCGATCGGGCCGCGGTCGAGGCTGGAACGGTCGTGCTCGACATCGGCTGCGGACCGGGCGCGCTGACGGCCGAGCTCGTGCGTCGTTGTGGCGGCAGCGCGGTCGCGGCAATCGACCCGTCGGAGCCGTTCGTCGCAGAGTGCCGGCGCCGCAACCCGGAGGTCGATGTGCGACTCGGCTCAGCCGAGGCGCTGCCCTTCGACGATCAGTCCTTCGACGCCGCGCTCGCTCAGCTCGTGCTGCACTTCGTCTCCGACCCGCCGTCGGCCGCAGGCGAGATGCGGCGCGTGCTTCGTCCCGGCGGTGTCGCCGCGGCCTGCGTCTGGGACTTTCGGGACGGCATGCGCTTGCTCCGCGAATTCTGGGATTCGGCGCTGGCTCTCGACCCCGAGGCGCCAGACGAGGCATCCACGCTGCGTTTCGGCCGCGACGGCGAGATCGCAGAGCTGTTCGCCGCCGCGGGTTTCCGGGACGTCACGAGCGGCGCGATCACGGTCGAGGCCGGCTACGACGGCTTCGACGACCTCTGGGCCGGCTTCGTCGGAGGCGCAGGCCCCGCCGGGGCGTTCTGCGTCTCGCTCGCCCCGGCCCTCCAGGACCGACTCCGCGACGAGCTGCGCCGGCGGCTCGGGGATCCGCCAGGGCCGTTCACGCTCCCGGCGCGCGCCTGGTACGCCACCGGTCGCGCCTGACGGCCGCATACCGGAGGGAGCCTCGATGCCATCGCACGACCGATCCACGACGTCGCCGAGCAAGCAGACCACCACCGAGCCTCGGACGCCACGCGCCGACGGATTCACGATGCCGCCCGAGTGGGAAGCTCATCAGCTGACGCTGATGTCCTGGCCGTGCCGGCCGGAGACGTACTCGGCGTCCAGCCGGGGTTACGGTCCAGAGGCGTACGCGCGAGCGCAGGTGCAACAGGCGGCGGTCGCCAACGCGGTTTCCGAGCTCGAGCCGGTGCTGATGCTCGTGCGCCAGCAGCAGCGGGGCGAGGCGACGCGGCTGCTGTCATCCCGGATCGAGCTGATCGAGACCGAGCTCGACGACTCGTGGATACGCGACAACGGGCCGATCTTCGTGCGAGACGCGCAGGGCCGGCTCGCGCTGGTGCACTTCTCCTTCAACGGCTGGGGCGACCCGGCCCAGCCCACCGCCTCCGACGCGCGGGTGCCCGAGCTGATCGCACGTCATCTGGGAGCTCGCCGATACCGGGCGCCGATGGTGCTCGAGGGTGGCTCGTTCTGCGTCGACGGCGACGGCACGCTGATCACGACGGAGCAGTGCCTGCTGCACGAGAACCGCAACCCTGGGATGTCCCGAGAGCAGATCGCGTCGACGCTGTCTGACTACCTGGGCATCGATCGCGTCGTTTGGCTGGGCGAGGGACACTACGACGACTTCTCGACCGACGGCCACATCGACGATGTCGCTCACTTCCTCTCGCCGGGCCGGGTGATCTTGCACACGCCGTCGAACCCGGCGCACCCGGACCGCCAGAAGGGCATCGACAACGCCCGGCGACTACGAGGAGCTCCCGACGCTCGCGGGCGCACGATCGAGGTGGTGGGGTTCGACACGGGAGACGCCGAGGGCATCCCCTACCTCAACCTCTACGTCTGCAACGGCGGGGTCGTCGCTCCGATCGCGAACGTTCCCGCCGACGAGCTGGCAATCGCGCAGATCCGAGCGGCATACCCGGGGCGCGAGATCCTCACGGTCCCGTCGGACGTGCTCTTCAAGGCCGGCGGCGGCGGACCTCACTGCATCACCCAGCAGGTGCCTGCCGGCACGTTTGCGCTCTGAGACGTTCACTCCCAGGCCGTTGGCCGCTAGCTGAGTGAACCCCCGCCGGAACGAAATCACTCAGCCAGACGCCACGAGGAAGAGCGTTTAGCGAGCCTCGCGGCCCAGCACCCAGCGCGCTGCAGCCACGAGCCGCGCTCGCGAACGCCTCCAGCGGAAGAGCACGATCAGCGCGATCAGGCTGGTCGGTCCTGCTATCAGCCCTGCCTGCCACGAGACGATCTTCGTGAAGCCGAAGCCACACTCCAGCGCGACCGCGAGCAGGATGGCGAGCACCGCCAAGCTCTCCTCGTCGAGTAGCTCCTCGTAGTCGTCTGGCCGGTGAGCGCCGCTCGGCATGGAACAACACTATCCGTCGAGGTGGCCGGGAAGCCGTGCAGATCAACGACCTCGCACCGGTCCGTGCCGGCTAGGTCGCCTGGCCGATCGCACCGAGCACGTCGTCGTCGAGCCCGCGGACGCACGTCAGCGCTTCGTCGACGGCGACGAACCCGACGGACTCGTACAGCCCCCGCCCCGCCGGAGTGGCGAGAAGGACCGCCTCGGCGATCGTCGCATCCCACGTCGCCGTCAGCGCTCCCGTCAGCAGGCACCGACCGGCGCCACGCCGCTGGTGGCGGTTGGGAGTCATCATCTCCATCACGCCGATCGTCCCACCCTCCCGGGCGAGCCAGAGCGCGCTGACGGCCTCCTCGCCGTCCCAGGCGAGCCAGACCTCCCGACCATCGCTTCTCGCACCGATGCCGATGCTCGCCGCGAGCAATGACCGATCGACGCGATGCGCCTCGGCCGTCACGTCGATGGCCAGCTCGACATCCGACTCTCGCGTCGCGGGCGCGACGCGGAACGGCGCGGCAGCCACGGCCGGCGGTCGCCCGCAGCGCATCAACGGCTCGGCCGTCTCGGCGAGCTCGAACCCGGCCCCGAGAAGCGGTGCGCGCGCCGCGGCAGTGAGCGCGCCGGAGGTGAACACGATCGCCGGCTGGTCGGCCCCGAGCAGATCGATCAGCTCGTCCGCGCTCTGCCGATCCGCCCGCGCCGTGAGGCCGCAGACGTTCAGCTCGCCGTTCGGAGTGTTCGAGAGGGAGGCGAACCAGCCCTGTCCGGCGTGCGCCGTACCCCCCTCTCCGCCGGCGTAGAACGCCGCCGTGAGCTCTTCGAAGACACGCCAGGCACGATCGGAGGTCCTTGGCATCGTGCGAGAGTATTCCGACCCCGACAGGACTGCGTCAGCGAGCGGCGGCGGCCGGTCTGCTCTGCAAACCGATCGCGATCACCTCTGGACCTCGTTCGAGCCAGCGGAAGCGGCTCTCGCTTTGATACATTCAATCGAATGTACTAAAGTTCGTTCGTAGACCATGGATGCCGGCGAGCTCATCAGCGACGCGCGTGGAGCTGCCGGCTTGTCCCAGGCGGCATTGGCAAGCCGCGCCGGGACGTCGCAGCAGACGATCGCCAACTACGAGCACGGGCGCAAACAGCCGGGAGCCGCAACGCTCGAGCGCATCCTTCGCGTCTGCGGCTTCGAGCTCGGATTGAGTGCGGTAGACGCGCTATCGGGGCCACGACGCCGTGTGCTTGACGCGCACCGCGCGACGATCCTCAAGATCGCGCGCCGGCATGGCGCGAGCAACGTCCGTGCGTTCGGGTCAGTCGCACGCGGAGAGGACACGGATGCGAGCGACATCGACCTCCTCGTCGACCTGCGCCCAGGCCGACGGCTGCTCGCGCTCGCTGGTCTCAAGATCGAGCTTTCCGCGGCGCTCAACGTCCCGGTGGACGTGGCAACGGTCGAGCTGCTGCGACCAGAAGCCCGAGAACAGGCGCTGCGCGAAGCAATCGTCGTATGAGTCCACGGGACGACCTCACCCGCCTGCGCGATATCCAACTGGCGATCGCCGCGGTCAACTCGTATGCCCCCGCGCTCGATGAGCCCGACGAAGTCACCAGCGCGATGGCGATCGACGCGGTGAAATACCACCTCCTCGTGATCGGCGAAGCCGCCGGCGACCTCACAGCCGCGACCCGCGCCCGAGCAAAACACATCCCCTGGGCAGAGATCACAGGCCTTCGAAACGTCCTGGCTCACGAGTACTTCCGGATCGATCTCGAGCTGATTCGCGAGACGATCAACGGAAACGACCTTGTCGAGCTCGAGCGCGTTGTCAAATCACTCTTGAACAACGAATCACCGTGAAATACAGCGACTTCCTGCGACACGGAGGCCGACACCAAGAGCTGCCGTCGCGGTAGGCAGCGAGCGATGGTCCGTCCGCACGCACCCGTCGCCTACTGAGCCACCTGAACCGCGCGGCGCCCGGCGTCGGCGAACCGCGGTACCGCTTGTCTGTGGACAAGAGCGCGCGCTATCATCCCTGCCATGCGCGTCGACCAGCGAACGGAACTCGTCGTCCAACTCGACATCGCGAAGCGCCTTGGCGTGACCAAGCAGCGGGTCGCTCAACTCGTCACGCGTGACGACTTCCCGTCGCCGCTCGGCGTGCTCGGCCGCTCGACCGTATGGCGCTGGGGCGACGTCGAGCGCTGGGCGAAGTCAACCGGCCGGGTCGCGTGAACCACCGGCCGCAACTGGCTGACATCGCGTGGACGTTCCACGACCCAGCGGCGTTGAGCCCAGACGAGCCGGAGCGCTGGCTCACGAGCTTTCGCGGCGAGATCCGAGTGTTCCCGGCCAATGATCGCGGTCCCGCCGAGATCGGGGGCAGCGTGGTCGCGCACCTGTTCGACTGGGCTGGCGCCATGGAACACGACGTGCCATCCATCGAGGCGCTCGACACCTCATCGGATCTCGCCGAGTTCGCCGAGCTGTTCGACGACGAGGGCGCCTTGCAGAGCGACCTCGGCGATCTGGGGTCGTCGCTCCTGATCGGGGAGAGCATCACGCTCGATCGGCGGTTCCGCGGAGCCGGAGTCGGGCTCGCCGTCGCGGCCTGCACGCTCTCGACGCTTGGCGGCGGGTCCTGCACCACCGCGGTTGCGCGCGCGTCGCCGATCCCGCGTCCCGAGAACGCGGACGACCTCCGTGCCGCGCGCCAGGCACTCGCAGCCCATTGGGCACGCGTCGGCTATCGGCCGTACCAGCCAGGCTCGAACCTGCTGGTCTACGACCTCACGCCTTCATGAGTACCCGGTGCGCCGTCCGCGCGGCCCGGAAACCGCTTTCGATGGCGCCGTCGATGAAGCCGTTCCAGCCGCTGGCGACGTCGGAGCCGGCCAGGATGACGCGTCGCTCGGGTTCCTGGAGGGCGCGCAACGCGCCGGTCAGCTGGCCCGGCCGGTACATCGACCAGGTGCCGCGCGCGAACTCGTCGGCCACCCAGTCGTGTCCGTGCGAGCTGACGATCTCCGCTTCTGGCAGCAGGCGGCCGACGGCGTCCACGACGGCCGCATGGTCGGTCACGTCGAGCGAGCCGGCATCCGGCCCGAACGCGAGAAACAGCGTGTCGCCCTCGACGCGGTACTCCGGTTGCAGATAGGAGAGCGGCCCGCCCGGCTCGCCGATCACGAACCGGTCGATCTCGCCGCGGGCGCGCACCCACACCTTGAGACCATGTGATGCCTGACCCGCCGCGATCGCCGGTTGTTTGGCGTCGCTGAGAGCAGGCGAAAAGGCGATCGTTCCGAGCACGTTCAGCGGCACCGCGACGATGGCAGCGCGCGCTTCAAGTTGGGATCCGTCGCGGAGGCGTACCGCGACCGCGTCCGCGTCCTGCTCGACGCTCGCGACCGGCGAGTCAAAGCGCGTCTCAAAGGGGCCGTCAGCAGCCATCGCCTCGATCAGGGCGCGCGTGCCGAGTGCGATCTTGTAGCGCGCGACGCAGTCCATCAGCAACCCGAAGTTGAAGCCCGACAGCGCGTACCAGCGAAGCGCGGCGGCGAGGCCGACCTCTTTCGTGTAGGCGCTACCCGCCGTCTGCCACAGCGAGCGGGTGACAGCTGCCACACCGTCGTCTAGGCCAAGCGCGCCCAGCCGATCCTCGATCGAGAGTCGATCGATCGCCTCGATGTCTCCGAACAGCGGATCGTGCGGCCGCTCGAAGACCTGCTGCGCGTCCGCGCACAGCTGATCGCTGCCCGACGCCATCATCTCCCACACGGCCGCCATGTCCGCGTCGTGGCGCTCGCCGCCGACGCACCACCGTGCCAGCGCAGCCGTTGGCGACTCCGTAAGCTCCAGCCCGTAGCGGCTCATCTCGGCCCACACGTGCGGCTGGTGCCAGTGTACCCAGGCGCCACCGAGCTCGACCTGGTGCCCCTCAAACTCGCGCGTCCATGTCCGCCCACCAAGGCGGTCGCGGGCCTCCAGCAGCACCACCTCCACACCCGCCCGGGAGAGCTCTCGCGCGCAAGCCACACCGGCAAACCCGCCTCCCACCACCACGACGCCATCCGAGGCACCCCGCATCATTTCAAGCTATCACGAATCACCAGCACCTTCAAGGAGGCGCCCAAGGCGGAGGACGACCTCACGCTGCGTGCGAACGACGACGCGATCCGAAGCGCGTTGGCGGCCTCCAGGGTCGACCAGACGTAGTCGCGGCGGGCGCGGCGCGCTAGCGAAACAGCGAACCTGAACCACGAGCGCCAATGGCGTCCGTAACGCTGATGCCTCCCGCATCTGGCCCAGCCTTGACCTTCATCTCCAGCCCTGCGAGTCGCGCGCCGTACCGCGGCGTCAGCAGCGCATGGTCGGGCGAGACGTGGGTCGCGTTCCGGACGTGGCCGAGGCAGTGCGAATGCGCCGCGATCGGGAAGAGCAGTCCACTGACCACGAGATCGGCAAGCTGGATGCCGGCGTGGTTTTGGCTGTGCCCGAAGGTTGGAACCTCGAGGATCCGCGGGTACGGGTCGCCACCGGCGCTCGACCGGAAGCGCTGCGTGAAGATCGAATGAGCGACCGACGCGTTCAGCGCCGGGGTGCGCGAGTCCGCGATCACGACCCCGACGTCGTCCGCGTGCTCGAGCGTCCGCTGAGATACTCTGAATCGCCGACGTGTAGACCGCGATCCCGTTCATCGGCGCGCCGATGCCCTTGATCCAGATCCGCCCACAGATGCGAGCGTCGTGACGCTCGAGGAGGTCGAGCGCTCGATCGAAGAATCCCACGGCGGCACGCCTCTTGCGGCGACCACGCTCGGAGCGAACGTCCCTGCGAAGGTCCGATCCCTTGACCTCGATCTTGATGCAGTCGAGGAAACGAGGCGGCGCGCTCGACACGCCGAAGAACCGCCGCTTGAGCGCGATCCAGTCATGCGTCAACTCCGCGAGCGCGTCCTGGGAGACCGCCAGGCCCGCGATAGCGAGGACAGGCTGAACCGGGGAGTCCGCGCTCGGGAGCCCGCCCGTGTCGCCGGACTCGTCCACGTAGCAGTACCACGGCACCCGGGCCATCCTACAACTACGGCCACCCGAGGGTGGCCGTAGGGACTGCCGCCTGGAGTTAACCAGTGATCGGCTCCCACCAAGAATACCACGAACCTTCGGGGAGCCTGGAGGCGCGCCAGAGGCGGCCGCGAGGCCTCCCAGAAGGCTAGCGGCTTCGTACGGCGATGGACACACCATGCACGCCTCCGGCGTGACTGGCACTTGACCACAGTCAACAATGGTTGTACGCTTCCCTTGACCACAGTCAGTCATAGGAGCACCGCCATGCCCTTCCGGATCGACCGACCCGTACTCGACGACTTCATCGCCCGCCAGGTCGACCTCGTCGAGTCGACGCCCATCCCGTCCGACATCGCGTCTGTGGTCGCGGGCGACGACGACGGCCTCACGGCCGAGGAGCTGCACGCCGTCTGGCTCGGCGCCGGCTCGACCCGCGGCGGCGCGCGCATCCACGCGCTCATGCGGCTCGATCGCGAGATCCGCATCGGCGGCGCCGAGGACGAGGAGGTGCTGCCTCTCCTGCTCCTGCGCAACGGCCACGATGGTGGCCTCGCCGTGACCGTCGGCGTGGCGCCGTTCCGGCTCGTCTGCCTGAACGGCATGCTCGTGCCAGTCGAAGGCGCCGCCCGCACCTGGAAGGCGCGGCACACCGCCAACATCGGCGCCAAGCTCGCCGACGCGCGCCGCTCGCTCGCGATCGCCTGGCGCTACTTCGACGGCCTGGAGCAGCTCGGCGCGCGCCTGATCACCGAGCGCATGAGCGCGCCCGAGTTCGACCGCTTCCTCTCGCGCCTCGTGCCCCTGCCCGAGGCGAAGCCCGACGAGACCGGCGGCGGCCGCGCGGTGCGCAACGCCGAGCGCGTGCGCGAGGCGATCCGCACCACCTACCGGACGACCGCCGACCTCGACCACATCCGAGGCACCCGCTGGGGCGCGCTCCAAGCCGTCACCGCCTACCACGACCACCACGCCCGGATCCGCCGCACGGCCGGGCGCACGCCCAGCGAGGCCCGCTTCGAGCGCGCCACCGAGGCCGCGCCGGTCAAGGATCGGGCGTTGGAGCTGCTCGCCGCATGACCACCACCGCGCACGTTCGCCCGCTCGACATCGACGCCGAGCCGGTCGAGCGCGAGGCCGTCGAGGAGTACGCCCGGCGGCTCGCGCTCCACCGCGCGCGCATCGCCGACGACCTCGCAGGCGCGCGCCTGCGCCTTGCCTGGCGCGGCTTCGAGCGCGGCGCCCGGCGCGCTCTCGGCGCCAACGACGCGTGCACCCTGCGCACCATCGGGGTGCTCGGAGACGACGACACCGACGACCCGCACCTGATCGGCCGCCGTACCGAGCAGCTCGCCGCCGTCGATCGGCTGATCGCCTACACGGCCGCCCAGCTCGACCGGCATCCAACCCAGACACGAGCTGAGAGGCGAGCGTAATGGTTCGCGGGACAGCACGATGAGCGTCCGCGCGATCAGCCGCAAGAGCGGCCGCGTGATGTGGGAGGTGCGCTGGCGCGACTCCGGCCGCAACCGCTCGCGCGTGTTCGATCGCAAGCGCGACGCTGAGAACTTCGACCTCGAGGTTCGCCGCCGCGCGCAGATCGGCGAGCTCGACCTCGTCCAGGCCGGCCGCGAGACGCCGGCCGAGTTCGCGCAGGAGTGGTGGGGGCACCACGCCGTCACGCTCGAGGAGAAGACGCAGCTGGTCTACGCCGACCTCTGGGATCGCCACGTCCTGCCGCGCATCGGCCAGCTACCGCTGCGACGGATCACGCCGGAGCTGGTCGAGAAGTACATGTCCGAGCTACGAGCGGCCGGCGTCCCCGACCCGACCATCCGCAAGACGCTGGCGCTGATCCAGACCGTGCTCCAGCGAGCGGTCGTCTGGCGGCGGATCAGCTCGAACCCGGTCGCCGCGGTCAAGAAGCCGTCGCAGTCGCGCCGCGTCGCGATCTCGCCGCCGAGCCCCGCCCGCGTCGAGGCAATGCGCGCCGACCTGCTCGCACGCAGCCGCATCGCCCCGCCACCCTCGTCTGCATCCTCGCCTACGCCGGCCTACGCCCCGGGGAGGCGCTCGCGCTGCGTTGGAGCGACATCCGGGAGCGCACCATCCTCGTCGAGCGCGCCGTCTCCCTCGGACGGGTCAAAGCGACCAAGACGCGTCGCATCCGTGCCGTTCGAATCCTCGCGGCACTCGCGGAGGACATCGCGCGCCTGCGCAGCGTCGCTGGCGACCCGCTCCCGGAGCAGCTCCTGTTCCCACGAAGGGACGGCACGCCGATGAAGGACGACGACTACCGCAACTGGAAGAACCGCGTCTACAACCCCGCCGCACGACGCGCGGGACTCGCCTCGGTGCGGCCCTACGACCTACGCCACGCCTTCGTCTCGCTCATGCTCGCCGAAGGCCGCTCGGTCGTCGATGTCGCCGCCCAGGCCGGACACGCACCGACCATGACGCTCGACACCTACGCGCACGTGATGGCCGATCTCGACGGCGCGGACGACCGCTCCGCCGACGCCGCGATCGCCGCCGCGCGTGATTCCGCTGTACGCGTTTCGTACGCGCGCGTACACGAAAAAGAGATGTCAGACGAGTCCTTCTACGAGAAAGCCCCGCGTTTGCGGGGCTTTCACGAGGAGCCCTCTTGCGGACTCGAACCGCAGACCCCCTCCTTACCATGGAGGTGCTCTACCAACTGAGCTAAGAGGGCGAGTCGCCGTCCCTCGCGGGTGGCGCCTGCCGGATCCAGATCATAGCGAAGCGTTGCGAGCCCCTCAGAGCAGCCCGGAGACCCCGGCTGTCGAGGCGAGGATCGCGTTGGCGCCCGCCCGCTCGAGCTCCGCTCGCTCGCCGAAGCCGCAGAGCACCCCGACGCTCTGCGCGCCGGCACGGGCAGCCGCGGTGATGTCGACGGTGGTGTCGCCCACAAGGAGGCACTCCGCAGCGTCGACGCCGAGCTCCCGTGCGACCCAGTTGATCGGATCGGGATGGGGCTTCGTGCGCCTGCAGGTGAGGCCCGTCGCAACGGTCGCGAACAGCGGGTCGAGGCCGTGCTCGCCGAGGAAGCGCTCGACGGCCGACTTCGGGCCTGCGCTGACGATCGCGATCGGGATCTGGGGGTGGAGCTCGTGGAGCATCTCGACGACGCCGGCAATCGCCTGGGTGGGCGAGCGCCTGCGCATCGTGCCGAGACGAGTCACGAGAGCGTAGGCCGGCCGGTCGACGCCCGCCCAGTCGAGCGCTTGCAGGCCACGCTGGGTCGGCGTCTCGAGGCCCATCACGACCCTCCTCGCCGCGCGGCGCGCATCGGCCTGCGGCAGCACGCGCTCGAGCGGCCGGAGCAGCGCTGCGAGCCGGGCGACGAGCTCGTCATCGGTGTTTCGGAGCGTGCCGTCGACATCGAAGAGCACTGCGCGGATGCGGGCGCGATCGAGGGGCACGATCGCCCGAAGGCTACGCCACGTAGACCGGCATGCCGTACTGCACGTAGGCGAAGACGCGCTTCGACTCGCTCGCCGGCACGCGCACGCAGCCGTGCGAGGCCGGGTAGCCGGGCACGTACGGGTACTCGTGGAAGGCGTATCCACCGAAAAAGTAGGACGCCCACAGGAGGTTCACCTTGAACGGACGCGAGTAGCTTGAGAGGTATTTCGAGAGAATCTGGAAGTGGCCTCGCGGCGTCTTCCCCGAGGCACCGCTCGAGACGTGGATCGTGCGCTCGACGCTCCCGTCCGCGCGCACCAGCAGGAGCGTCTGGCGCTCGAGGCTGACCTCTGCGTGCGCTCCACCGCCGAACACGGGCTTCGGTGCGGCATCCGCCGCGAGACGGACCCGGTTCACGAGCGTCGCCGAGCCGGTGCGCTCGAACCCCTGGTGACCCTGCAGTGCCATCACGGCCTGCAGCGTCGCGTAGCCGTACGCCCCGGAGATGTCGGCTGGGTCGAGATACGTGTGTGCGGCGAGATCGCGCTGCAGCAGGCGCACGTCGGCGCCGTGGTCTCCCTCGGTGAGGCTCGCACGGCCGGCGAGCAGTCCCAGGTAGCGATCGCGGAAGGTCTCGCCCCACGATGTGAGGCTGCCGTTCGCCCGCATCAGGGCATCGCGGCCGCCCGCCTGCCAGGAGCTCGCGATCGCGCCGTCGCCTCCGCGCTCGCTGACCCAATCGGCGATGTAGGCCGCGAATCCCGTCGTCCAGGCGGCGTGGTCGGCCTTGCCCTTGGAGGTGCGCGCCAGTTCGTCGACGATCACCGCAAATCGCCTCGAGATCCGCCCGCCCCAGGCGCCGGCGATCGCGTCGGACTCGCCCGGGGTGAACGACTTGCGTGGACCGCCGGAGCGGTGAACGCCGTAGATCACGTTGCGATCGCCGAGGCGATAGCTGCGCACGAGCCGGAGGTCGCGCGAACGGCGCGGCGTCGAGAGCACGACCGGCGAGCGCATGCCGCCAGCGCGCAGCGTCGCGACGAGCCCGCGCTGCTCGGCCTTCCAGGTCGCCCACGACTGGCAGCGCGCTCGATCTGCGAGTGGCCCATCGCACGCAGGATCGACGGCTGGCTGGATCCACACGCCGGGGTCGGCGCCCCAGCGGTGCGCGAGATCGCTCAGCCACGGCGTCGTCTCGGCGATCGTCGAGTTCTCGATCGCGAGCAGCACGACGAGGTGGCGCTTGCGGGCCTGGATGATCAGCCGGCGAAGCTGCGCATAGCGAGCGGGATCGGCGTCTGCGGCGATCACCGGGATGCGCACCAGATTGACGCCGAGCTTCGAGAGCCGGCGGATGTCTCGCAGCGCGCGCGCCACCTTCGCGCCGTCGACGGGCACCGTCGCGTCGGTCAATACGCCGTCGGCGACCATCACTCCCCGCACGACGAACGGCTTGCCGCGCGTGTCGAGAATCGTCGCGCCTTGCACGCGGTAGCGGGGCTTCGCGGCGTCTGCCGTTTGCACGAGGATCGCGGCGAGCGCGAGAACGCTGAGGGCGCCGAGCACGCGGCGCAATCCGACGGTGAGCATCCGTCTCACATATACAGGGCGCCGGCAGAATCTCCTCGCCGGCGACGGCGCCGCGTGCGGCGGGTCCCCTCGATGGGGGATCTTTCGGCGAGCGCGTAAGGACTCCCGGCGTCCAGGGTTATCCCTCTGCCCACCGCGACGTGGGCCACATATACCGCTCTCGCCCGCCGGCTCGGCGCGCGAGACGGACAATAGCCCCGAGATCGATGGCGGGCCTCCCTCTCCCCCTCCCCGCCGCCCTCGTGATCGGACAGTCCACTGAGAGACGGGCGTTGCGCAGACATGCGCGACGCCCGTCTCTGTTTCGGCGTCCATCGTGCGCGTGACCGGCGCCGCTGCCAATAAAGGTGCCAGGCACCGATCTTGGCGGGGTGTCGCGCAGAGATGCGCGAAGCGCGTCTCTGTTTCGCGTCCATCGTGCGCCTGACCGTCGCCGCTGCCAGAAAAGTGCCAGGCACCGATCTTGGACAGTACGCAACCAGCGCGATCTGCAGGGCTGTGCCTCCCCCACCTTGGAGACGAGCGCCGCTGTGGCGTCGTGATACAAGATCGCCAGAGCGCGGCCTACGCTATGCCACCGGAAGCCATATGACCTTCTCGATCATCGCCCACGACCGCGAGACCGGCGCCCTCGGCGTCGCCGTCCAGACGCGCTGGTTCTCGGTCGGGCAGTTCGTGCCCTGGGTCGAGGCCGGAGTCGGCGCGGTTGCGAGCCAGTCGTTCGCGGAGCCCTCCTACGGGCCACGGACGCTGGCCGAGGTTCGTCTGGGAATGCCGCCCTCGGAGGCGCTCGGTGCGCTGATCGCAGCGGATGCAAGGGCCGCCATCTGCCAGGTCGCGATCGTCGACGCCGAAGGGCGTGCGGCCGCGCACACGGGCAGCGCCTGCATCGGCATCTGCGCGCACGTGCTGGGCGCGGGCGTGAGCTGCCAGGCCAACATGATGGAGCGAGAGGGCGTCCCCGACGCGATGCTCGCTGCCTTCGAGCAGGGGGTCGGCGAGCTCGCCGACCGGCTGCTCGAGGCGCTCGGCGCGGCCGAGGCGATCGGGGGCGACGTTCGCGGCAGCCACTCGGCCGCGATCGCGATCGTCTGCGCCCCCCGCGGCTCGCCGCCGCACGAGGGACGGCTCGATCTGCGCGTCGACGATCACCCTCAACCGCTCGCCGAGCTACGTCGGCTGCTCGCCGTTCAGCGTGCCTACGCCGAGCTCGAGGCGGCGCTCCGCGCTGCGATGGATGGCGACGCCGCGCGCGCCTGGGCGATCGCAGCTCGCGTGCTCGAGCTGCTGCCCGGGAACGATCAGGTCGAGGCCTTCGCCTCGCTCGTCGCGCGCGCCGACGGCCGCCCGGAGACGGCCGACCGGCTGCTCGCCGCGGCCTGCGCGTCGAACCCCCGCTGGCCGCTCTGGATCGAGCGGTTCCACGCGGCGGGCCACCTGCCCTCGAGCGGCGGGCGAGTGAACGCCCGCCGCGGGTAGCCGGCGCTACCCCTTCCGGAACGGGTCGACGTAGACGTCGTCGACCTGCCACGTGCCGCTCGTGGCCGTCAGCCGCAGCGAGAGCTCCGTGAGCCCGTCCGCCGACAAGACGCTGAGCAGGTTCGCCTGCAGGAGCATCGCGCTCGTGGGCGCCCAGACGGTCGTGCCCGAGACCGTGCCGATCGTCACAGGCTTGAGCGCGCCCGTGAACGGGTCGGTGTAGAGGATCTCGACCTTCAGCCGCGCGTCGACGCTGTCGGCGCGCGCGAAGAACCGCAGGGTCGGCGTCGAGAGCGACGCGCAGAACGACGGCGAGGTCGCCGACCCGCCCGCGAGGACGGCGAGGCTGATCTTGTCAGCCGCGTTGTTGACATGCCACGGCTCGTTGCCGACGACCGGAGACGAGGCCAACAGCGACCAGACGGGCAGACCTTCGAACGATCCTCCCGGGATCAGAGAGTAGAGAGCCGGGTCGCCCCAGGTGGCGAACGCCGGCGTCGCCGGTGCAGGGCACGACGCGGTCGTGAGCACCGCGATCCGTGCAGCGAGGTCAGACGTGGCGGTGCTGGTCGTCGCCGACGCGGCCGGAGCCGCAGTGGAGGTCTTCGCAGGCGACTGCTTGCTGTTCCCACCCGCGAGCGCGGAAGCCGGAACGACGAGGCAGATGGCGAGCGCGGCGACTGCGGCGCGGGCGGCTCGTCTGGGGGCTTGAGGCAACGGGAACTCCTTGGCGCAATGCCACCCCGCGCAAACCTTGGCAGCAGCACGCGCGCGTCGCGTCCCTCGATCGGTGGATCTTTCCGCCTACGCGGCGCGGCGAAGCTGCTGGCCGGCAATCACGCGGCGCAGCGCAGCGACCAAGTCCGGATCGAGCTGGCTGCCCGAGACCCGATCGATCTCGAGCATCGCCTCGCCGACAGAGCGAGCGTCGCGATACGGGCGCCCGGTCGTGATCGCCGAGAACGTGTCGCAGCACGCGATGATCCGGCTGTGCAGCGGGATCGTCTGCGCGGCCTGACCGTCGGGATACCCCGCGCCGTCCCAGCGCTCGTGGTGATGCCGCACGACCGGGGCGATCTCGCCGAGCATGCCCCCCACGCTCTCGAGCATCTCGGCGCCGAGGGCTGCGTGCGCTCGCATCACCTCCCACTCGGCGTCGGTCAGCGGTCCGGTCTTGTGGAGGATCTCCTTCGGGACCTTGATCTTTCCGATGTCGTGCAAGAGCGCCGCGTACTCGAGCTCGCGCCGCTCCTCGACGCTCATCCCGAGCTCGATCGCGACCGCTTCCGAGAGCCGCACGACGCCGACGCTGTGCTGTCCCGTGTAGTCATCGTCGGCCTCGACGATGCCACCGAGGAGCAGCGCGGTGTTGCGATAGGTCACGCCGAGCTCGAGCGCCTGATCGAACCGCTCGCGACGCTCGGTCTGCACCGCCCGCAGCAGGAAGATGATCGGAAGCGGCATGGCGAGCGCCCATGCAGTCTCTCGCAGCAGCACCGCGGTGCCGATGCCGAGCGGCGTGAGCATCACGTCGAAGCCGTACAGCCAGGCTGCATCACGCACGGGTGCGAGCCTGAGGCCCCCCGCCTTGACCGACTCGTGGAGCGTCCAGTTCGCATAGTCGACCAGGATCTGGCTGGCGAGCACCGCGACGAGAACCGCGGCGCTCGCGAGCGAGCGGCCGGGAGTGCCGAGAATCGAGAGCAGCAGCGCGGGGCCGAGCGCAAACCACGATGACGAGATGCCGAAGACGATGCCGCGCGTGCGGTTTCCGCGCGTGAAGAGCGCCGCCAGCGCAAACGCGCCGGCCACGAGCAGCGGGACGAGCCGCGGAGGCGCGCCGAGCAGCAGCGGGATGAACGCGAGCTGCGTCGGCATCGAGTAGCCCTGGCCGATCTCGTAGGCGACGCGCGAGAGCATCGCGAAGAGCACGACGAGCGCGGCCGTCACGAGCCAGTTCACGGACCCCATCGACGAGCCGAACGCGAGCATCGCGAGCCCGCCTGCCAAAAACAGCGCCGCGGAGCCGCCGTCGGCGATCCATTCATGGCGCGAGAGTCCGAGCATCTGCCGCTCGCGCGTCGCGCCGATCCGTCCGACCAGCTTCGTGCCGGTCGCGTGCGGATCAGTGCGCCGCTTGGTGATGCGAGTTACCACACTCCAGGTATCGGGTCAGTCAGGCCTGCACTTGAGATCCTTCCATGAGGGACCTGCCGCCTCCGATCAGACCGATCGGGTCAGCCGCGCCGCACGAGGCCGAGCCTGCTGCGCACCTCGTCGGGACCGAGAATGCGGACGCCCATCGCCTGCAGGATCGCGACGGCGCGCTCCACGAGCTCGCCGTTCGTCGCCTCGACGCCGCGCGAGAGGAACAGGTTGTCCTCGAGACCGACGCGCACGTTGCCGCCGGCGAGCACGGCCATCGCGACATAGGGCAGCTGCATGCGGCTGATCGAGAAGACCGAGAAGATCGCGCCCGGCGGAAGCTGGTTGACGAGCGCGAGCAGCGAGCCCGGATCGTTGGGCGCGCCGTAGGGGATGCCCATGCACAGCTGGATCAGCGCGGGATCGTCGATCAGGCCATCGCGGATCAGCTCCTTGGCGAGCACGAGGTGGCCGGTGTCGAAGACCTCGAGCTCGGGGCGGACTCCGAGCTCCTTGACCCGCGCCGCCATCGCGCGCAGCACTCCCGGCGTGTTGACGATCATGAAGTCGCCGCCTGAGCCGAAGTTCATGCTGCCGCAGTCGAGCGTGCAGATCTCGGGGAGCAGCGCGGCGACGTGCGCGAGGCGCTCGTCGGCTCCCGCGAGGTCGGTGCCGTCGGCGTCGAGGGGCAGCGGCGCCTGGGAGCCGCCGAGCGTGAGGTCGCCGCCCATCCCGCCCGTCAGGTTGAGCACCACGTCGACGTCGGCAGCCCGCACCCGCTCGACGACCTGCCGATACAGATCGAGATCGCGGCTCCCGCGCCCGGTCGCCGGATCGCGCACGTGGATGTGCGCGATCGCCGCTCCGGCGCGCGCCGCCTCGATCGCCGAGTCTGCGATCTCGGCGGGCGTCACCGGCACCTTGGCGCTGCGCTCGGTGCTCGCGCCGGCACCCGTGACCGCGCAGGTGATGAAGGCCTCCCAGTTCACGCCGGCCGTCCTACGGCTTGACGCTGAGGATCTGGTCGGCGGCGACGTTCGCGAGCTTCGTCTCGGTGCCGTCCGGGTAGCGCACGGTCAGCGCGCTCACCTCGGTGGCGTCCGCCAGACCGAAGTGCACGCGCGGGTCCTCGGACGAGAGATAGCTGCTGCCCGCGTGGATCTCGCGGACGAGCGTCCGTCCGTCCGGCAGCGTCGCGGTCACGATCGCGCCCGGATGGAACCCGGCCAGCGAGACCTCGAGCCAGTGCCCGCGCGCGCCGGTGTTGTGCAGCAGGACGAGCGGCCCGCCGATCGAGTTGATCGCGAAGTCGATGCTCCCGTCGTTGTCGTAGTCGGCGGCGGCGAGCCCGCGACCGATGATCGGAGGCAGGTTGCGAGGCGAGACGATCCCGCTCGCGTTCTCGATCTGCCCCGGCTCGCCGTTGCCGGCGAGGTTCTCGAGCACCTGGATCGGCTGGGTGTCCTTCTTCAGGTTCGTGACGGGAATCGCGCCGTTGGCGAGCACCAGATCGAGGTTGCGGTCGTTGTCGAGATCGATCCAGGACGCGCCCCAGCCGACCGTGACCCGGCGCCCGAGCGCGGCGGCGAAGACAGATCGCGCGCTCGTGAACGAGGTCGCCGCTCCCGCCGTGGCCTGGCTCGCGAACGCGGCATGCTGCTGATCGCGCGAGTTGGTGATGAACAGGTCGGGCCGCCCATCGCCGTTGTAGTCGCCGTCGGCGACTCCCATGCCGGCGTTCGGGTCGTCGACGCCCTCGGCATGCGCGCGGTCTTCGAAGCGGAAGCCGATGCCCTTCGGGTCGGCCTTCGCCCCTCCGGGCCACGGCACGTTCATGTAGAGGCGGTTCGGATCCTCGTCGTTCGCGACGTAGAGATCGGGGCGCCCGTCCGCGTTGAGGTCGCTGAAGACGGCACCCAGCCCGTGCTCGATTCGCGTGTCGAGCCCGGCCTGCCGGCCGACCTCCTTGAAGCGCGCGCGGCCGCTCTCGCCCGGGCCCTCGTTGAGGAAGAGCAGATCGCGCACGCCCAGGTAGTTCGTCGGAAAGCCGTTCATCGAGCCCGCAATCTGCCCGTGCATGTCCGTGTAGCCCGCGAGGAAGAGGTCGGGCCGGCCGTCGCCGTTGACGTCGGACACGGCGGCGCCGGCGTGCCAGCCGAACGAGACGATCCCCGCGGCCCGTGCGCCCTCGCTGAACGTGCCGTCGCCGTTGTTCCAGAGCAGCTTGTCGTCCACGGCGGTCGTGACGAAGAGATCGGTGTAGCCGTCGCCGTCGAGATCGGCCGCGACGCAGCCGCTTCCGCGCACCTGGAGATCGGCGCCCGAGCGGTGGCTCACGTTGACGAACTTCCCGAGCACGTTGTGGAAGAGGGCGCTGCGCGGAAGACCACCGTGCTTCTGCCAGCCCGGGATGTCCTGGTCGGCGTACGAGTTGACGGCGAACAGGTCGAGCCAGCCGTCGTTGTCGAAGTCGATGAAGCAGAGACCGCCGCCCATCATCGCCGGCGGGTCGGCGGACATCCCGTAGCGGAACGCGCCCTGCCGGAACCGGAGCCCGACCTGGGGCGCGACGTTCGTCAGGTGGAGGCCGGCGAAGGCGGAGCTCCCCTTCGGTGCAGGGCCGAGGCTGGCCGGCGGAACCGGGGCGACTGCGGGCGTCGCGGCCGCGTCGCGGTCACGCACGATCACGAAGCGGCCCGACTTGAGCGCGACCTCGAA
Source organism: Actinomycetes bacterium (assembly GCA_031361905.1). Classification (GTDB taxonomy): domain Bacteria; phylum Actinomycetota; class Thermoleophilia; order Gaiellales; family JALYLC01; genus JANLRV01. Next base: position 22,526 of record JANLRV010000219.1, read on the forward strand.
CGTGCGCACGAACGAGCTCGACGCGCTGCGGCGCTCGAGGGTTGCCGGCGACCCGCGGTAGCTCTCGGTCTCGACGCTTCCGGTCAGCACCGTGACGACCTTCGGTGGCCCCTGGCCGACACCGGGCTCGAGCGAGACGCGCATTCGCTCGACCCGGTAGGCCGGGACTGCGATCGAATGCCCGGCCGAGTCGCCGATCTGGCCGCGCAGCGAGGCGAGCCAGTCGCCGTCCGCGGTGGCGGCTGCCCGCTCGATGTTCCGCGCCCGCAGCGCGTCGGCCTGCACGTTGAGGTCGGCGACGACGTCGCCGGCGATCGTCAGCGCCGTGCTGCGTTCGAGCGGCGCGATGCGCGCGGTG
>JANLRV010000226.1:0-6623 GCA_031361905.1 Actinomycetes bacterium
TTGAGGTCGACGAAGCGCAGGGCGGTGCCGTCGAGCACGGGCGCGAGCGCCTTCACGCTCGAGCCGAAGCGCGTCGCCATGCCGCCCGCGAGGATCACGACGGCGAGCTCCCCGCGCGCGATCGCGGCGCGCCCGAGCGCGGCGAGGCGCGCGTGCTCGGGGTCGCCGGCGAGGGGAGGGCTGACGGCCTCGGCCTCGTCGGGCACGCTGACGGGCTCAATGATGCGGTGCAGCTGCTCGGGGTCTCCCGCCGTCGCCGCGAGCAGCGCCCGCAGGCGGTCGAGCGGCACCTCGGAGTGGTGGAAGCGCGCGAGCAGCGCATCGAGCCCGGCCTCACCCATCCAGGCCGCCATAGCGCGCGTCGCGCCACGCCAGCGCGGCCTTGAGGCCGCTCGCACGCACGATCGCGTCGAACTCCTCCTGCTCGGGGGTCCTCGCGGCGTTCAGCATCGCGGAGATGTCGAGGTTCGCATTGACCGCCGCGCGCAGCCCCATCGCCTCGTAGGCCCGGTTGAGCGCGAGCTTCGTCAGCCGCAGCACCGGCAGGGGCGTCGGGGCGATCTTGCGCACGAGCTCGTCGACGGCGTGCTCGAGCTCGTCTCCCGGCACGACGCGGTTGACGAGCCCGCAGCGCTCGGCCGCGGCAGCATCCAGCGAGTCGCCCGTGAAGAGCAGCTCGTTCGTCTTCTTCTGCCCGAGCACGAATGGCATCAGCAGCGAGACCGGACCCGAGCCGTAGCGGATCTCGGGCTCGCCGAAGCGCGCGTCCTCGCTCGCGACGATCAGGTCGCAGGCCATCGCGAGCTCGCAGGCGCCGGCCAGGCACCAGCCGCGCACGGCGGCGATCGTCGGCCGGGGGAGGCTCCAGAGCTCCATGCCGAGCGCGACGTCGGTCGCCAGCAGATCGTGCCACTGCTCGGCGCTCTCGAGCTCGCCCGCGACCTCCTCGGCGATGTCGAAGCCGGCCGAGAACGCCCGCCCGGCCCCGGTTAGGACGACGACCTTGACCGCGTCGTCCGAGCCGGCGCGGGCGAACGCCGCGCGCAGCTCGCGCACGACCTCGGCGGAGAGCGCGTTCAGCTTCTCGGGCCGGTTGATCGTGATCCACGCGGCCGGGCCGCGCAGCTCGTAGAGCACGACGTCGCTCATCGGCAGACCACGAGCGCGTCGACGGCCGTCGCCGAGGCGCCGGTCAGGATCAGGGGGTTCACATCGATCTCCTCGATCTCGGGGTGGTCTTGGGCGAGGCGGCTGAGCGAGACGAGCGTGGCCGCCACGATCGCGAGCGCAGCCGGCGAGGCGAGCGCGACGAGGCCGGGCGCGCGCTCCACGAGCCGTGCCGCGGCGGCCTCGTCGAGCGGCGCGACGGCCACGGCCGCGAGCGCGAGCGCCTCGATCGCGCGGCCGCCGACACCGACCGCCAGCACGGGCCCCCAGGAGGGGTCGCGGCTCATGCCGCAGAACACCTCGAGGCCCGCGGCGACCTGCTCGGCGACGAGCACGGGGCCGCCGAGCCGCGTCGCCGCCGCCCGCGCCTCGTCGGCACCCACGATCCCCGTGAGCACGCCGCCGGCCGCCTGCTTGTGCGCCGGGCCATCGGATTTCACGACGACGCGGCCGCCGAGTGCCTCGGCCGCCGCGGCGGCCTCGTCGGGAGTCGCGCAGCGTCGCCTGGCCGCGAACCGCACGCCGTAGCGCTCGAGCGCAGTAGCCGACTCGTGCTCGGGCAGAGCGCCCGCGCGCAGCACGTCCGAGAGGTCGACCGGCTCGTGGGCTGTGCGTGGCAGCGGCGCGGACGGCTGCCAGCCGGCGACCAGGGAGAGCGCGGTGACGGCCTGGCGGATCCCCCGCAGCAGCGCCACGTCGAGCGAGCGCGCGAGCGCGACCGTCTGCTCTGGCGGGTCCGACTGGTCGAGCGAGCTGACGACGGGGTAGAGCCCGGTCCCGGCTGCGGTCTCGGCGCAGGCGCACACGACGTCGTCGTTCCAGCCCTCGTGCGCGTGCTGCGAGATGTCGACCTGCGCGAGCAGGATGTCGTGGTCGCCCGCGTCTCGGAGGATCCGCATCGCGCCGGGGAAGACCTCGTCGTGCCCCGCGATCGCCCAGCAGTCGAGCGGGTTCTCGATCGCCGTGAAGTTCGGGAAGGCCGCGCGCAGCGCCTCGCCCGTGGCCGGCGCGAGCGGCTCGAACGGGAGGCCCGCGCGCTCGCCCTCGTCGGCGAGCAGCGAGGACTCGCCGCCCGACTCGGTCACGGCGACGATGCGGCGGCCGCGCGGCAACGGGCGCCGCCGGCCGAGCAGGTCGAGCACGGCGAGCATGTCGTGGAAGTCCTCGACCTCGAGCGCGCCCGCACGCTCGAGCACCGCCGAGAACGTGCGCGCCGAGCCGACGATCGCGCCGGTGTGCGCGAGGGCGGTGCGCGCCGCCGCGGCCGAGCGGCCGACCTTGAGGCAGACGACGGGCTTTCCCGCCTCGGCGCAGCGCGCGAGCGCGTCGACGAAGGCCTCCGGGCGCCGCACCGTCTCGAGGAACACGCCGACGGCCTTGGTTCCGGGGTCCGCGGCGTAGAAGCCGATCAGGTCGGCGACATCGCGTGAGAGCTCGCCTCCGCAGCTCGCGACCGAGCGGAAGCCGATCCGAGGCCCGCAGTTGAGGAGCGCCTCGCCGATCGATCCCGACTGCACGACGCAGGAGACGTGGCCCGGCAGGAACGTCTCGGGCACGTCGCCGAGCCACAGCGAGGTCCCGGTCGGGGTGGCCGAGCCCATGCAGTTCGGGCCGAGCACCGCGACCCCGTCGGCGGCTGCGCGCGCCGCGAGCCGCTCGATCACGGCGCGGCCCTCGGCGCCCGCCTCGGCGCCCACTCCGGGCATCACGAGCGAGCGGATCCCGGCCGCGACCGCATCCTCGTAGGCCGCCTCGACGCGGCGGTGGTTGACGAGCAAGAACGCCGCCTCGGCCGTCGGAGCCTCGCCGGCGCTGGCATAGCAGGGCTCGCCCAGGATCGACTCGCGGCTCGGATTGATCCAGTGGCAGCGCGCTCCGCCTGCCGCCAGCCGGCGCAGATCGGCCGCGCCCTCCTCGGTCCGGTCGGATGCTCCGACCACGGCGATGCTCGTGGGAAAGAGCAGGGGCGCGATGCCGTCGCGCAGGGAGCGAGTCTGACTCATCGGTCGGGATCGTAGAGTGCGACCCATGGACATGCAGGAGCTTCGCCGGTCGTACGAGGCCGCCTCCCTCGACGTCGCCGACGTCGATCCCGATCCGATCCGCCAGTTCTCGGCCTGGTTCGACGAGTGCGTCCGGCTCGAGCTGATCGAGCCGAACGGGATGGCGCTCGCGACGGCCGACGCCGAGGGCAGGCCGAGCGTGCGCTTCGTGCTGCTCAAGGGCGTCGATCAGCGCGGCTTCGCGTTCTACACGAACCGCGAGAGCCGCAAGGGCCTCGAGCTCGCGGCCAACGAGCGCGCCGGGCTGGCCTTCTGGTGGCCGCCGCTCGAGCGGCAGGTCCGCGTCACCGGCTCGGTCGAGCTCGTCTCGGCGGAGGAGACGACGGCCTACTTCGAGAGCCGCCCGCCGGGCAGCCGGCGCGGCGCCTGGGCCTCGAGCCAGAGCCGCCCGATCGCCGACCGCGGCACGCTCGAGCAGCAGCTCGCCGAGGTCGAGGCGCGCTTCCCCGCGGACGATGCGGTGCCGCTGCCCCCGTTCTGGGGCGGCTACCGCGTCGTGCCCGACGAGATCGAGTTCTGGCAGGGCCGGCGCAGCCGGCTGCACGATCGGGTGCTCTACCGGCGCGCGGGCGACCGCTGGGATCGCACGCGCCTGCAGCCCTGACCGATCAGGCCCGAGCGAGCAGCGCGTCGACCGCGCGCATCCCGGTGTCGCCGAGGTCGATCGTGAACTCGTTGACGTACAGGTCGATGTGCTGCCGGCAGACCTCGGGCGAGAGCTCCTGGGAGTGGGCGCGCACGTACTCGCTGCTCGCGTCCGGGTGCGCGAAGGCGTGCTCGACCGAGGCGCGGATCGCGACCTCGGCGGCGGCGATCAGCTCGGGTGACAGGTCGGAGCGCGCGCAGATCGCGCCGAGCGGGACGGGCAGGCCGCTCTCGGCCTCCCACCACTCGCCCAGGTCGGCGACGCGCACGAGGCCATGGTCCGCATAGGTGAAGCGGCTCTCGTGGATGATCAGCCCGGCGTCGACCTCGCCGCGCTCGACGGCGCCGAGGATCTCCGAGTAGCGCAGCTCGATGGCCTCGACCGCCGGTGCGGCGAGCTGCAGCAGCAGGTAGGCCGTGGTCTCGCGGCCGGGGATCGCGACGCGCGCGCCGGCGAGGCTCGCGAGCGTTGCCGGCCTGCGCGCCACGACGAGCGGCCCGACCCCGTGCCCGAGCGCGGCACCCGAGCGCAGCAGCGTGTAGCGGTCGCCCAGGCTCGCGAGCGCGCCGAAGCTGAGCTTGGTCAGCTCGTAGGTGGCGGCGTGCGCCGAGCGGTTCAGCTCCTCGATGTCGGCGAGCTCGGGGCGCACCCGGAACGGCGCCGGCACGAGGCCGTGCACGAGCGCGTGGAAGGCGAACGTGTCGTTCGGGCACGGCGAGAAGCCGAAACGGAGCTCGGGGGTCACCGGATCGCCTGCTCGAGGGCGGGGACGAGCAGCGCCGTGATGCGCCTGACCTCCGCGAAGCCGTCCGCGAACCGCCAGCGCGTGCGATCGGGCTCCTCGATCTCGTTTGAGACGACGCGCACCTCGATCGCCGGCACGCCGGCCGCCGCGCACTCGGACAGCACCGCGTGGCCCTCCATCGCCTCCACCGGCACCCCCGCCGTGCCGCCGACGGCCGCAGCGGTGCCGATCGAGAGCACGGATGCGTGCTCCAGCAGCTGCTCGGCCGCCCGCAGCAGGCGTGCATCCGGGACGATCGCCGCCGCCGCGGCGTCGCAGTCGACGCTCGCTGCGCCGATCACCGTCGTGAGCAGCGGGACGCCGCTCGCGCGGCGCGCGCCCGCGATGCCGACGTGCAGCACCGCGGCCGGCCGGAGCTCGGCCAGGCTGCGCGCGGTCGCGCGGCGCGCGAGCGCGGGGCCGATCCCGCAGACGAGCCCGTCGACGCCGTCCGCCAGCTCGTGCTCGGTTGCGCAGACGACGAGGATCACGGCTGCACGGTACCCTCGACGCCGATGACGGGCGAGACCGACCTGACGCTGATGCTGCGCGTGCTCGAGGTCGAGCGCCGTCCCGGCAGCTTCGTCTACTGCGTCGACGCGCGCGAGGAGGCCGTGCGTGCGGCCGCGGCCACCGTGCGGGAGGCGGAGGGGCTGACGCTGGTGCTGCCGCGCGAGCAGGCGGAGGCGCTCGGGATCGCGTTCGAGCGCGAGTGGGCGTGGCTGACGCTGCGGGTGCACTCCGCGCTCGAGGCCGTGGGGCTGACCGCCGCGGTGGCGCGCGCGCTCGCAGACGCCGGCCTGCCCTGCAACGTCCTCGCAGGGGCGTTCCACGACCACCTGCTCGTGCCCGAGGATCGCTCGGCCGACGCGATCGCTGCGCTCGCGCGCCTGCGCAGCGTGGCATCCTGACCGCATGAGCGAGCTCTGGGGCGGCGAGACCCGCAAGGCGATCGACAACTTTCCGGTCAGCGGCCGGCCGATTCCGCCCGGCGTGGTCCACTGGCTCGGCCGCATCAAGGGCGCGGCCGCGCACGTCAACGCGCAGCTCGGGCTGCTCGATCCCGACCTCGCAGCCCGCATCGCGCGCGCAGCGGACGAGGTCGCGGCAGGCACGCACGACGACCAGTTCCCGATCGACGTCTTCCAGACCGGCTCGGGCACGTCCTCGAACATGAACGCGAACGAGGTGATCGCGTCGCTCGCCGGCGAGGGCGTCCACCCGAACGATCACGTCAACCTCGGGCAGTCGTCCAACGACGTCTTCCCGTCCGCCGTCCACCTGGCGGCGCTCGAGGCCGCGACGAGCGACCTGCTGCCCGCGCTCGCCGAGCTGCAGGGCGCGCTCGCGGGCAAGGCGGCCGAGTTCGCCGACGTCGTCAAGAGCGGCCGCACGCACCTGATGGACGCCGTCCCGGTGACGCTCGGGCAGGAGTTCGGCGGCTACGCCGCGCAGGTCCAGCTCGGCATCGCGCGCGTGCAGGACGCGCTCCCGCGGCTCGGGCAGATCCCGCTCGGCGGCACGGCCACCGGCACGGGCCTGAACACGCACCCGGAGTTCGCGGCGCGCGTGCGCTCCCGCATCGCGGACGAGACGGGGCTGCCGGTCGCCGCGCCGCTCGACCACTTCGAGGCGCAGGCCAACCGCGACGCGCTGGTCGAGACCTCGGGAGCGCTCAAGGTGGTCGCGGTCTCGCTCTACAAGATCGCGAACGACGTGCGCTGGATGGGCTCGGGCCCACGCGCCGGGCTCGCCGAGCTGTTCCTGCCCGAGCTGCAGAAGGGCAGCTCGATCATGCCCGGCAAGGTCAACCCGGTTATCCCCGAGGTCGTGACGCAGGTCGCGGCGCAGGTGATCGGAAACGACCAGGCGATCACGGTCGGCGGCCTGCAAGGCCACTTCGAGCTGAACGTCTTCGTCCCGATGATCGCCCGGAACCTGCTCGACTCGATCAAGCTGCTCG
>JANLRV010000257.1:0-45567 GCA_031361905.1 Actinomycetes bacterium
CCCGGGTTCCGTCGATGCACGCCAACCTTGCTGTCCGACTGCGTTCGCCGACCGTGAATCTCGTCGAGGGAATCAACCCGGCCAGTGAACGTTTGACTACGAAGCTCTCACAGAGTGATTCGTGAATGGCTGGACTCCGTCGGCTGCTCGATAGCAGCCGACTCCACACGCGTGTCAAGCGCCAGCGCTTGACACGCTGCTCGCAAGCCTGGGTGGGGATCGCCTTGCAGCGGCTCCTGTATCGAACGGAACCGCAAGAGGCGATCACCGTCCAGGCGAGTGTCAAGCCGCGAGCGGCTTGACACGGAAGAAGACGCCGCCAGGCATCGCGAGGCATTCTGTGAGAGCTTCCTAGCCTCAGGACAGCGTGCCCGGGCGAGCGGCGGTGCGGTACAGCTCCGTCGAGAGGTAGCGCAGGCCGGAGTCGCAGATGATCGTGACGACGGTGCTGCCCTGACCGAGCCTCTCGGCCACGCGGAGGGCGGCGACCACGTTGGCGCCCGACGATGCGCCGGCGAAGATCCCCTCCTCTCGCGCGAGACGCCGGGCCATCTGCCAGGCATCGGCCGTGGACACGGCCTCGATCTCGTCGACGAGATCCGGCTCCCAGAGCGGCGGCAGGAAGCCGATGCCGATCCCTTCGATCCCGTGCGACCCGGTGGACCCGCCTGAGAGCACTGCCGACTCCGCCGGCTCCACCGCCGTCACGCGGATGTCGGGCCGGTGAGCGCGGAGCGCGATCGTCACACCGTGAATCGAATGGGCCGTGGCGACCGCGTGGACGAAGGCGTCCACCTCTCCGCCCGTCTGTGCCCAGATCTCCTCGCCGAGCGGCAGGTAGCCACTGATCGCGTCCCGGTTTCTGAGCTGGTCGCACCACCAATGGCCCGGCTCTGCGGCGATCTCCTCGGCTTTCGCGATCATCGCTCTGATGAGCTGCTCGGTGATCCGTCCGTGATCGCTCGGCACGTCCGTCACCTTCGTGCCGAACGCCTCCATCGTCCATCGCTTCTCGTTGCTGAAGGCGTCGGAGAAGGCGACGTGAAGGCCGTATCCAAGCGCAGCGCAGGCGAAGGCGAGAGAGACGCCCGTGGTGCCGGCCGTGTATTCGACGACGGTTCCCCCCGGCTGCAACCGTCCGTCCGCGATCGCTGCCTCGAGGGCGGCACGGGCCATGCGGTCCTTCATGCTGCCCGTCGGGTTGGCCGATTCGAGCTTGACCAGCAGTCGAGCCGAGCCGGTCGGCACGACCCGGCGGAGCTCGATCAACGGCGTGTCGCCGATTGCTGCGAGCGCGCCCTGCGGAACCTGCATCGGGCCTCCTGACGGTTGGCGATATCGCGGCGTAGCCTAGATGAGTGATTCCGTTCCGTCGGGGGTGCTGGGGTGTGTCTCGGCTGGTTCTGGCGTTCTGCTCGCCGCGAGTCGGCCCCCGGTTCGCTGTTCGAGGGGCGTTGCGGCGAGTGTGGGCCGTCTCGCGGTGAGCGCCACTCCGGGGTTTCCGGGCTTGTCGTTGCGTCTCTGCAGCGCCTGCGCCCGGAAACCCTCTTCGCAGATCTGCGTTGATCGCAGATCAGCTCACATCGCTGTCAAGCTTCGCTTGACAGCTGACGCAACGATCCAGTTCCCAGAACCCCCGACGGAACGGAATCACTCATCTAGTGCACCGTTTTGGAAGTTCCGTGGGTGTCGGCGAGTGGCGGTGACTCTCGGACGGGCTGTGCTGTTGCGGTGCAGGCTGGTGGCCTGTGTAAGACAGCACAGCCCGGAGCGCACCGGGTTTCGCTGGGCGCGGGAAGCTCGCACCCAGCGAAAGCTGTGGTGCGGCCGGGAGGTCAGCCGACGCCGCTGACAGCCATGGAACTTTCGGAACGGTGCACTAGCCCGGCTTGCAACCGGGTTCCGGGCTCGTGAGCTCAGCGCGCCCGATCGCCTGGCGGCCGAGTCCGGTGACGTGCGCAATCATGTGGTTGATGGTCTCGGACTGGGTAATCGTCGATCTGGAGCCCGCAGGAGCGGCGCGCTCGGGGCTGCCGCCACGGCTCGTGGTGCCGCGCGAGGTCGCCGAGCGAACCGAGCCGCTCGAGCGCGCGCGCGTGGTCTCGCTCGCTCGGGCGTTTCTGGCCGGCACGCCCGATCACGATCTCGCCCCGGTGCTTCACTCGCTCGTCGAGGCCGAGCCCTACCGCCAGCTGGGCGAGCGGCTGCTGCGCGAGGGCCGCGCCGAGGATGCGGTCGTCGCGCTGGCGCGCGCGGCAGAGCAGACGCCGTTCGACGCCGCGACGCGCCACAACCTCGCGGTCGCGCTGCTGCGGGCGGGCGACGGCGAGACGGCTCTCCAGGTGCTCGAGGAGATCGTCTGGGCATACGAGAACGAGAGCGGCTTCCACGCGATGCTCGGCCGTCTCTACGAGGAGGTCGGCGAGCCGGAGCGCGCGGTGCAGGCCTACGAGCGCAGCCTCGTGCTCGCGCCCGGCGACGAGCCCGTGCTACAGCGTCTGGAGCGCCTCGGCGCGCTCGTGCGGCTCGACGGCCCCGATGGCGAGCCGTACTGGCTCTCGCCCGCCGACTTCGAGCGCGTGATGCGCCAGCAGCTTGCCGGCGCCGCCGAGGACCCGGCCGCGCTGGTGAAGCTCGGCGAGATGCTGCTCGGACGCTCGCAGCCGGCGCTCGCGGCGACCGCCGGAGAGCTCGCCACGGCGGCCGGCGGCGACACGCACGACGTCTGGCTCCTGATCGGCCGGGCCTACAGCGCGCTCGGCCGGCACGACCACGCCCGCGAGGCGCTCGAGCACGCGCTCGTCCACGACCCTGACAGCGTGCTCGTGGCTCGGGCCCTGGTCGAGCGCGCGGATGATCCGGCCGGCGATCTCGTTCGCGCGCAGGTCGAGGTGCAGCGCCGGCCGGAGCTCGCAGCCGGCTGGCTCGTGCTGGGAGATGCGCTCGTGATCTCCGAACGGCCGGACGAGGCGCTCGGGGCGTACGTGCGGGCGCTCGAGCTCGATCCGAAGCTCGAGGGCGCGGACCACGCGCGCGAGGCGCTGCGCATGCTCGGCGCCTGAGGCAGTCCACTATGCTTTGCCCCACGTGAGCCAACGCGGCCGACCACGTCAGCTCGTGCGCACATCGCGGAACGCCGGCGACGGCGTCACCGAGCGTGCCGCTGACGAACCTCCCAGTCCGGACGACGGCGCGTCGCTCACCGGAGCCGCTGCATGAGCACGGCGACCACGATCGAGCTCGCCTCGGTGATCGTGTGCATCGTCTGGAATGCGTTCTTCGTCGCAGCCGAGTACGCCTTCGTCTCGGTTCGGCGGACGCGCCTCGACGAGCTCGTCGAGCAGGGCAATCGGCGCGCGCGGCAGGTCCGCAAGATCACGAGCAACCCGTCGCTCTTCATCTCGGCGATGCAGCTCGGCATCACCCTGTCATCGATCGCGCTCGGCGCGCTCGGCGAGCCTGCGGTCGCGCGAGCGATCGAGAGCCTGCTCGGCAAGCCTCCCGAAGGACTCGTCAAGCTCGCCTCCGTGCTCGCGGCGTTCGGAATCATCAGCGTGCTGCACGTCGTGATCGGCGAGATCGTGCCGAAGTCGTACACGCTGCCGCGCGCCGAGTCGGTCGCGCTCTTCGTCGCGCCGCCGATCCGGGTCTTCTTCTTCGTGCTCGGGCCGTTCATCCACTTTCTCGACTGGCTCTCGCAGCTCGTCATGCGCGGGATCGGCGTCACGCCGACGGACGAGCTCGAGAACGCGCATTCGGAGGCTGAGCTGCGCATGCTCGTCCGCCACTCCGAGCGGAGCGGTGTGCTCGAGGCCGAGGAGCAGGAGATGATCGACAAGGTCTTCGATTTCTCGGACACGGCGGTCGAGGACGTGATGGTGCCGCGTCCCGACATCGTCGCCCTGCCCGTCTCGCTCGCGCCGCGCGAGGCGATCGACGAGGTGCTCAAGCATCCCTTCACGCGCTATCCGGTCTACGGCGAGAGCTTCGACGACGTGCTCGGCGTGCTGCACGTGCGCCGGCTCTACGCCTCGCTGCACAACGGCGACGGCGCGGCGCCGGACCTGCGCGAGGTGCTGCGCCCGGTCCAGGTCGTGCCCGAGACGAAGAAGCTCGGCCGCCTGCTCGCCGAGATCCGGCACACCAAGGCGCACATGGTGATGGTCGTCGACGAGTACGGCTCCGTGGCGGGCCTCGTCACGCTCGAGGACCTGCTGGAGGAGATCGTCGGCGAGATCGACGACGAGTTCGACGCGGTCGACGCCCCGATCGTCCGCCTCGGCCCCGACCGCTACCGCGTCGACGGACGCCTCCCGGTCGAGGACTTCAACGAGCGCTTCGATCGCGACCTGCCGGACGACGACTACCACACGGTCGGTGGCGTCGTCTTCGGCGAGCTCGGCCATGCCCCGACGCCGGGAGACGTGGTCGAGGTCGCGCACGTCCGCTGCGAGGTCGCGTCGGTCGAGGGCACCCGCATCCAGCACGTGATCGTGACGCTGCTTCCCAAGCCCGAGGTCGAGGACGAGGACGACTGACCGAGGCTCGGCGCGAGCTCGTAGGCTGCTCCGAGATGGATGCGTTTCGCACGCTCGTCGCAGAGTCGCGCGCCGAGCTCGAGGTGAAGGGCTCGCGCTTTCTCGCGATCGCCGTCCCGGTCGCCGATCGCCCTGCGGCCGAGGAGTTCCTCGGCGTGCAGGCGCGCGCCCACCGCAACCCGACCCACGTCGTGCCGGCCTGGCGGTTGCGTGACGGGACGGCCTACTCGAGCGATGCCGGCGAGCCGGCCGGGAGCGCCGGTGCGCCGCTGCTCGCGGCGCTCGAAGGCGCGGGACTGCACGACGTGGCCGTCGTCGTCGTCCGCTGGTACGGCGGAGTCAATCTGGGCGTCGGGGGGCTCGTGCGCGCCTACGGAGGCGCGCTTGCGACCGCTCTTGCGACGGCGCGGACCATCGAGCGCGTGCGCACCGTGGCGCTCGAGGTGCGCTACGGCCACGAGCTGACCGCGGCGGTGCTGCGGACGATCGTCGCCCACGGAGGACACGGGCTCGAGCACGTCTACGGCTCGGACGTCGCCTGCCGCTTCCTGCTTCCGGTCTCGCACCTCGCGGCCTTCGAGCGGGCGCTCGGTGATGCCACGCGGGGCGCGGTCGCGGCCACGATCAGGTGATCGTGAGCGGGACCTGCTCGATCGCGGGCACGAGCTTCCACGCGTTAATTTGCGCGTCGTCGCCCGCAAGCGAGACGATCAGGTAGAGCGCGTCGGGCCAGCTCTGGGCCAGCTCGACGTCGGTGCGCGACGGCGAGGCCGGCGACATCGTGTGCGAGTGATAGACCGCGACGTCAGCTCCGGCGTCCTCGAGATCGATCACGCGGAGGGCGTCGGCCGGGCTGATCCGGTAGTAGTAGGGGCTCGGCTCCGCGTTCTCGGCCGGCGTGAAGTCGGCGAGCTCCCCGTCGCGGAGCGCGAGCAGCCCGCACGACTCGTTCGGCAGCTCCGAGCGCGCGTGGGCGACCATCGCGTCGGCGATCGCGCGCGGCAACCTCACCACCAGATGCCGTTCTCCATGCGGGCCAGCACGCCGTCGTCCTCGTCCGACCAGAGGCCGGCCGAGAGGTACTTCCAGCCGCCGTCGGCGAACACCATCACGATCGTCGCGGGCTCGTCCAGCTCGTTCGCGATCCGCAGGGCCGCGTGCAGCACCCCGCCGGCCGAGACACCGGCGAAGAGGCCCTCCTCGCGCGCCAGCAGGCGAAGGCCCCGCAGCGAGTCGCCGTTCGAGACGAGCAGCTTCCGATCGAGCAGGCCGACGTCGAGGATCTCCGGCGTGTAGCCGTCATCGAGCGAGCGGAGGCCGCTCACGCCCTCGCCCGGCAGCGGCTCGGCGGCGACGATCTGGCAGTCGGGGTTCGCCGCCTTGAGCGCGCGGCCGACGCCCATCAGCGTGCCGCCCGTGCCGAGCCCGGCGACGAGCACGTCGACCTGCGGGCAGTCGCGCAGGATCTCGACGGCCGTGCCGTGCTCGTGGGCGCTCGGGTTTGCAGGGTTCGCGTACTGGAACGGCATGTACAGCGTGGGGTCCGCGGCGGCGAGCTCGCGCGCCAGGGCGACGCCGCCGTTGGAGCCGAGCTCGGCGGGAGACTCGATGATCTCCGCCCCGTAGAGCTCGAGCATCTTCGTGCGCTCGGGCGTCGAGCCGCCCGGCATCACGATCTTGACCGGATAGCCGCGCAGGCGGCCCTGCATCGCGAGCGCGATGCCGGTGTTGCCGCTCGACGGCTCCAGGATGGCGCGCCCGGGCCAGAGCTCGCCCGCCGCCTCGGCCGCATCGAGCAGCGAGGCCGCAACGCGATCCTTGATCGAGCCGGTCGGGTTGTACCACTCGAGCTTCGCGAACAGGCGGATGTCGTCCCGGGGGGCCAGCCGCTTGAGCTCGACGAGCGGCGTGTCGCCGACCGTCGCGGCGACGCCGACGCGGGGCGGGACCGCGAGCATCAGCCGCCTGCCATCGCGGGCAGCACGATCACGGTCGAGGCGGGGGCCAGGGCCGTGTCGAGACCGTCGCGCGTGCGCACGTCCTCGTTGTCGACGTACAGGTTGACGAAGGTGGTCTGCTCGCCGGCGTCGTCGAGCAGGTGCTTCGCGAGTCCCGGGTGCGCGGTGACGAGCTCCGTGAGCGCGGCACGCAGCGTGGTGCCGTCGGCGCCGACGAGGCGCTCGCCGCCGGCAAAGGGGCGGAGGACGGGTGGAAGCCGGAAGGTCGCCATGACGTCAGCTCGCGGCCCGGGCGGGCGGCAGGCAGAACTCCTCGTAGTCGATGTACTCGATCGGGCCGGCGTGCTCTCCGCAGACAGGGCAGTCCGGGTCGCGTCGCAGCCGCACCTCCTGGAAGCTCATCTCGAGCGCGTCGAACAGCATCAGCCGTCCGCTCATCGACTCGCCGATGCCGAGCAGCAGCTTGAGCGCCTCCGCGGCCTGCAGCGTTCCCATGATCCCGGGCAGCACGCCGAGCACGCCGCCCTCGGCGCACGATGGTGCGAGCTCGGGCGGTGGGGGCTGCGGGAACAGGCAGCGATAGCACGGTCCCTCGAACGGCTTGAAGACCGTCAGCTGGCCCTCGAAGCGGAAGATCGAGCTGTGCACGACGGGCACACGGTGCAGCAGGCTCGCGTCGTTCAGCAGGTAGCGCGTCGGGAAGTTGTCCGTGCCGTCGATCACGAGGTCGTAGCCGGTCAGCAGCGCGTCGACGTTCTCGCTCGTCAGCCGCTCGCGATGCTCGATCACGGAGACGTCCGGGTTGAGGTCGTTGAGGCGCTTCCGCGCCGACTCGGTCTTGGGCATGCCGACCGTCGACGTCGAGTGCAGGATCTGACGCTGCAGGTTCGAGTCGTCGACTATGTCGGCGTCGACGATGCCGATCGTGCCGACTCCGGCGGCGGCGAGGTAGAGCGCGGCGGGCGAGCCGAGGCCGCCGGCGCCGATCATCAAGACGCGCGAGTCGAGCAGCTTCAGCTGGCCTGCCTCGCCGACCTCGGGGATCAGCGTGTGGCGCGCGTAGCGCGCACGCTGGGCGTCGTTCAGCAGGCGCGGCGCTTTCCAGGGGTACCCGTTCTGCTTCCACGCGCCGAAGCCGCCGGCGAGCGAGGCCACGTCGCCGTAGCCGAGCTCGCCGAGGCTCTCTGCCGCGAACGCGGAGCGCGCCCCGGACTGGCACGACACGATCACGGGCGTCGAGGTGTCGGGGACCGCCGAGCCGATCCGCGACTCGAGAGAGCCGCGCGGGATGTGCAGCGCGCCGTCGATCGCGCCCTGCTGGAACTCGTCCAGCTCGCGGACGTCGATCAGCACGGGCGGAGCCTCTGAGGAGAGCAGGTCGGAGGCCTCTGCGATCGAGACCTCGCGGATCCGGGACTTGACCTGGGCGAGCAGTTCGGGATAGCTGGGCACGTCTCTCGCAAACGTCGTCGGATCGAGCGGCATTCCCGCTCGCTGGCGTTAGGGTACCCGCGTGGAGCGACCCGACGCGCCCCTGACCCGCCGCCGGCTCGCTCTGATCGCCGTGCTCTTGGCCGCCCTCGTGCTGGCGGGCGCGTTCGCCCTCCGCGACCCGCTGCCGACGAGACGCGCGCAGGTCACGCAGGCCCGGCCGCTGCCGATCGCGCTCGCGCCGGGCGAGCGGACGCCAGAGCTCTCGGCCGTGCTCGCGGCGAGTGCCGCGAAGAGGTTCGACGAGGCGGCCCGGCTGCTCGAGACGGCGGCGCGCACGCTCGGAGAGGGAGATCTGCGTGTCGCGACGATCCGCGCTTCGCTCGCCTTCCGCAGCCGGCCGGACAGCGCCCTGAACCGGCTGCAGACCCTCTCCGACGACAATCGCGACAGCCCGTTCGTGCGGTTGCAGCTCGGTCTCGCGCTGCTGCTCGCCGATCAGGGCGCCGACAGCGCGGTCGAGCTGCGCGAGGCCCGGGCGCTCGATCCCGACGGCTACTACGGCGAGCACGCCGATGACGCGCTGCACCTCGAGATCCGGCCCGGCTACCCGCTCTGGATCTCCTCGCGCGGCCTTCCCGCGAAGCCGCTCTCCGAGCTGCGTGCCGACGCGGCCGCTGCGCCGCGCTCGCTCGCCGCGCAGCTCGCCTACGCGCAGCTCCTGCAGCGGACGTCGCGCTCGCAGGCGCTCGTCGTCGCGCAGACGGCGCTGGCGCTCGTGCCCGGCAACGTGGAGGCGGCCGTCGCCGTCGCCGTCCTCGGGTTCGACAAGGACCGGCCGGCGCGGTCGACGGGCGCGCTCGGCCTGCTCGCCCGCGCGAATCCCGGCAGCGCGACCGTGCAGTTCCACTTCGGCGAGGTGCTCTCGTGGCTGATGCAGCGGGCCGCCGCGGATCGTCGCTATCGCACCGCCGCGAAGCTCGATCCGACGGGCCAGATCGGCAGCCTCGCGGCGGCCGTCCTGCAGAAGGAGGAGACGCCCTAGGAGTCGCGAAAGCGATCCGCATGTCTCTCATCTCCTCGCCGATCGATCTCGACGGTGAGCCGCTGCCCTCGCTCGAGGAGCGGTTCGACGTCACCCAGCTCGCCCTCGACGATGAGATCAAGGCGTTCGATGACGACGTCGACCTCGCCTACGCCGATGCCGAGGACGCGGCCTCCGCCGCCGCCGAGCTCGACGATCCCGAGGACGATCCGGACGAGGCGTTCGCCGCGGGCGACGTGCTCTCGGCGGACTCGCTGCAGCGGTTCCTGCGCGACATCGGCCGCACCAAGCTGCTGACGGCGGCACAGGAGATCGAGCTCGCGAAGCGCATCGAGCGCGGCGACGTGCGCGCGAAGAATCACATGATCGAGGCGAACATCCGCCTCGTCGTCTCGATCGCGAAGCACTATCGCGACCAGGGCCTCCCGTTCCTGGACCTGATCCAGGAGGGCACGATCGGTCTCGTGCGCGCGACCGAGAAGTTCGACTATCGCCGTGGCTACAAGTTCTCGACGTACGCGACCTGGTGGATCCGCCAGGCCGTCGCGCGCTCGCTGGCCGACAAGGGCCGCACGATCCGCATGCCCGTGCACGTCGTCGAGAAGCTCAATCGCATCGGCCGCGTCGAGCGCGCGCTGCGCACCGAGCTCTCACGCGACCCGTCCGCCGCGGAGATCGCCGAGCGGCTCGAGATGCCGGTCGACGAGGTCGAGCAGATCCGCCGCGCCGCGCAGACTCCCGTCTCGCTCGAGAAGCCGATCGGCGACGAGGAGGACTCGCAGCTCGGGCACTTCATCGCGGATACGCAGGCCGCCACGCCCGACGACGAGGCCCAGCGCAAGATGAAGCTGGAGACGCTCTCTGAGATCCTCGAGGTGCTCTCGTTCCGCGAGCGCCGCGTGCTCGAGATGCGCTTCGGGCTGGCCGGCTTCGAGCCGTGCACGCTCGACGAGGTCGGCGCGCTCTTCCACGTCACGCGGGAGCGCATCCGGCAGATCGAGAACCAGGCGCTCAAGCGCCTCGCCTCGCTGGCCGAGGCGCAGCGCCTGCGCGACGTCGCGTAGGTCGTCTCATCTACGCTGGCGGCGTGGACCAAGAGCACCGCCTGTATGCGCGAAACCTCCGCGCAGGCACATCCGAGTACCGCGAGCTGACCGGGACCGAAGGCACCAGCGTCGACTTCGAGGCGGCGCTCGGCGAGCCCGTGCCGTCGCGCGTTGTCGCCGGACGAGCTTCCCTCGACCTCGACTTGAGGTGGAAGGTTATGGAGCTGCGTCGCGGCGACGTCTCGCGGAGCTATTCGCCGGCACCCGAGGCCCTCATCGACGTCGCCGGCGCACCCGCGCTCTACGGTCTCACGGCGCGCCGGCTGCTCGCCGACGGCATCCTTCCGGGCCAGGCGCGAGCGGTCGAGATCTTGCGGATCGGCGACGACGGCGAGGCGCGCACGCTGGCCGGGCGAGTGATCTGGCTCGGCGGGCGGGAGTGGAGGCTGCTCGCGCGTGCCGAGGCGACGAGCTTCGCCGTTCGTCCCGACGGTGCGGTCGCGAACGTGCAGGGCGCGGCCGAGCTGATCGAGCGTGGCTGACGGGAGCACCACCTCCGAGGCCTCGTTCCGGGACCTCTTTCAGGGAGCGCATCGGGCGATCGTCTTCGCGGGCCTCGGGGCGAGCTTCCTCGCCGCGTTTGACATCCTGATCGTCGCGACCGCGCTGCCGAGCATCGCGCGAGACGTGCAGGGGATCGAGCGCTACGCGCTCGCGCTCGGCGCCTACTCGGTCGCGACTGCGATCGGCCTGCCGGTCGCGGGCGGGCTCTCGGATCGCTACGGCGCGTTCCGCACGCTGATGTCGGGATGCGGCCTCTTCGTGGTCGGCACCGTGATCAGCGGCAGCGCGAGCTCGATGGAGCAGGTCGCCGCCGGGCGCTTCGTGCAAGGGCTCGCCGGCGGGTTCCTGCTGTCGGTGCCGATCCTGCTCTGGACCGCGTATCTGCCGCGCCAGCTGACTGGCTACGCGTTCGCGGTCAACGCCGCCGTGTGGGGCATCTCGGCGCTGCTCGGGCCGCCCGTCGGGGCGCTGCTGACGTCGCAGCTCTCGTGGCCGTACGTGTTCTGGATCAACCTGCCGATCCTCGCGCTGATCGCGTTGTTCGCCGTCCGCGGGCTCGCGCACGCCCCGCGACCGACGAACGCCCGGCGGCGCATCAACGTGCTCGGACCGCTGCTGCTCGGCGCCGGCACGCTGGCCCTGCTGCTCGCGCCGCTCGCGGCGATCGTGCCGCTCGTGCTGTTCGCGATCTACGAGCTGCGCACCGACGTCCCGCTGATCCCGCGCCATCGCTCGGGCTACGCTGCGACCGCGATCGCGCTCGCGACCGGGATCGCCTTCACCGGCGGCGGCGGCTACCTCAACCTCTCGCTGCAATCCGGCTCCGGCTGGAGCGTGGGGCAGGCGGCGATCCCCCTGCTCGGCGCCAGCATCGCGTGGGTCGTCGGATCGGGTCTCGTCAACCGGCTCGACTGGACGCTGCGGAAGGCGATCACGGTCGGCGCGGCGCTCGTCGGGAGCGGGATCGTGCTCGGGGCGATTCCCGTCTCGACCGGCGTGCTCGCAGGCGTCGGCTTCACGATCGCCGGTCTCGGCATGGGGCTCTCGAGCCCCGCGCTGTTCCAGGCCGTGCTGTCCGAAACGACCGGCCGCGAGGGCAGCGAGACGACGGCCGTCACCACCGGACGCCAGGTCGGCGCCTCGATCGGCGCGGCGCTCGGCGGCCTCGTGCTCAACGCCGAGGTCCCGCGTGCGATCCGCCAGGCGGCCGAGGACGGCCGCTCACCGTTGCCCGAGCTCCACCGCGGCGCGGCGACCGTGTTCCTCGTGCTCGGCCTCTGCACGCTCGCCTCGCTGCCGTTCGCGCGCGGCCTGCGGCTGCAGCGGCGTGCCGCACAGCGCTGAGCCTGGGCCTACCGTGTGGTGGGTTGGTGGCGGGCCTGCTGGTGGCCGTCAGGACGGGCTGCGCTGTCGCAGGCGCGGCCGGACGCCTCGGCCAGACAGCGCAGCCCGGAGCGCACCACGCGGGTGGGAGCCCGCGAGCGAAGCGACCGGGCACCCAGCCGCGTGGGAAGCGGCCTGACTGAAGCCGGCAGGATGCGACACACCCAGCACACGGTCGATCCAGGCTAGTCCGAGCGGTCGCGGTGCTCGCCCGGCATCACCAGGGCGGCGCGCCGTGCACGAAGCGGCCGCCGACCATCGTCGCGACGATGCCGATCGCGCCAATCTCGTCGAGCGGGCACGCCAGCGGATCGCGGTCGAGCACGACGAGGTCGGCGTCGTAGCCCGCGAGCAGGCGACCGCTGTGGGCTTCGGCGTGCCGCGCCCAGGCGGCGCCGCCCCAGAACCCGTCGAGCGCGGTCAACGGCGCGAGCGCCTCCGAGGAGGGCCAGTCGCGCGTGACCGCGGCCTGCACGCCGGCGAGCGGGTCGACCGGCTCGATCGGCGCGTCCGAGCTGAAGCACAGGCGCGCGCCTGAGCGTTGCAGCGAGCCGAGCGCGTAGGCCGTGTCGCAGCGCGCGCCCCAGGCCGCCTGGGCGACCTGACGGTCGCTCGGCGCGTGGCTGGGCTGCATCGATGCGATCACGCCGAGCTCGGCGAAGCGGGGGAGGTCCGCGGGATCGAGCAGCTGGCAGTGCTCGATGCGCGGCCGGCACCCGTGCGGCTGCCAGCTCATGCGCGTCGCCTCGAGCGCGTCCAGGACCGCGCGGTTCGCGCCGTCGCCGATCGCGTGCACCGCGAGGTCGAGCCCGGCGTTGCCGCAGCGCTCGGCCAACGCGTGCAGCTCGACGCCGCTTAGCAGCGCCTCGCCGACGCCTCCATCGGCGAACGGCTCGAGCATCGAGGCCGTGCGCGAGCCGAGCGTGCCGTCTGCGAACGCCTTGACCATGCCGATCTGCAGGTAGCGATCGCCGAGTCCGCTGCGCAGACCGAGGTCGGTGATCGCGTCGAGCTGCGCGGCCGGCAGCGACGCCCAGACGCGCAGCCGCGCACCGATGCGCTGCCAGCTCGCGAGGCCGTGCTGCCGCTGGAAGTCGTGGATCCCGGTGACGCCGCGCCGGTGCGCGGCCGAGACCGCCAGCTGCATCGCCTCGTCGAGCTCGGTCTCGCCCGGCTGCGGCAGGCGCGCCCACGTGTCCCACGACGCGTCCTCGCGGAGGATGCCGGCCTCGCGGTCGACGATCCCCTCAGACGGCAGACCGAGCTCGGCGATCGCGGCCGAGCTGAGCCACAGCGAGTGGTAGTCGTGGGCGAGCAGCGCGCACGGGCGCGCGGTGGCGGCGTCCAGCGAGAGGCGATGCGGTCGGGGGTCGCCGGCGGGCCAGAGCGACTCGCGCCAGCCCGCGCCGACGAGCCAGCCCGTGCCGGGATCCGCGGCGACGGCGGCGATCACGTCGGCGTGGCAGCGCGTCGCGCGGAGGTCGAGCCGCCGCAGCGAGAGCGCCCACTCGACCGAGTGCAGGTGCGCGTCCGTGAACCCGGGAACGACGCAGCGGCCGTCCAGGTCGATGCGCTCGCCGACCGCCCCGGTGCCGCCGATGCGCTCGCCCTCGATCGCGATCAGCGGCAGCGACGGCGCTCCCGGCGTGCCGGTGTGGATGGTGCCGTTGACGAGGATCATCGCGCGAGGTGTAGCACGTACAGTCTCGCTCGTGCAGCTCCCGCCTCCGCCTCCCGCCGACGAGCTGGCCGACCGCGTCGGCCGCTTCCAGTCAGGTCTGCGCGACGCCGCGGTCGACGCGGCCGTGCTCGTCCAGTCCGCCGATCTCGTCTACCTCTCGGGCACCGCGCAGAACGCCCACCTGATCGTCCCGGCCGAGGGAGATCCGCTGCTGCTCGTGCGCCGCGACCTCGAGCGGGCGCGCGCCGAGAGCGCGCTCGAACGCGTCGAGCCATTCACCTCGCTGCGTGCGCTCCCGCAGGCGCTCGCCTCGCTCGGCATCGGCCCGTCGGCGCGCCTCGGCTTCGAGCTCGACGTGATCCCGGCCACGAGCTACCTGCGCTACACGTCGCTGCTCGGCGACGCCGAGATCGTCGACTGCATGCCGGCGCTCTGGGGAGCGCGCTCGCGCAAGACGTCGTGGGAGGTCGAGCGCATCCGTGCCGCCTGCGCGCAGAGCGCCGCCGCGTTCGCGCGCGCGCCGAGCCTGCTGCGCCCGGGCCGGACCGAGACGGAGGTCCTCGATGACCTGTTCCTCTGCATGCGCGAGCACGGACACGAGGGAGGAATCCGCTTCCGCGGCATCAACAGCGAGTTCCTCTTCGGCCAGGTACTCGCGGGCGAGTCGGCGAGCGTTCCGGGACCGACGGAGACCCCGTTCCACGGTCCCGGCCTCTCGACCGCGCAGGGTCGCGGCGTCTCGCGGCGTCCGCTGCAGCTGGGCGACGCCGTCGCCGTCGACATCTCGGGCCTGAGCGAGGGCTATGCCTCCGACCAGACGCGCACGTTCTTCCTCGGGGAGCCAGACCCCGAGCTGCTCGCGGCGCTCGAGCTGTGCCGGGCGATCCTCGCCGAGTGCGTCGCCCTGCTCGTCCCGGGCACGCCCGCCTCGGCCCTCTACGAGCGCGGGCTCGAGATCGCCACGGCTGCCGGCCACGCCGAGCACTTCATGGGCGCCAGCGAGCAGCGCGTCCGCTTCGTCGGGCACTGCATCGGACTCGAGCTGAACGAGCCGCCGTACCTCGCCCGTGGCTGGCACGAGCCGCTCGCCGTCGGCAACGTCGTCGCGATCGAGCCGAAGCTGCAGTTCGCGCGCCGGGGCGCCGTCGGCGTCGAGAACAGCTACCTGATCACGCCGACCGGTCCCGTGCAGCTGACCACCGGGAGCGACGAGCCCGTGATCGTCGGCGCGTGATCGACCCCGCGCTCTACCGGCGCCTGCACGGTGAGCTCGCCGAGATCGGACGCACGGAGCGCGGCTGGAACCGGCTCGCCTGGGGGCCCGGGGAGGAGGAGGCGCGAGGCTGGTTCCGCGAGACCGCCGGCGCGCTCAGGCTCGTCGTGGTCCAGGACCCGGCCGGAAGCCTGTGGGCGACGGAGCCCGGCTGCGAGGCGGGTCCGTGGGACTGCGTCGGCTCGCACGTCGACACGGTCGGCGACGGCGGGGCGTTCGATGGCGCCCTCGGCGTCGTCGCCGGCTTCACGGCGGTGGCTGCCGTCCACCGGAGCGGCCGCGCGACGCCGCTCCCGCTGGCCGTCGGCTGCATGGTCGACGAGGAGGGCCCGCGCTTCTCGGCGGCGATCTACGGCTCGCGCGCGCTGACCGGCGAGTGGGACGTCGACGAGCTCGTGACCCGGCAGGACCGTGACGGCACGACGCTCGGCGAGGTCGCCGCGCTGCGCGGCGTCACGGCCGAGACGCTGCGCGCCGCTCCCGGCTTTCTTCCGCGCGTCGCATCGTGGATCGAGGTGCACATCGAGCAGGGACGCCGCCTCGTCGATCTGCCTGCGGTGCTCGGCATCGGGACCGCCCTGGCACCGCGCGAGCGCTGGATCGGCGTGCTCGAGGGCGCCGCCGACCACGCCGGCACGACGCCGATGGCGGGTCGCCGGGACGCGCTCGTCGGGGCCGCCCGGATCGTGCTCGCGGCCCACGAGCACGCCTCCGCCGAGCTCGGCGCCGTGGCGACCGTGGGACGCATCGAGGCGCGGCCCGGATCGACGAACGTGATCCCCGGCGAGGCCGTCATCTCGCTCGACGTGCGCGCGCGCGATCTGCCGCAGCTCGGTCGCGTGAGCGACGCGATCCGCGGCACGCCGCTCGCGGGGATCGAGCTCGCCTGGTCGCTTGCGGCGAGCGACCCGGGCTCGGTCTTCGACGACGCGCTGCGCGGGCGGCTTGCCGCGGCCGCGGGCGCCGAGGGGGTCTCGGCCGCCGACCTTGCCGCCTACGCGGGCCACGACGCCGGCGTGCTCGCTCGCCGGCTTCCCGCGGCGATGCTGTTCGTGCGCAACCCGACGGGAATCTCGCACAACCCGGCCGAGCATGCCGACGAGTCCGACTGCCTGGCGGCCTGCGCGGTGCTGGCGCGAGCGCTCGCGCGCGCCTGATCCGCTACGCGGCGGCGACGCGCTGCGCGATGTGCGCGCGGCGCGGGCGGTCGCGATCCGGCTGCGCGGGATGGAGCGCGGCCTTCGCGTCCTCGATGCCCTCATCGCATGCTGCGATGCGCTCGGACGTGTTCATCTCGACGTGGATGCGGCGGGCGGCCTCGAAGCGCGCGATCGCGTCGAGCGGCTGGCCGAGCACGAGCAGGCTCTGGCCGAGGTGCTCGTCGCAGTCTGCCACCGCGAGGAAGCGGTGCAGGGTGCCGTAGACGACGCGCGCGTGGCTGAGCGCCACGGCGGACTCCTCGTAGCGGGCGAGCTCGGCGAGCACGATTCCGATCGAGTGATCGCAGACCGCGCCGTCGTAGCTGTCGTCACCGAAGACGCGGCGGGCGGCCTGCAGGTGGCCGAGGCCGCGCTCGTAGAAACCGTCCTCGGAGAGCCGGATGCCGACCTCGCGGTCGGTCGCGGCGGCGCCACGGAGGCTGCCCTGCTCCTGCTGGGCGTCACGGAGGGTGATGAGATCGTCGATGCTCGTGAGGTGTTCAGGCATGGGGGCGCGTGTCGTGTGTTCGAGGGTTGAGAGCGGGTTCCTGTCCGTCCTAACCCTTCGAGACGCGATTTCTTACGGTTCGGTTAGTTACCGACAGAGATCGGTAGGTCGCTGATACCTCGATCGAGTGATATGACGCCGAGCTCGGCCTGGCTCAGCCACCCGCGACGCGTGAGAAGAGCACGTGATCGCGCCACTCGCCGGCGATCTCGAGGTGGCGGGGCGAGATGCCGATGCGCGTGAACCCGTTGCGCTCGAGCACGCGCTGCGAGGGCACGTTGTCGACGAGCGTTCCCGCCTCGAGGCGGTGCAACCCCGCCTCGCCGAACGCGAAGCGGCACACGTCCGCCAGCGCGGCGGTGGCGTGGCCGCGACGTCGCTCGGACGCGGCTACCCAGTAGCCGACGTTCGCGCTGCGGAACGGCCCGAGCACGGCGTTCGTGATCGTGATCGCGCCGATCATGCGCCCGTCGTCCGCGAGCATGGCGAAGCGGAGGTCCGTCGTCTGCTCGATCGCCTCGCGCAGCGTCGCGGCGTCCTGTCCGAGGAAGCCGGCGGGTGAGGTCGCCTCGAGCGCGGCTCGCTCGGCCGCGAGCACGGCGGCGAGCTCCTCGGCGTCGTCCGGGGTGAGACGGCGGATCATCTCCAGAAGGTAGCGCCCGCCCCGGATCCTTCCGGGGAAATCCGGGCTACAGTCAGTGGGTGTCCCGCGCCCGCCGCACGGCGCTCTTCTCGTTCGTCGCCGCGCTCGGGCTCGTGCTCGTCAAGCTGGCGATCGGCCTCGCCACGGGCAGCCTCGGCATCATCGCCGAGGCCGTCCACTCCGCGATCGACGCCGGAGCGGCGCTCCTCACCCTCTGGGCCGTCGGCATCGCCGAGCAGCCGCCCGACCGCGAGCACCTCTACGGGCACGGCAAGGCGCAGAACCTCTCGGCGCTCGCCGAGGCCGTCGTGCTCTGCGGCGCCGCGGCCTGGATCGGGCTCGCGGCCTTCGATCGGCTGACCGGGACCGCCGCCGAGATCGAGCCGGCGGCATACGCGTTCGTCGTGCTCGGCGGCGTGCTCATCGTCGACGCCGCCCGTGCGCTGGCGTCACACCGCGTGAGCCGCTCCGAGCGGAGCGCCGCGCTCGCCGCGAACGCGCTGCACTTCAGCACCGACTTCGCGAGCACGCTGGCCGTGCTCGTCGGGCTCGCGCTGACCGCGGCGGGCTATCCCAAGGCCGATGCGATCGCCGCGCTGTTCGTCGCCGTGCTCGTCGTCTTCGCAGCCACGCGGCTGGCAGCGCGCAACGTGAGCTCGCTGATGGACCGTGCCCCGGCCGACGTCGCGACCCTCGGCGCGCTGGTCGCGGCGGTGCCGGGCGTCGCCGACGTCCGCTCGCTGCGCGTGCGCGAGTCGGGTGGGACGACGTTCGCCGACGTCGTCATCGCGGTCGATCGGCTCGAGGGCCTCGAGCGCAGCCACGACGTGATGGATGCGGTCGAGTCGCGGCTCGAGGAGGCGCTCGGAGGAGCGGTGCAGGTGACGGTGCATGCAGAGCCGATCGCCGCGAGCGAGCGACCGACCGAGCGCGTGATCGCTGCGTCGCTGCGCGTGGCGGGCGTCGTCGAGGTGCACAACGTGACGGTGCTCGACCTGCCGGCCGGGCGCGTGATCACGCTGCATGCGCGCCTCGACGCGCACCTCTCGCTGGAGGACGCGCGCGCCGTGATCGCGCGGCTGCGCGAGGAGATCACGCGCGAGCAGCCTGCCACGGTGCACGTGCACCTCGAGCCGCACGAGCCCGAGTCCCTGACGGCGGTCATCGATCACGACCCCGACCGGCGCGAGCGTGTCGGCCGTGCGGTGAGCTCGGTCTGCGCCGACGCGCTCGAGCTGTCCCTCTACCGGCTTGGCGGCCGGCTCGTGGCCGTGATCGAGATCCGCACCGCCCCGTCGCTCTCGGTCGACCAGGCGCACGCGCTCGCCGGCAGCATCGAGGAGGCCGTCCGAGGCGCGGTGCCCGAGCTGCACGAGGTCATCGTCGACGTCGAGGCCGCGTGATCGAACGTGCCGTGGCCGGCGCGCTGATCAGCCGCGCCGGCAGGTGGCTCGAGGACGGCCGCCTCCGTGCGGGCTGGTCGCGTGCCACGGACACGGCGGTCGTGCTCGGCTCGGGCCAGCGGGACGTGCCGGAGACGGGACTGCCGGTTGTGCGCCGCGGAACGGGCGGTGGAGCGGTGGTCTGCGGGCCCGGGTACCTGATGCTCGACGTCGTGCTTCCGCGCGCCCACCCGCTCGTGCTCGACGACGTGACGGAGGCGTATCGCTGGCTCGCCGAGTGGCTGATCGGCGAGCTCGCCGTCGATGGCCTGCGGGCGCTGGCGCCGTCGGACGTGCGCGAGCAGTCCGACGAGGATCGCGCCGCGGCGCGCTTGGCCTGCTTCGCGGGCTTCGGCCCGTACGAGCTCGTCACGGCCGACGGGCGAAAGCTCTTCGGCCTCGCCCAGCGCCGCCGCCGGCAGGCCGTGCTCTACCAGGCGGCCGCGTACGTCGAGGTCCCGCTGCACGATCTCGCCGCCATGCTCGGCGAGCCGTGGATCGCCGGTCGCCTCGCGCGGATCGCCACGCTCGCCGAGGTCGCGCGGCGGTTTGCAGCCGATCCGCCGCTGCCGACGTTGTAGGGTCGTCAAAGGAATCCCTGCAAGCACCGCGAACCGCGCCTGTATGACTGTGCTCGTACCGCCTCCCTCGGTGCTGCGTGCCGACCTCCACGCACCGCTCTCGCAGTTCGTCCAGGCCGTCTTCTTCCTCGCCCAGCACGAGCTCGCAGCGGGTGACGAGGTGCCGTTCGTGATCGACGAGCACGGGGCGGCGGCCGGCACGGGCGCGGCGCTCTACAGCTACCGGCCGCTCTTCGGCTCGTTCCTCGACGAGCGCATCGAGCGGGTCCGCAAGCTGCCCGAGACCGTGCGGGCGCTCGCCCACCTCGCGGCGACGCCGGGCGCGGTGGAGTTCGCAAGGCTGCACGCGGGCGACACCGTCTCGCGTGACGAGGCCCTGCGCAGCTCGATCCTCTGGCCGCTCGCGATCAAGGTCGCCGAGCACCAGGACGGCTTCGAGTTCGACGAGGCGGCGTTCGAGGAGATCTACGGCGCCGTCGAGCGGGGCGTGGTGGGGACGCGGCACCAGTTCGAGGCGTACGCGCCGCTGCTCGGCGTGCTCGTGACCGAGCCCCCGGCCGAGCTCGGGCGCGGGCTCTCGATCGTCCGCGCCGAGCCGAGCGACGTCGCACGCCGCTGGCCGGACGCCCAGGCGCTGCTCCCCCTGCGCTTCGGCGTCGAGCAGGATCGCCGGTGCGCGCTCGAGCTCACCCTCGAGATCGAGCGCGGGACCGATCCACCGAGGCTCGCGGCGCTGATCGCGTCGGCCATCCGCGCGCTGCGACTCGTCTCGGGGGCGAACGTCTCGGCCGGTCCGATCGCGTTCGAGCGGATGGATGGGCTCTCCCGCCCGCCCGTGGTTCCCACTCCGACGGTGACCGCGAACGAGCCGGCCGACGCCTACCGCTTCGACTCCCACCTGCTGATGGTCGCGCGCGCGGTGCTGCTGCGTCTCGAGACGATCGCCCCCGATGATCCGCGCCAGCTCGCCGTCTTGCGCTACGAGTCAGTGGTCGGCGCCGACCAGGCGCTGCGAGCCGGCGGGCTGCGCGATGCGATCGGGCTCGCGCTCTGCGCGTCGGGATCCGCGGAGCTTGCGGGCCTGCGCGCCGCGGCGATCGTCGGCACCACCGTCGCCGAGCGCCAGCAGATCGCCGAGATCGTCGCGGCCGACGCCGGCGACGACGCGCTGCTCGCGATCATCGCGCGTCACGTGCTGCTCGCGGCCGTGCTCGACGACCAGCCGTCGCAGGAGTTCGCGGCCTCGGCGGATGCCGTGCTGCTGGGCGCGCGCCCGCGGCCGCAGCTCGTGCCGAGCGGCGTGGCCTCGCTCGCCTGATTGAGAAGCTCTCACAGAATGCCTCGCGATGGCTGACGACCTCAGGCTTGGATCTGCGAAGCTCGTCGCCTTCGTCGCGACGTGCGATCTCGCTCGCGCGGGCGCGTTCTACGGCGACGTGCTCGGTCTCGGCGAGCTCGACTCGAGCCCGTTCGCCCGCGCGTTCGACGCGGCCGGAACCGTCGTGCGCGTGACGCTCGTCTCGGGTCACGTGCCCGTCGCTCAGACGGTGCTGGGCTGGTCGGTGCCAGACATCGAGGCCGCGCACGACGGCCTCGCGCGGCGCGGCGTGGAGGCTGTGCGCTACGACGGGATGGAGCAGGACGAGCGCGGCATCTGGACGGCGCCGGGCAGCACGCGGGTCGCCTGGTTCCGCGATCCCGACGGCAACACGCTGTCGCTCTCGCAGTAGCGCTCTCGGGTCTTCAGCTCTCGCCGTCCCAGTAGCCGACCGCCCCGGACATTCGCAGGCGCTTGCCTGGCCAGGGCCAGACCCCGACCGTGTCGCTGTCGGGGTAGACGGCGATGCTGATCTCGTTCTCGGGCATCGTCGAGAGCATCAGGATCCGGGCGACGGCGTCCGAGCGATTGGTCACCTTGTGTGCGCCCTCGGGTCCCACGAGGAAGCAGACGACGTCGCCCGGGGCCAGCTCGTGCTCGCCTTCGGGGTCGCGCAGGGTCGGCGTGCCGGCGAGGACGAGCAGCCACTCCTCCTCGACCCCCTCGTAGTGGTACGGGTAGACGCTGTCCCCCGGGTCGACCTCGTAGACCGACCCGCCGAGGCGTTCGGCGCCGATCCTCGGGCCAAGCCCGGCCAGGCGCTTGCGGTATCCCGGCGGGTCCGTGGGATTGCCCTCGAGGGCGACGTCGTAGAGGTTGATCGGCTCGATCATTCGCCGTCCCACAAATCGACGGAATCGGCGCAGCGGAAGACCGTGCCGGAGGGGCGCAGCTCGATCTTGCCGCTGTGCGGATACTCGACCACGTCGGGGGATCGATGCTCCGAGACGATCAGGACGGTTCCCGGGCCGGTCACCTGGTGCCCACCGCCAGGCCCGGCCGGAAAGCAGACGACGTCACCCTTCCGCAGCATTCGCTCGCCGTCCGGCGTGCTCACGAGCGGCGAGCCCGCCAGGACGAGGAGCCACTCCTCGATCCCGTGGTGGAAGTGGTACGGATGGCTGCGCTGGCCATCCCCGAGCTCGTACAGGCAGGCGCCGATCTGCTCGGCACCAACCTCCTGCCCGACGCGCGCGCCACGCCAGCGGTGCCCGTCGCGCTCCGACGAGCGATCGAGCTCCGCCGCGAGAAGGTTGAATCGGCGCACGGCGGTATCTTGGCAGCTGCTCCGCTCGCTGAGCCCGGCTAGTGAGAGACCGCTGCGGCGCCCTTCTCGGGCACCGTCGTGTCGTTGTGGAAGCGCTCGAGCTTGAACGGCTCGATCAGCGCCGGCGTCTTGCCGGTCGCGATCAGCTCGGCCATCGTGACGCCGCAGATCGGCGTCGCCTTGAAGCCCCACGTGCCCCAGCCGGTGTCGAGCACGAAGTTCTCGAGCTCGGTCTTGCCCATGATCGGGCTGTAGTCAGGCGTCATGTCGCAGTAGCCCGTCCACTGGCGCAGGATCTTCAGCCGCGAGAGGAAGGGCATCAGCTCGAGGGCGTTGTGCGCGCCGTGCTCGAGGAACGTGTAGGTCGAGCGGGTGTTGTAGGTCGTGTACGGCTCGATCTCGGCGCCGATCAGGAACTCGCCCCGGTCGGTCTGCGAGACGTACACGTGCAGGCCGGCCGAGACGATGATCTTCGAGAGCAGGGGCTTGACGGGCTCGGTCACGAACGCCTGCAGCGGGTGGTTCGTGATCGGCAGCTCGAGCCCGGCCATGTCGGTGATCTGCGTCGTCCAGCCCGCCACCGCGCTCATCACGGTGCCGGCCGAGATCGGGCCCTTGTTCGTCTGCACGCCGGTGCAACGGCCGTGCTCGATCGTGAGGCCGGTGACCTCGACGCCCTGATGGATCTCGGCGCCGCCCTGGTCGGCCCTGCGCGCGTAGCCCCAGACGACGGCGTCGTGGCGCACCACGGCGCCCGGGGGGTGGTAGAGCGCGCCCATGATCGGGTAGGCGACATCGCGGCTCATGTTGAGCTGAGGGCAGATCTGTGCGACCTCGTTCGGCTCCACCCAGCGCGAGTTCACGTCCATCAGCTGGTTCGCCTCGGCGCGCTCCCGCTGCACCGCGACCGAGCGCTCGGAGTGCGCCAGCGTGAGGTGCCCGTGCGTCGAGATCAGCAGGTTGAAGTCGAGCTCCTGCGAGAGCTGCTTCCAGATCTTCATGCTCTCGCCGTAGAACGCGATGCCCTCGGGCGTCTTGTAGTTCGCCCGGATGATCGTCGTGTTGCGGCCCGAGCCGCCGGCGCCGATGTAGCTCTTCTCGAGCACGGCGACGCGCTTCACGCCGTGCTTGCTGACGAGCTCGTAGGCCGTCGAGAGCCCGTGCGCCCCGCCGCCGATGATGATCACGTCGTAGACGGGCTTGAGCTCGTGCTCGCGCCAGAACGGCTTGATCGAGAAGAGACCGCTCATGCTGTTCCTCCGGTGACGAGACCGTGCTGCGCACCGACGTGCGTGAGCCGCTCCTTGACGAACCAGGCGACGTCGGCGGTGACGATCACGTCGATCGCTCCCGCGCTCGCGAAGATCCGTCCCGGCACCTGCGCGAACTGCCCCTGCACGAACCCGCCCTCGGACGGTAAGCGCACGGACGAGAGCCGCGCGAAGACCTCGCCCGCGTCGTCGCCGCGCAGCGTGAACAGCGCGTAGCCGTCCGAGTGGTCGATCGCGGCGGCCTTGGAGCCGGCGCCCGCGAGCTGGCGGCGCGCGTCCTCGACGAGCTCGGTCGCCCGGCCGGGCGCGGCGATCCAGAGCACCTCGTCGCCCGCCACGCGGCCGGACTGCACGTCAGCCGGCGTCGTCAGCGCGTCGAGCGTCTCCTTGGGTCCGTAGAGGCGGACCTTCGAGGCGTCATGCCTCTCGACGAGCTCAGGCACGGAGCCTCGCCCCTTCCGGGTCGTAGAACGCGCCCTTGACGACGGTCGCGTTGTGGTTGGCCTTGCCGATCACGAGACGCTGGCCCTCGGCCGCGTGCTCGGGCTGGACCCAGGCCAGGCCGATCGCCTTGCCCAGGCCGAACGAGTACCACGATGAGGCCACGCGCCCGACGAGGCTGGAGCCGACCTTGACGGCCGAGCCCTCCCAGGGCGCGTCGGTGACGCCGTCGATCGTGTACTGCACGAGCTTCTCGGTGACGACCGACTGCTTGCGCACGAGCGCGCGCTTGCCGACGAACCAGGGCTTCTCGAGCTTGACCGCCCAGCCCATGTCGACCCGCCAGGGCGTGGTCTCGAAGTCGGTGTCCTGGCTGATGATGATGTGGCCCTTCTCGAGCCGCAGCAGGCGCTGGGCCTGGATGCCGAAGGGCGTGATCCCGTGCGACTTGCCGGCCTCCTCGAGCGCCGACCACAGCTCCTTCGAGCGGGAGGAGGGGTGGTGCAGCTCCCAGCCGACCTCGCCGACGAAGCCGAGGCGGATCGCGAGGCAGCGGATGCCCGCGACCGTGATCTCGCGCTGGCGCAGGTACGGGAAGGCCTCGGCGCCGATGTCGTCGTCGGTCAGCGTCGCGAGCACCTCGCGAGCCTTCGGGCCGGCGATGTTGATCGCACCGAGCCCGGCCGTCTGGTTGACGATGTGGACGGTCATGCCCCAGGTGTCGCGCCAGTCCAAGAGCGCCGCCTCGAGGCCCTCGGCGCCCGAGGTCGTGACCGTGATGTAGAACGTCTCCTCGTCGAGGCGGCAGATCGTGCCGTCGTCGATGATCACGCCGTGCTCGTCGAGCATCAGGCCGTAGCGCAGGCGCCCCGGCTGGATGTCCCCCACGTGGTTCGGGTAGAGCCGCTCGAGGAACTCGACGACGTCGGGACCCGAGAGCCGGAACTTGCCCAGCGTGCCGACGTCGATCATGCCGACGCCCTCGCGCACGGCGCGGTACTCCGTCTCGATCGAGCCGTAGTCGGCGACGCGCTTCCACTCGCCGGCCCAGAGGAACGAGGCGCCCTGGCTCGCGTGCACGTCGTGCAGCGCCGTGTGGCGCTCGAGATGCGCATAGGCGCCGGCGGTGACCTCGTCGAGCATCACCTGGCGGGCAGGCGGGCGCGCCGTCGTGACGCCCGAGATGCGCGGCTCGCCGCCCGGCGAGAAGCGGTCGGCGAGCGCCCGCATCTGCGCGTGGCACATGCGGCCCTGGCACGGGCCCATCGTGATCGTCGTGTAGCGCTTCAGGAGCTCGGTCGAGGAGAACCCCTCGCGGACCGCGTTCTTCACGTCCTCGACGGAGACGTCCTCGCAGATGCAGGCGAACCCGCCGTCGCCGCAGCGCTTCGACTTCGTCCCTCCCTCGGGAAGCCCGACAGCCTCGCCCCGGAACGCCTTGGCGCCGATCTCGCGTGCCTCTGTGACGGACTGCTCGAGCGGCAGCGGGCCGACGACGTCGCCCGCGCCCCAGACGGGCAGGCCGGGACCCTGCCTGAGCAGGTTCTCCTGCGGCGTGAAGCCACCCGACAGCAAGAGCAGGTCGCAGGCGATCCTCTCCTCGCCGCCGGTGAAGCGCACGGACACGCCCTCGAGCTGCTTGCGCCCGTGGGCTCGGGTGATCTCGCCGATGATCGTGCGGACGCCGGTGGGCACGATCGGCGTCGAGCCGTTCAGCCCGTCGGGAAGGATCACCGCGGCGATCTGCGTGCCGATCGCCTGCAGCGCCTCGATCTGCTCGGCCGTCTCGTGCGTGCCGCCGAGCACGACGGCGGTCGCGCCAGGCTTGATCCCGTGCTGGCTCGCGAGGCGGACGGCGCCGCGGCCCATCATCACGCCGATCAGATCGTTGCCCGGGAAGATCTCCATCTGCTCGAAGGCGCCGGTGGCGACGACGATCGCACGGGGGTGGGTCATCACCATCTCGTCAGGCCCGATCAGCGGCACCTCGGGGCCCTCGTAGAGCCCGAACGCGCGATGCTCCGCGAGCAGCGTGATCGCGGGATGGGCACGGGCCTCGGCGAGCAGCGCCTCGAGCCGGTCGCGGGTCTTCCCGGCGCCGAGACGCGCGCCCGGACGGTGCTCGTCGGCGACGATCACGGTCGCGCCTGCCTCGGCCGCGCCGAGCGCGGCCGAGAGCCCGGCCGGGCCCATCCCGAGCACGACGACGTCGGGCTGGCGGTAGACCTTCTCGAGGTGGCGCGGCGTGTCGCTCTTGTCGACCCGCCCGAGGCCGGCGACCTTGCGGATCAGCGGCTCGACCTTCGGCCACGCCCAGGCCGGCTTGATCAAGGTCTTGTAGTAGAAGCCGACGGGCAGGAACCGGTGCGCGAGCTTCGTGTCGTTGAGCGCCAGCAGGTCGCGGTCGGCGCTCGGCCACGCGTTCTGGCGCTCGATCGACTGGCCCGGCGCGGCGGCGCGCACGCAGCAGCGCACGCCCGTCTCGCCGTCGACCTGCACGAGGCAGTTCGGGCAGTCGCCGGAGACGCACATCAGCCCTCGGCGCCGGTGGTACTTGAAGGAGC
Source organism: Actinomycetes bacterium (assembly GCA_031361905.1). Taxonomy (GTDB): domain Bacteria; phylum Actinomycetota; class Thermoleophilia; order Gaiellales; family JALYLC01; genus JANLRV01. Next base: position 26,214 of record JANLRV010000257.1, read on the forward strand.
GGGAGAGGGTGCGGATGCCGGCGCGGTAGAGCGCCGAGGCGATCGTGTCGCCCTCGTGGACGGCGACCGAGCTGCCCTCGAACGAGAGCGTGCCGATCTCCTGGCCGGTGCCGATGCCGGGGATCTCGACCACGGTGGCGCCACGCGCCTCGGTGCTCGCCATCAGACGAGCTCGTTCGTGATCGTGTTGCGCGTGACGGTCATCCAGCGGCGGCAGCCGTCCCGGTGGAACCATCGCTCGGTCTGCTCGCCGTGCGCGTTGCGGCGCATCCAGAGGCGCTTGATCTCGTCCAGCTCGGACGACGCGGGATCTTCGAGCGGGCGCGTCTCACCGCCGTAGCGGAAATCGGTCGAGGGACGCGGACCACAGTTCGGACAGGTCAGCAGCAGGGCCACCGGCAGCTCCAATGGACGGGTTCGGGGTCATGTTCGCGTGCGGGCAGCGCGTTTACCAGTCTTTCGAGCGAAAATGACTCGTTCTATGTGCAACCTGCACACCGCATTAGAACGCACCCGGTCCAGGAATCCAGTCGGTTCCCGCGAGCGGCACGCGGGCCATCGCGGCGGCCTCGATCGTCAGCGCGACGAGATCGTCGGCGTCGAGGTTGTGCACGTGCGACTTGCCGTTGGCGCGCGCGAGCGTCTGACACTCGAGCGTGAGCACGCGCAGGTAGTTCGCGAGCCGGTGGCCTCCGGCGATCGGGTCGAAGAGGGCCGCCAGCTCGGGCTCCTGCGTCGAGATGCCGGCAGGGTCGCGCCCCGCCTGCCAGTCGTCGTAGAAGCCGGCGGCGGAGCCGAGCTTGCGATAGCCCTGCTCGTGCTCCGGCGCGTTGTCGCCGAGCGCGATCATCGCGGCCACGCCGATCGAGACGGCGTCCGCGCCGAGCGCGAGCGCCTTCGCGACGTCGGCCCCCGTGCGGATCCCGCCCGAGACGACGAGCTGCACCGTGCGGTGCATGTCGAGCTCCTGCAGCGCGTCGACGGCCTGGCGCACCGCCGCCAGCGTCGGGATGCCGACGTGCTCGATGAAGACGTCCTGCGTCGCCGCCGTGCCTCCCTGCATGCCGTCGACGACGACCACGTCGGCGCCCGCCTTGACCGCGAGCTGCACGTCGTAGTACGGCCGAGCGGCGCCGACCTTGACGAAGATCGGCTTCTGCCAGTCGGTGATTTCGCGCAGCTCGCCGATCTTGATCTCGAGATCGTCCGGGCCCGTCCAGTCGGGATGGCGGCAGGCGGAGCGCTGGTCGATCCCCTTCGGCAGGTCGCGCATCTTCGCCACGCGGTCGGAGATCTTGTGCCCGAGCAGCATGCCGCCCCCGCCCGGCTTCGCGCCCTGGCCGACGACGACCTCGATCGCGTCGGCCTTGCGCAGATCGTCGGGGTTCATGCCGTAGCGCGATGGCAGAAGCTGGTAGACGAGCTGCGTCGAGTGCCCGCGCTCCTCCGGCGTCATGCCCCCGTCGCCCGTCGTCGTGCAGGTGCCGACCTCGCTGGCGCCGCGCCCGAGCGCCTCCTTGGCGGGGCCGGAGAGGGCGCCGAAGCTCATCCCGGCGATCGTCACCGGGATCTTCAGCTCGAGCGGCCGCTTCGCGAAGCGCGCGCCGAGCGTGACGGTCGTGTCGCAGCGCTCGCGGTAGCCCTCGAGCGGGTAGCGCGACATCGAGGCGCCGAGAAACAGCAGGTCGTCGAAGTGGGGGAGCTTGCGCTTCGCGCCGAAGCCGCGGATGTCGTAGATCCCCTCGCGCGCGGCTCGCTGGATCTCGGCGATCACCGTGCGGTCGTAGAGGTAGCTCTCGCGCAGCGCGGGGTCGGGCTCGCCCGGCCGCCAGCCGGCGGCCAGCGCAGCCTCCATCCACGCGGTCATCAGTAGGCCCCCGCGTTGTCGATCTTGAAGGTGTAGAGCTGGCGCGCCGATCCATAGCGGCGGAACTCCTCGGGCCTGACGCCGTCGAAGCCCGCCTGCTCGATCAGCTCTGCGACGTCGGCGAGGTGCTTCGGCCGCATCTCCTTCTCGATGCAGTCCGCGCCGAGGCCCGCCACCTCGCCGCGCACGTAGATGCGCGCCTCGTACATCGAGTCGCCGAGCGCCTCGCCGGCGTCGCCGCAGACGAGCAGCCGGCCCGTCTGGGCCATGAACGCCGAGAGGTGGCCGATGTCGCCGCGCACGCAGATGTCGACGCCCTTCATCGAGATGCCGCAGCGGGACGACGTGTTGCCGTGCACGACGAGCAGGCCGCCGTGGGCGGTCGCGCCCGCGTACTGGCTCGCGTCGCCGTCGATCTCGACGCGACCGCTCATCATGTTCTCGGCGACGCCCGGACCGGCGTTCCCATGCACGCGCACGATCGCGGTCTTGTTCATGCCGGCGCAGTAGTAGCCCACGTGGCCGTCGATCTCGACCTCGAGCTCGGCATCGAGCCCGCAGGCGACCGCGTGCGTGCCGTTCGGGTTCGTGATGCGCCAGCGGCGAGGCCCGTGCGCGTCGCCGGCGAGGTCGTGCAGCCGCTGGTTGAGCTCGCGCAGCGGCGTCGTCGCGAGGTCGACCGTCTCACGCTCGGCGACGCTCACGCGACGCGCTCCCGCTCCCAGGCGTAGACGGTGGCCGGCGACGGCTCCCAGCTGCGCGCGGTCGAGGCGCCGGGCAGCACGGCGATCGCGCGGTACTCCGACGCCATCGCGACCCAGTCGTCGTTCTCGGCCATCACCGCCGGCTTGCAGGCGATCGGATCGCGCAGCACGGCGAACCCCTCGGCGCTGCCGACCGCGAACGTGTAGAAGCCGTCGAGATCCTCGAGGCACCCCTCCATCGCGGTCCGCAGGTCTGCGCCCTCGCGCATCCGCCAGGTCAGGTAGCCGGCGGCGACCTCGGTGTCGTTGAGGCTCTGGAACTCGATCCCGCGCCGCTGCAGGAGGCGCCTGAGCGGCCCGTGGTTCGAGAGCGAGCCGTTGTGCACGAGGCACAGGTCGAGCCCCGTCGAGAACGGGTGCGACCCCTCGGTCGTGACCTTGCTCTCGGTCGCCATGCGCGTGTGGCCGAGCGCGTGGGTGCCCGACAGCTCGGCGAGCGCGAACTGCTCGATGAACGCCTCCGGCCGGCCGGTCTCCTTGTAGATCTCGATCACGGAGCCCGCGCTCATCACGCGCACCTCGGGGTGGTGCGCCCGCACGAACGGCTCGGTCTCGGCTGCCTCGGCGGCGACGACCAGCACGGCGTGGTTGCCGCGGCGCTCGAGCGACGGCTCGCCGCCGAACATGCGGCCGAGGTCGGCTGCGAGCGACTCCCAGTCGTGCGCGAGATCGGGGTGCTGCAGGACGAGCTTGCTGAAGCCGGCCGCGACGGGCTCGCGATAGATCGCGACGCCCGCGGAGTCGGGCCCGCGGTCGCTCATCTGCCCGAGCATCGCGGCGACGTGCCGGCCGAGGTCGCGCTCGATCTCAGGGGACTTGGCGAACAGTCCGACGATGCCGCACATGCCTGCTCCACGGGTTGTGAATGACGCTTCCGCGACTCTAGCGGATTTCGAACCTGAGGAACAGAATGTTCCTGACGGGCACATCTCTGCGTCAGTCGTGACCGGCGACGAACGTGCCGAGCGAGGGGATCGCGTAGGCGCCGGGTCCGGCGACCGCCAGCGCGTCGTCGGGGAGATTGCCCGTGGTTTTCGGGCACGGGCACGGCAGGCTGACCCGGCCTCCCCCAAGCACGGGTGGAAGGACTGCGACAAGATCGCCGCCGGGGGTCGGCGGCAGCTCGATCCTGACCGGGTGGACGTGCGCCGCCCAGTTGAAGACGACGCAGCCGGACACGCTCGCGATAAAGGTCGTGCCCGTCGGCGTGACGAGCTCGACGCTTGCCATTCCGTCGTGAATGCAGTCGTCACCGTCGGCGACGAGCGCGGACTGCTGCGTGACCGCAAGCACCACCACGAACCCCCCATCCACGTCCCGCTTCCAGAGCCGCTTGTGATCGGCGGTGCGGTAGACGGTCACGGAGCCCGGGTGATCGCGGCCAGACGCGATGAAAACAACGATGGCTGCGCCGGCGACGAGCGTGAACGCGATCGTCCTGGCGATCACCGTTCGCCGAGGGCACCACCTCATGACGGGACGACGCGGTGCCTCGCCGTCCTGGTCGCCACCGCCAGCGCGACCGCCCCGGCCGTGACGATGGCGACGAGCGCGAAGCCTGCGCGCGGCTCGAGCGCGTGCACGGCCACGCCGGCGGTCGCCGTGCCGAGCGAGATCCCGCTGATGATCGCCGCGCTCAGCCAGGCGAACGCCTCGCCCTGGCGCGCCTCGACGGTCGAGGCGACGACCTCGTTCATCGTCGCGAACGAGGGCGCGATGAAGAGCCCGTGCAGCACGAGCGCTCCGGCCAGCAGCACGGGGGAGGTCGCCGCCAGCACGAGCAACGGCGAGGCGAGCAGCATGCCGCCGTAGACGCGCGGCAGGCGCGCGGCGGGCGCGCGGGGCCCGAACCTCGTGATCGTGAGGCCGCCGATCGCGCTCGCCGCGGTCCAGACCGCGAGCACGAGGCCGCTCGCGTTGCGCGATCCCGCGGCCTCGAGCGCGGCCGTGACCGAGAGCTCGATGCTGCCGAAGGACCAGCCGATCAGGAGCGCTCCCGCGAGCACGACGCGGAACGGCCCCGATCGGATCGGCAGCGGCCCGCTGCGCCGCGCGTGTGCGCCGTCCAGCACCTGGCTCTGCAGCTTGCGCGCGAACACGAGGCCTCCGACCACCGTGATGCCGGCCACCACGCCGAGCGCGGGCACCGGGGCCCAGAGCGCGATCAGCACGGTCAAAGCGACCGGGCCGAGCGTGAACAGCACCTCCTGCACGGTGGCGTCGAACGCGTAGAGGCTGCGGCGCTCGTCGGCGTCGGCATCGTGGGTGATCCGCGCGCGGGTGATCGCGCCGGCCGGCGGCAGCACCGCGCCGGCGAGCAGCGCGGCGAGCAGGATCGCGAGGCTCTGCGCGGCTCCCGCGAGCGCGGCCGCGCCGAGCAGCGCCCCGCTCGCGACCGTCGCGATCGCAACGGTGCGCGCGGCGTCGGCTCGCTCGGCGAGCCGGGCGATCAGCGGTCCCGTCGAGGCCAGCCCGAGCGTGAAGGCACCCGCCGTGGCTCCTGCGATCGCATATGAGAAGCCCGAGTCGCGTGTCGCGAGCACGAGCGCCAGGCCGATCATCGTGATCGGCAACCGCGCTGCGAACGAGGCGACGAGCAGGCTGCGAGCTCGGCTCACTCGCTCGCGCGGCTCATCACGGAGAGCATCCGGATCGGCAGCTTGACGAGCTCCTCCGGCCCGTGCGGCGCGTCGGAGTCGAGCAGCAGCGAGTCGCCCGGGCGCAGGTGGTAGGTGGCGCCGGCGGCCCGGTAGACGACCTCGCCCTCGAGCACGTGGATGAACTCGGCGCCCTCGTGCTGGAAGAGCGGGAAGACCTCGGACTCCTCCGTCAGCGTGACGAGGTAGGGCTCGACCGAGACGCGCTTGCCGACCGTGTGGCCGAGCAGCTCGTAGCGGTGGCCGACGCGCGTACCGCGGCGGTTGATCACGAGTCCCTTGCCTGCCTCGACGTGGGTCGCGTCGCGCTGCTCCTCGTACGATCGGAAGAGCGCGGTGACCGGCACCTGGAGGGCTCGCGCGACCGCGCTCAGGGTCGCGAGTGACGGCGGCGTGACGCCGCGCTCGATCTTCGAGATCATGCCGGCCGAGAGGTTGCTCGCCTTCGCGAGCTCGACGACCGTCATCGCAAGGCCCTTGCGATACGAGCGGATCTGCGTGCCGATCGCATGTGCGAGGGCGTTCTCGTCCGCGGCCATCACGCAAGCCTACCGGTGCCGCAGATGCGGCATCCGGAGCTTCCTACACCTCGGTCATCAGCACGCCGAGTGAGATGCCGCTCGCCATGCCGACCCAGAGCACCTTGTCACCGGGCCGCAGCGCGCCGCGCGCCTCGGCCTGCGCGTAGGCGACCGGCAGCGAGGCCGAGGCCATGTTGCCGAGGTGCGGCAGCGTCAGCTCGATGCGCTCGAGCGGGATCTTGGTGCGCTCGATGAAGTCGTGGAGGAACGGCATGCTGACCTGGTGCACGAGGATCCGCGCGAAGTCGGCGAAGGTCGTTCCGGTGGCGCGCAGCGCCTGCTCGATCAGCGCCGGGCCGACCACCTGGAAGGCATCGCGCAGCGCCGTGCCGTCGCCGCGGATGTAGGTGAACTCCTCGCCGCGGGGATGCATCGTCCCGCCGCCGGGGATCGTCGCGAGCTCCCAGAACCGGCTCGCCGTCGTGAACGCGCGGTGGAAGATCCCACGCTGCCCGTTGTCGCAGGCCGAGACGACCGCTGCGCCGCCTGCATCGCCGAGCGTGTAGCCGGGGAAGTTGCGGCGCAGGGTCTTCGCGCAGTCCGCGTCGAGCCGGACGACGCGCGAGGTCAGCTCGCCGCTCGTCACGAGCACCTTGCGGTGCGCGCCCGAGGCGATCAGGCCCTCTGCGATCTGCAGGCCGTTGAGGAAGCTGTTGCACGCGTTCTTGACATCGAACACGGGCGCGCGCGTGCCGATCTTCTCCTGCACGATGTTCGCGGTCGCGGGCTCGACCAGGTCCTGGCTCGCGGAGGCGAAGATCAGCGCGTCGATCTCGTCTGCGTCGACGCCGGCGCGCTCGAGCGCGTCCAGGCCCGCGGTCGCGGCGAGATCGGAGCAGTTCTGGTCGTCCGCTGCGACGCGGCGCTCACGCACGCCGGACATCGTCTCGATCAGGCCCTGCCTGATGCGGCAGCGCGGGCTCACGTCGGCGATCAGCCCTTCCAGCTCGCCGCTCGTGCGCCGACGCTCGGGCAAGGCCGATCCCACCGCGGCGATCCGCGAGCGGACGCCGCTGCCTGCTCCGTTCCCTGACATCTGAACGGTAGTGTGCGCATCTGGTCGGCGCTCACGCGCCGATGTACCGTCCCGTGCGCCCGTGAGGCGCTCGGTGTACGGGGCCGACACAACCCCGAGCGGTGCTTGCGGCCCCCTCCAAGCGCGGTCACACTCGTGACGTCCACCACATCCTCATCTGTCCGGAGCACGCCTTGAAGAGCAGTCTCGAGATCGCCCAGGAAGCCACGCTACGTCCGATCATGGAGATCGCGGCCGAGGCGGGCATCCACGAGTCCGAGGTGGACCCGTACGGACGGACCAAGGCCAAGATCAGCCTCGACGTGCTCGAGCGTCTCAAGGACCGCCCCGATGGCAAGATCATCTGCGTCACCGCGATCACGCCGACGAAGGCCGGCGAGGGCAAGACGACGACCTCGGTCTCGCTCACCCAGGGCATGGGGCACATCGGCGAGAAGCCGCTCCTCTGCCTGCGCGAGGCCTCGCTCGGCCCGGTCTTCGGGATCAAGGGCGGCGCGGCCGGCGCCGGCTACGCCCAGGTCGTCCCGATGGAGGATCTCAACCTCCATTTCACCGGCGACATGCACGCGATCACCGCGGCGAACAACCTGCTCGCGGCGATGATCGACGCGCACGTGATGTACGGCAACGAGAGCGGCATCGATCCGCACACGATCTCGTGGCGGCGCTGCCTCGACATGAACGACCGCGGCCTGCGGCAGATCGTCAGCGGCCTCGGCGGGGCGACGAACGGCGATCCGCGCGAGACCGGCTTCGACATCACGGCCGCCTCCGAGGTGATGGCGATCCTCGCGCTCGCCTCCGACCTGCAGGACCTGCGCAGACGGCTCGGTGCGATCACGGTCGCGTACACGAAGGACGGCGACCCGGTCACCGCCGAGCAGCTCAAGGCGGCCGGCGCGATGACGGTGCTCCTGAAGGATGCGATCAAGCCGAACCTCGTGCAGACGCTCGAGGGCCAGCCCGCGTTCATCCACTGTGGCCCGTTCGCGAACATCGCCCACGGCAACAGCTCGCTCGTCGCCGACCGCGTGGCGCTGAAGATGGCCGACTACGTGATCACGGAGTCCGGCTTCGGCGCCGACATGGGCATGCAGAAGTTCATGGACATCGTCTGCCGCCAAGGCGGCATCCGACCCGCCGCGGTCGTGCTGGTCGCGACCGTCAAGGCGCTGCGGGCACACGGCGGCTCGGAGGACGGCAGCGCGTCGTCCCCCGAGGAGTCGCTCGCGATGGTGCGCAAGGGGTCCGCGAACCTCGCCGCCCACATCCGCACGGTGCAGGGCTACGGGCTGCCCTGCGTGGTCGCCGTCAACCGCTTCCCGACCGACACCGACGAGGAGGTCGAGCTCGTGCGCACGCTCGCGCTCGAGGCGGGCGCGATGGACGCGCAGCACAACACCGCGGTCTCGGACGGCGGCGCCGGCGCGGCCGATCTCGCGCGCGCGGTGATCAAGGCGGCCAACACGCCGAGTGAGTTCCGGCTGACCTACCCGGACGAGCTGCCGCTCGCCGACAAGATCGAGGCGATCGCGACGAAGATCTACGGCGCCGCCGGCGTCGACTTCCTGCCGGAGGCGCGCGCCAAGCTCGCCACCTTCGCGCGGCTCGGCTACGACAAGCTGCCGATCTGCATGGCGAAGACGCACCTCTCGATCTCGCACGACGCCGCGATCAAGGGCGCTCCGACGGGCTTCACGGTGCCGATCCGCGATCTCCGCGCCTACACCGGCGCCGGATTCGTGACGGCGCTCTGCGGCTCGATCATGCAGATGCCGGGCCTCGGCAAGACCCCCGCCGCCCTGAACATCGACATCGACGAGCAGGGACGCACCGTCGGCCTGTTCTAGGTCGTTTGAAACCGGTTCTTTCATGAGATTCGCCCCGGCGGCGGTGATCGCCGCGGCGTCGACGGCGTTCCTCTCGCTGGGCGTCGTGATCTCGGTGCTGCCACCGTTGATCCGGGGCGAGCTGCACTCGTCGGACACCGCCGTCGGGATCGTGATGGGGTCGTTGCCGATCGCCGCCGTGATCCTTCGGCTCGTGGGCGGCAGCGCGATCGACCGCCGAGGGCCGCGCCCGTTCCTCGTGCTCGGGCTGCTCCTGTCGGCCAGCTCGAGCGTGCTCTACGTCGTCGCGAGCTCGCCTGCCGCGCTGATCCCGGCGCGGATCGTGCACGGCGCGGGCGAGTCCGTCGTCTTCACCGCCGGGATCGTCTGGGTGCTCGCGCTCACGCCGATCGAGCGGCGCGGGCAGGTGATCGGCCTCTACGGCCTGTGCGTCTGGAGCGGCTTCTCGGTCGGACCGCCGATCGGAGACCTGCTGTCGAGGCATCTCGGGCTCGGCGCGGTCTGGACGACCGTGGCGGTCGCCCCGCTGATCGGGGCGCTCGTCGCCTTCCTGCTGCGCGGACCCGAGCACGTGCCGAGCGAGCGGTCGGAGCGCGCCGTGATCGCCCGAGGCGCGCTCGTGCCCGGGCTCGCGCTCGGCCTGGCCGCGATCGGCGCCGTCAGCCTGCTCAGCTTCGGCGTGCTGCTGCTGCGCGACCGCGGGCTCTCAGGCGGGGGAGGGATCATCGCCGTCTACGCGATCGCGACCGCTGCCACCCGCATCGTCGCCGGCAAGCTGCCCGACCGCCTGGGTGGGTTCCGCACGGGCCTGCTCGGCTGTGCGCTCGGCGCGGCCGGACCCGCGGTGCTCGCCCTCGCGCAGTCGTTCCCGGTCGCCGCGCTCGGTGCGGCGCTCGGCGGGGTGGCGTGGGGGCTGATCTATCCGGGGGTCTCGCTGCTCGTGCTCGCGCGCGTTCCCGACGCGCAGCGCGCCGCGGGCTTCGCGACGATCGGCGTCTGCTGGGACCTCGCGTTCGGGCTCGGCTCGGTCGCGCTCGGCGTGATCGCCGATCTGACGAGCTACGGGGTGATGTTCGGCTTCGCGAGCCTCGCCGTGCTGGGCAGCATCCCCGCGCTTTTCGCAGCGAGGCGCGCACGTGCCTGATCCCCCGACTGAGGGTCGTGCCACGGTCGGCATCCCCCGATATGGGAGAGGTGGATGATCACGCGGAGCCACCCGAGGACACGTCCTCCGAGGACGTCGACGCGCCGATCGAGCTGTCGCGGCTGCTCGAGCTTGCTCGCTGGCTCGACCCGCAGATCTCGAGCGATGCGGAGCACTCCTCGCGCGTCTCGCGAATCGCACGAGACCTCGCCGAGGCTGCCGGTCTCGACGGGTTCTCCGTCGCCCAGGCGACGCTCGCGGGTCTCTTGCACGACATCGGCAAGGTGATCGTCCCTCGCTCCGTGCTGTTGAAGCCGTCTGCGCTCAACACCGAGGAGTTCGACTGGATCAAGCTGCACCCGTCGGCGAGCGGCCGCCTGGCCGACCGCGCGAACCTCGGCACGATCGCGTCGACGCTGCGCCACCACCACGAGCGCTGGGATGGATCCGGCTACCCGCAGGGTCTCGCCGGCGAGCAGATCCCGCTCGTCGCGCGCGTGATTTCGATCGCCGACGCGTTCGACGCGATGCTCGCCGATCGTCCGTACCGCAACTCGATGACGATCGCCGAGGCGTATCGCGAGCTCCAGGCAGGTGCCGGCTCGCAGTTCGATCCCGAGCTCGTCGGCGTGTTCCTGGCGGGCGACCTCGGGCACGCGCTCAACGACGAGCTCAACGGCATCGCCGACGCGGCGTAGGCGCGACACGCGCCAATCGTCGAGGCCTGCTCACGAGTCGCTCACCAAATCTGCGCAATTTGCGGCTTTCGGCGTTTGACGTCGACGGCGACTGTTCCTATCTTCGCTGATGCACCGAGTACGGGGCGCGGTTCGCTGAATCGTCCGGGTGCCGGAGTCTTCGGACGAAGGTACGTAGACAAGGAAGCTGAGCGGCGAGACCGGCTCGGTGCGCTTCGTTTTCGGGCCAGGCGGACCTGCGAGCAATCGGCTGTCGTACTGGCTACGTGCGGCGATTCGTTCTCGTGGCGGTGGCAGTGGTGACGGGCGTCGTGGTCGCGCCCGCGATCGCTCGCGGGAGCCGGCCGGCGCTTCCGCTCGGCCGCGTGATCGCCCAGGCATCGGGAGGCATCTGGATCGTCCCCTCGCACGGAGCTGTGAGCACGATCGCCGACGCCGAGGCGGCCGACTGGTCGCCGCGACTGCGCATTCTCGCGGTCGCCCGGCGCCACGGGATCGCGGCCCTCGACACGCACGGCCGCACGCGCTGGGCGCTCTCGTTCGCGCAGCTCGCCGGCGCGCCCCGCTGGTCGCTCGGCCGCCCCGCGCGGCTCTCGTTTCTTGTCGGTGGTTCACTGCGGATCGTCGACCGCGACGGTGGGGGCGTGCAACGCCTTGGCAGCGTCAGCGCGGTCACGCCGGTCTGGCGCCCAGGCCGCGACGAGCTCGCCTTCGTCCGACCCGGCGGGGACATCGTGCTCGTCCGCGGCGACGGCTCGCTGATCGCACGCTGGCTGCCGTCGCGCATGCCGGTCGGCCTTTCCTGGTCTGGTGACGGCGGGCACCTCGTGGTCTCTCTCCGGTACTCCCTGATCGTCCTCGACGCACAGCTTCGGCCGCGGTGGTCGTGGCGAACGCCGGCGATTCTGCACGTCACGGCCGCCCCGATCGGAACGCGATTCGCTGTCATGACCGTGCGCGGCGGACAAACGGGCCCGTCGACCGAGACGCTCGAGGTGCGCGACGCCGCCCGCCCGGGTTGGCGTGCGCCGCTCACGACGAGCCCAGGGTTCTCCTCGCGCTGCGCCTGGTCCCCTGACGGGGTGTACGTGATCGTCGGGCGACCGTCGCAGAGAGACTGGCTCCTGATCACCGTCCGGACACGCGTCGCTCGATCGCTCGCGCTCCCGCCGGAAATCGCCTCTCGCTCCGGAATGCCAATGCCCATCGCCTGGGCCGCGTGACGACGTACCAATTGACCGGCAGACCCGCGAGCGATTGGTTGCGGGACACGGGCGATCGCCTCCGTGCGCATCCGGTCACACGCAGGCGGATCTGGTCACGAGCCGCCACTGATCGCCGCGGCATACGCGGCAGGGTCGCTCGCGCCCTCCGTCGCGACGAGCAGCACGCGCGTGTCGGCCGAGAGGCCGACGACCGCGCGCAGCTCCGCGCAATCGTGATCGCTGGCGAGCGCACGCAGGGCTGCGAGCGGCGAGGCGCCGCAGTCGCCGATCGTCAGCCCGAGCGCCGCGAGATCGCGCATCGCCGTGCGAGCCTCGTCGTCGCCGACTGCGATGCATCCCGACAGGCCGTCGCGCAGGGTCGGCCACGCGACCGCCGACGGTGTGCCGCAGTTGAGGCCCGCCATCGAGGTCCCGGGTGTCTCGATCACGACGGGCTGGCCCGCCGCGATCGACGCGAGGGCACACGCCGCGGTCTCGGGCTCGACGCCGATCGCGTGCGCACGCGGTGACTGGTGTACCGCGAAGCGGATGCCCGCGGCTGCGAACGAGCCGACGCCGATCTGGGTGAAGACGAGGTCGAAGGGAGCCGGAGCCTGCTCGGCAGCCTCGCGGAAGATCGTCGAGTAGCCGTCGGTGACCCAGGCGGGCACCGGTGCGTCTGCCTCGTAGGCGACATCGGCGATCACGACGCCGCCGCTCACCGCGGCATCCGCGGCCGCCGTCGCGACCGCCTGCTCGTAGGTGCCCGGCACGCGGATCACCTGCGCGCCCTCCTCGGCGATCAGCCGGGCGCGCTCGGCGCTCGTGTGCTCGGGCAGGAAGATGCGCGACGCGAGGCCGCGCATCCGCGCGGCGCGCGCGACCGCGCGGCCGTGGTTTCCCTCGCTCGCGGCGCACAGCGTGCGGACGCCGGGCTGCTCCTGCAGCACGCGCTCGATCGCCCAGGACGCGCCGAGGATCTTGAACGCAGGAAGCCCGAAGCGGTCGGACTCGTCCTTGTAGCGAAGCGACGCGATGCCGAGCGCTCGCGCCTCGGCCGGCAGATCGCGTAGCGGGCTCGCCGCGTACCCCCGGAGCTCGGCGTGGAAGGCGGTGATCTCGGCGCCGGCCGGCGCGGGCACGCGCTCGGGGGCGACGAGCCGGTTGACGATCGCGCGGGGGACGCTCATCGGCAGAAGCTCACGATCGTCTCGACCAGGATCTCCGTGCAGCGCTCGATGCTCGCGAGCTCGACCCACTCGTCGTCGGCGTGCGCGCCCTCGCCGCACGGTCCGAAGAGCACCGCCGGGATGCCCGCCGCGGCGAGCGCCGCCGCGTCGGTCCAGTACGGCGCGCCGACGAGCTCGGGCTCCCGCTTCGAGAGTCGACGCACGTGCTCCGCGAGCGTTGCGACGATCGGGGAGTCGGCCGGAACCTCGAACGGCTCGCGCTCGACGCCGAGCTCGACACGGGCGCCGGGGGCGATGCGGGCCAGCTCGGCCGCGAGCGTGGCGGCGGTCTCGCCCGGTACCGTTCGCCGCTCGAGCTGGAGCAGACAGCGCGACGGATAGGTCGACAGCTCCTGTCCGCCCTCGATCAGCGAGGCGTGCACGGAGCCGCAGCCGAGCAAGGGGTGCCCGCTACCGCGTGCGAGCTCGTGCGCGAGCTCGCCGATCCCGCTGAGCACGGGCCCCATCGCCGCGATGGCGTCGATGCCGACGTCGGCCTGCGACCCGTGGGCGGCCAGGCCCGTCGTCTCGATCTCGGCCCAGACGAACCCCTTGTGCGCGGTCACGAGCTGCTCGGCGGTCGGCTCGGTGACGATCGCCGCGTTCGCCTCCACCGCGCGGGCGACCGCATACGAGCCGAGGCTCGCGAACTCCTCGTCCGCGACGCAGGCGAGCACGATGTCTCCGCTCAAGCCCCGCTTCCCCGCTCGCACGGCGGCCGCGATCATCGCCGCCACGCCGGCCTTCATGTCGAGCGCGCCTCGACCGTGCAGGCGACCGCCCTCGATGCGTGGCTCGAACGGGCGCTCCATGCGCGCGGCACCGACGGTGTCGAGGTGCCCGTTGAGCATCAGCGTGCGCCCTGGTCCCTCTCCGTGGAGCGTCGCGACGATGCTCGGGCGTCCGGGGACCGCTTCCAGCAGCTCCACCTCGAAGCCCGCCTCGCGGAGCAGCGGCGCGAGCACTGCGACGATCGCCGCCTCGCCCGCCGCGCCGGGCACGAGGCTCGGATTGACGGAGTCGATCGCGACGAGGTGCGCGGTCAGCGCGACGGGATCCTCGAGCAGCGGTCTAGCCATCGTGCGGGATGATCTCAACCGTCACGTCGCCGCGGCGCAGCTTGCGGCGGAGGTCGACGCCGGTGTCGCCCTCGACCATCCGGCGCACGCCCTTCGCGGGCGTCTCGTCGGTCACCACGAAGCGCGCCGAGCGCAGCCGCGCGACGCGCGCGATCTTCTTCACCGGCTTGCGCGTCGCCGCCAGCTGGCCGTCGGCATCGACGCCTCGTCGCTCGAGCTTCGCGAGCGCCTCTCGAAGCCATGTCCGGCGCGTGTCGATCTCGTCCTTCGTGGGCATCAGCCCGGGGTGGGGGAGCCCGAACTGCGTGCCGTAGATCTTCGCGATCACGATCACCGCGACGCTGCCCTCGCGCCCCGCGAGCTCGGCCGCGCGCGCCACCGCGCCCGCGCTGAACGGGTGTCTGCCGTCGCTCGCGAGCAGCACGTCGCACGGGGCGGCGGGCAGCACGTCGAGACGACGGCGGCGTCCGAGAATCGCCTACTCCACGGTCTTGGCGACGGCTGCGTCGCTCGAGTAGCTCGTGCTGCCGAGGCGCTTGTCCTCTGACAGGCGCCAGTAGTAGAGCGGCACGTAGAGCGCGAGCAGGATCAAGCCCACGATCCACAGCCAGACCTGCTTCTTGCCGACGACGTACTGCGGAGAGAGGTAGCCGCCGATGGCCCAGATCAGCAGCAACCCAACGCCGAGCACCATCGCCAGCGGGCCCATCCAGTTCGGCATGCGGACGGGGCGTGCGAGGTCGGGCCTGCGGGAGCGGTAGATCGAGTAGCCGACGAGCGAGAGCCCGAGAGCCAGCAGGTAGCCCATGTTCGAGAACACGTAGATCTGCAGCGGCGAGCCGACGAAGAGCACGAGGATCGAGCAGACGAGGTTGAAGATCATCGCCTTCTTTGGCACGCCATGGCGGTTCACCGACCCGAACCAGCGCGGCAGGATGCCGTCGTGGCTGTTCTGCCAGAGACCGCGCGCGCAGCCGGCGATCGCATTGATCACGCTCAGCATCAGCGCCATGATCAAGACGAGTCCCACCGCCCACTTCCAGAACGTGCTCGAGCCGAAGAGCGCGTTCGTGTACGAGATGAAGAGCTCCTGGGCGTCGCCCGTCTGCTTGCCGATCACGTTGTGCCCGACGACTGCGAGCACCATCACCGGCACCATCACGTAGACGAAGAGGCCGAACAGCCCCTCGGCCGTCATCGCGATCTTGGCGTCGCGAGAGGGGTCGCGGCACTCGCCGATGTAGCAGGCGGCCGCCTCCATCGCGAGCACCGACCAGGTGAAGATGAACGCCCAGCCGATGATCAGCTGCCAGCTGCCATCGACCCCGGCCGGAAGGCTGAAACCGTCGAGCCGGCCGAAGTCGATCTTGCTCGGCTTGGTGAACGGCAGGAGGATCAGCAGCACGAGCGGCACCATCGACGCGATCCCGAGCACGGTCGCGAACGTCGCGCCGAGCCTGATGCCGAGATAGCAGGGGACGAACATCACAACGAGGATCGCCGCAGCGACGAGCAGCTGCGTGACGGACACCTCCGCGCCGAAGTTCGTGCTGATCGGACCGAAGGTCCTCGAGGTTCCGGCGTGGATGCTGAACAGCGCGATGATGTAGTTCGCTGCGAGGATCGCGTTGATCGGCGCGACCGTGAACCAGCCGAGCCAGTAGGCCCAGGAGCTCATGCCGCCGACGTGCTTGCCCCAGAAGTCGCCGAGCGGGCGGAACGTCTCGAACGCGTACGACGGCAGGCCGCCCGCGCGGTCGGGCATCATCGCGGCGAGCTCGGCGAGGCAGAAGCACAGCACCACGCCGACCGCCGTGAGGATCGCGAACATCGGGATCGCCGCGCCTCCGAGCGTGACGAGCGCATAGCCGACGAGGCCGATGATCAGGATCGTCCCGGCCAGGCCGATCACGAACGCACCCCACCAGTTCGTCTCCCGCGAGAGCGTGCCCTCTTCGTGAACCGATGCCATCGTGGTGACCCCTTCATCGTGATCTCGTGCGAATCGGGGCAAGTCAACCACGCGAGGTCGGTGAGATCAAGCGCTTTTGTCATCAGGGGGAAAACTCGTTGACACGGGGGCACATTCAGCCGGTAGGCTTGCGCTCCGATCCAACTCAGCCGTCAGATGGCCCGCGAGGAGGCGACCATGACCCACGACGAGGTGCGCAAGCGCGCGAAGGACGAGGGAGCGGAGTTCTTCCTCGCCCAGTTCGTCGAGATGCACGGCAAGCCGAACGCGAAGCTGATGCCCGCGTCGGCGCTCGACACGCTGCTCGGTGAGGGCGCCGGCTTCGCCGGGTTCGCCGCAGGGCCGATGGGTCAAACCCCGGCCTCGCCCGACATCGCGGCGATCCCGGATACCGCGTCGTACACGCGCGTCCCGTGGCAGCCCGACCTCGTGCGCTTCGCCTGCGACGTGACGGTGCAGGACGAGCCCTGGCCCTACTGCCCGCGCACGATCCTACGCAACGCCCTCGCGCGCGCAGAGAAGCTCGGCTTCCGCATGAAGATCGGCCTCGAGGCCGAGTTCTTCCTGGTCGGCAAGGACGCGCGCGGCGAGCTCATCCTCGATGACCCGCTCGACACGCTCGAGCAGCCCTGCTACGACGCCAAGGCGCTGTATCGCAACTACGAGTTCCTGACGACCCTCTCGCGCTACTGCAACGAGCTCGGCTACGGCAACTACGCGAACGACCACGAGGACGCGAACGGCCAGTTCGAGTCGAACTTCGAGTACGACGACGCCGTCACGTCATGCGATCGCGCGATCTTCTTCCGCTACATGGTTCACGTGATGGCGCAGCAGCGCGGCAAGCTCGCGACGTTCATGCCGAAGCCCTTCGGGAACCTCACCGGGAACGGCTGCCACTTCCACATCTCGCTGTGGGATCCGAGCGGCAAGAAGAACCTGTTCGAGTCGAAGACGGACGAGTTCGGCCTCTCGAAGCTCGCCTATCACTTCATCGCCGGCGTGATCGAGCACGCCTCGGCGCAGTCGGCGATCGTCGCCCCGACCGTCAACAGCTACAAGCGCATCGGCGTGGGCGCGCCGACCTCGGGCGCGACGTGGTCTCCGGCCTACGCGGCCTGGGGCGGCAACAACCGCACGCGGATCATCTGCGTGCCGGGCGGCGGGCGGATCGAGCACCGCTCGATCGACGGCTCGGCGAACCCCTACCTCGCGGCCACCGCCGTGCTGGCGGCCGGACTCGACGGCATCGCACGCGAACTGGCGACGCCGCCGATGAACACGATGAACCTCTACACGGCCACGCCCGCCGAGGTCCGGCGCAAGCGCATCAAGGGCCTGCCGACGACGCTCGCGGATGCCGTCGACGCGCTGCGCAAGGATGCGGTGCTGCGCGACTGGTTCGGCCACACGGGCACCGAGCACTACACGGACTACTTCGCGAACGTCAAGGAGGCCGAGTTCCGCGAGTGGCACTCGCACGTGACGCGGTGGGAGATCGACCGCTATCTGACGCTTTTCTAGCGCCAACCAGTGTGCGAACCGGCCAGTTCGGCGGGGAGCGCTTGACTCGTCTCGTGGCGGGTGGTGCAATGCGCGCCGTCCGGCACGGGATCTGAGGAGAACCTATGGCTACCGCAGCAGTCGACGAACGCGAGTTGATCAAGGCGATGACGTGGTACGACGGCTTCGTCGTCGCGCTCGCCAATCCGACCTTCCTGCTGACCGCGCTCGGCGGCTCGGTCGTCTCGCTGGGCGGCTGGGGCGCCACCTGCCTGTGGCTGATCTCCGTGATCATTGGCGGCCTCCACAACAACCTCTACGCCGAGGTCGCCGCGATGTTCCCCAAGCTCGCGGGCGGCGTCGCGATCTACGCCCACGAGGCGTGGAAGCGCTACACGACCTTCGTCGGGCCGATCGCGGCCGTCGGCTACTGGCTCGGCTGGTCGGTCGTGCTCGCGCTCAGCGGCGCGATCGTCGGCAACCTCCTGCAGTCACGCTTCTTCGCGGACTCCACGTTCGGGCAGGGCTCGCAGAGCCTGATCTTCGGCATCGACTTCACCTCGGCGCCGTACATCCTCATCGCCGTCGTGATCATCGCCGTGATCTGGGTCGCGAACGTCTGGGGAGTCCGGCCCGCCGTCTGGATGGGGTACGCCACCGGCGGCCTCCTGCTGATCCCGCTCGCGTTCCTGATCTTCGTCCCGTACATCACGGGCGACTGGCACTCGGGCAACCTGCACAGCCTGATCGACTGGGGCAACTTCTCGTCGTATCAGACGAAGGGCTCGGGCGACTCGATCATCTACAACAACGGCTGGCGCCTGATCATCACGTGGCTCTACCTGATGTGCTGGTCGTCGTACGGCTTCGAGTGCTGCGCATCCTTCGCGCCGGAGTACTACGACCCCGAACGCGACACCGCGAAGGCGCTGCGCGCGGCGGCGGTCTTCTCGATCTTCGTCTACGGCCTCTTGCCGATCGGCGCGATCGGCACGTTCGGCGACAAGAACATGACGTTCGGCAACGTCTTCTCGTTCTACGGCGACACCTTCGACAAGCTCGTCGGGCATAGCGCGGGCAACGTGCTCGTGATCCTCCTCTGCATCGGCATCGTGCTCTCGATGAACACGGCCACGATGGACGGATCGCGCGCGCTCTACGGCATCTCTCAGGACGGCATGACGATCCGCTGGCTCGGCAAGCTGAACCGCAACAACGTGCCGGGGAACGCGATGACGCTCGATGCGGTGCTCAACATCGTGCTGCTGTTCACGGCGATCGGAGCGCTCGCCGGAGGCGGCTACCTGAAGATCCTCGCGGTCTCGAACTTCGGCTACGTGCTCTCGCACATCTTCGCGATCAGCGGCTTCCTGCTGCTGCGTCGCGACCGGCCGAACTGGCCGCGCCCGATCAAGACCGGAACCGGCTGGGTGGGAGTCGCCTGGTTCTGTCTCGTCTACGACATCATCCTGCTCGTGATCGGCTCGATCTCGTTCAAGCTGACCGGGTATCCGGGCGGGCTGACGGTGCTCTGGGCCGCGCTCGTCGTGCTCGCGATCGCCGTCGTGCTGTACATCTACCGCACGGTCGTCGAGGACAAGAAGCCGCTGACGTGGCGGCTGCCCGCACCGACGATGCCGGACGAGGATCGCCCGGCCGCCGGAGCCGCGTCCAGTTAGTCGAACTCCTCGTGGCCCGCCCGCCGCGCCGGGCAGGCGCCATTTGGCCCGCTGGCCACGGAGGAAACCCACACATTCGACGGCCGGGGC
>JANLRV010000258.1:0-5156 GCA_031361905.1 Actinomycetes bacterium
GCAGGGGCAATCGCTCGCGCCGCGCGCTAGTGCGTTGTGTCGGCTGGCTTCCGATCACCGATGGCGCTTCGACTCGGATCAGGCGCCGCTGCCAATCGGCGGGCGCGATTGACGCTCAGTAGGCGCCAGTCGCGTGCTTGGTGCCCTTGAGCAGGGCGTTAAGGCTGGTCACTACCTCCGCTGCGAGCGGAGCGCGGCCGTTTGGCGTCGCGAACGCGAGCACGTTTGCGATCGTCACGCCCGCGAAGGATGGATCGGGCTTGGTGCCGTCGACGCCATGATGGATCGCACTGAGCTCAGCACTCGCAAGCTTCGAGCTCTCAAGGAACTGCAGAGATACCTTGGCGCCGGTGGGAGAGACGGCGTCGAGCCAGCCGACCTGTCTGCCGCCGGCAATCGGCGCCATGCCCGCGCCCGACCGCGCCGTCCAGCCTGCCTTTTCAAGCGCAGAACGGGTGCTCGCGGGAACGTACGACACCCCGCTGCCGTCACCCCC
The DNA here is from genome assembly GCA_031361905.1 of Actinomycetes bacterium. Lineage (GTDB taxonomy): Bacteria > Actinomycetota > Thermoleophilia > Gaiellales > JALYLC01 > JANLRV01. The sequence goes on from JANLRV010000258.1 coordinate 497, forward strand.
GCAGGCGCTCAGGACAGCCGCGAGCACGGCAAGCAACGCGAGGCGGCGCATGCGACCAGCGTACGCCGCGATCGCCGTCGCGGCAACGTCGCCGTCTGTGTTTCCGTTGCTTGACCTCCCCCTGCGCATCGAAGGCTGATGCGCGCGGGGAGGTCTCGAGGCCAACCAGGGTCGGGGCTGAAGGGCGGCGACGCACTCGCGCATTTCGCCACATTCGGTACTAGGGTGAGAGCGGAATGAGCGAGTGGCAAGCGCGGGCACGGCAGGTGGGACCATTCGATGAGTCGGGAGGCTCAGAGTTGACCACGGCGATGCAGGTTCGACCGCAGAACCCCGAGGAGGTCCTCGCCGCGCCGTTTGGGGACTCTCAGCGCCCAATCCGGGTTGTGATCGTTCACGGCGTACGCCTCTACCGTGAAGCGCTGGCCGACGTTCTCAACCGTGACGCCCGTTTGGAGGTCGTCGGAACCGTTGGCTCGTTGCCCGAGGCGCATCAGGTGGTTCGAGCCTGCGCGCCCCGCGTAGGCCTGGTCGGGGTCGGCACGAAGGACGAGCTGGACAGCGTGCGCGAGTTCGCGCGTGCGGTGCCGTCAGTGAAGCTCGTCGCTCTCGGCGTTGTCGAGACGACAAGCGAGGTCGTCGCGGTAGCCGAGGCCGGGATCCACGGCTTCGTCACACGAGACGGCGAGGTCGCCGATTGCATCGCCGCGATCGAGGCGGCTGCGCTCGGGAACCTGACATGCTCGCAGGCGGTTGCCGCCGTTCTGCTCCGGCGAGTCGCAGAGCTCGCAGCGACGCTCGCCGACGGAAGCAGGTCCGGTCACGTCCTCACGCGCCGAGAGCTCGAGATTCTCGATCTGATCGGCCAGGATCTGTCCAACAAGGAGATCGCCGCACGCCTGTTCATCGAGGTCCCGACCGTCAAGAACCACGTCCACAGCATCCTCGAGAAGCTCGGGGTGCATCGACGCAGCGAGGCGGCGACGCGTGTGCGCGGGCTCGACCCGACTCGGGTGTAGGGCGGGCGCCTGCGGCAGATCAGCCGGTCGGGAGCCCGGTGCCCGGGCTGCCCGCGTCGAGGCTGCCGGCGAGGTTTCGCAGATGCGGTTTCATCCAGACCGCACCGGCATTCGATGCCTCGTCGATCTCCCAGCCGGCAGATCGGAAGATAGCGATCAGGGACGACGCAGCGATCATGCCCCGATCGGATCCTGCGTAGCCGGCGGTCGCGATCTCCTGGTCCCGGATATCGGCGAGCACGTGACCGTCGGGAAAGAGGACGACCTGCCGTTGATCGGCACCCGGGAGGATGCCGATGAAGAGGCTGATGTCATCGCTCTGCGTCATGGTTGTCTAGCTCCATCCGTGCCAGTTGTCCTCCATATCGGCAATCCACCGCGACTGCTTGAGCAGCAAGCTTTCGGTAGGTACCGCGCGTGACTCCCATGTCGGGGCGCAGCCACCTCGAGGTCTAGGTTTGACTGCTCTCGGCAACACGAGGCGAGTGCGGCTCGTCCGCCGGGGAAAGGTAGACCATCGGAGACTCATAAAAGCTGCTGAAAATAGCTTGGACAGATAGACAACGGTCTGGATCGCCGAATGCATCGAATCTAGATCCGAGGATCCTGTTGCAATCACGTTGCGGCCAGCACGATGTCTCTTGCCTGATCCAAACGAGTCGAAGGGAGTCGGAGAATGGCTACGACAACACGCACGCGGGGAGCGCAGGCAAGAGCGGTGGAAGGAGATGTCAGCAACGGGTCCGCGGCGTTGACCTTGGTCGAGTCGCCGATCGCCGAGGCGGACATCAAGGCGTACGTGGAAGCGAAGGTCGCGGCGGCGTACCAGCAGGCCATCGAGCCCGAGGTCGCCGAGCCGCAGTTCTGGTGGGACGTCGCGGCGTTCGGCCCCGTTCAGCCGATCGCGGCCGGCGGTCCGTTGCTGCCGCACTCGATCATCAAGGTCGGTGAGCCGGCGTTCGTGGCAGCGATCATGCTGCTCAACCCGTTCCAGGCGCTCTCGGGCGGCACCAACGCGGCGGACGTGCTCTCGAACTTCGCGCTGCCGTACGAGGTGCGCTACCAGACGGGCAACCTCACGAGCTGGTCGCTCGGACAGCCCGACATGCAGGCCGTCCACGCCGGGTCGAATCTGATCCCGGGCAAGTACTTCTACGTGGACGTCATCTCCTTCGTCGGCGCGACACCCGGGCTCTACGAGATGAACATCACGTCTCGGCTGCTCGGCGCGGCACCGCCCTACATCAACGCGCCGCAGTTCGCGAGCTACGCGACCACGGTGTTCGGCCTCGATGCACCCGGCCTGTTCGGGGCAACCCCGCCTGGCCCGATGCGGTTCCAGGTCTACCCGTAGCGCTAATCACGCCCGAGCGAGCGAAGGAGTGGAGCAGCGATGGAACGCGAGGACGAGCTTCTACTGGCACGCGCGAGGATGGCCGTGGCAGCCGCCGTCGAACAGCACCTGCTGGTCGACGAGAACGTCACAGCGGTCGACTACGGCCTGCCGGCCCACGGCGGAGTGACTGCCGAGGACGAGCGCGCGATCAGAGTCCACGTCCGTCGTAAGCTCCCTCTGACCTCGCTCGAGGAGGCGGGAACCGTGCCGGTCCCGGCGCGGATTCAGGAGTTCGCCACCGACGTTGTCGAGGGCACGTATAGCTCGCACCTTTGGTGGGGGAATGTCGGTGCGCACCCAGGCGCGGATCCGCGCCTGGGGCGCACCGAGACCCTGCGGGGCGGCATCAGCATCTCGGACAGCCGGCGCAACGTCGCGGGAACGCTCGGTGCCAGGGTCATCGACCGGGCGACCGGAGACGCGATGATTCTCAGCAACCGGCACGTCCTGGCCGGCGACTGGGCGGCCCGCACCGACCAGCCGATCCTCCAGCCTGGGCGCCTCGACGGTGGCACCGGCGCGGACACGGTCGCGGGGCTCACCCGCACCGCGATGTCACGCGACCTCGATGCGGCGGTCGCGACGCTGGTGGGACAGCGTCGGCTGGTGAACGAGCAAGCCGGCCTCGGGCCAATCCGCGGCGTTGCGCGGGCTGCGCTCGGGATCACGGTCGTGAAGTCAGGGCGTACCTCAGGCGTCACCTCGGGGCGGGTGACCGGACTGGCCGGCGTCACGCGCATGAGCTACGCCGGCGTCTCGCGTCTGATCCGTCAGGTGATTGCGATCGAGCCGGTGGACGGAGGCGAGGTCAGCCGTCCGGGTGACTCCGGGGCGATCTGGCTCTCGGATCCCGAACGGAACGGCGTGGGGCTCCATTTCGCAGGTAGCGACACTCCCGAACGGGCGCTCGCGATCGATCTCACGGCGGTGCTCGCAGCTCTCGATGTCGACCTCGACACGAGCGTCGAGGTCGCCCCCCGCGAACCCGTCGCCGTCGGCGCGCACCTGGTCCGCAGGTGAGCTTGCCGGAGGCAGGCACGATGGACGCTCTCGAGTTCCAGCGGGCCGAGCGAGCACGCGACGCTCTCGCCGCCGAGATCCTCGGCCGCCCTGAGATACGCATGATTGATATCGGGATCGAGCACGATCAGGGCGTTCCGGTCGTGCGGGTTCACCTTCGCGACTCGGAGTTGCCCGGCGAGGCGATTCCGGACCAGGTCGGCGGCATCCGCGTTCAGATCGTCCGGAGACTACGAGCTCGACGACCGCCCTGAACACGGATCACCTTAACGATCGTCGGCGAAGGTGGCGCCGGCGTAGTCGGCTCGGTCGCGGATCCAGCCGCGCCGCCGCGACTGCACGTGCGAGCGCCTCGTGATCGATCTGCCTTGGAGGCCAATCTCGGCAGGTGGGAGAGCCGTGTTGCCACTCCGTTGCCACCCAATTCATGAAGCTCCCTCGGGGCCCGCGCGACCCGGAGCGAGCACTACCTCGAGCTCTCGCGAGCAGCGCACCCGTGGTCACGCGCGATCACGAGCTGTTCGTCTGCCTCCGAATCGACGCCAGGAAGGGGTGGCGGCAGACCAAGCGAGGCGTCGGCCACGGCGTGCTCGCGAGCATGCTTCACGTCTCGTTTGGTGGCGGGCCGCCACCCATCCCTGGCATGCTTTTCATGCTGGTGAGCAGGGAGGCATTGACCTTGCCGGTGAAACAGCGGATCGATGAGCGCGAGGTCGCGACGTTCAGAAGGACGTAGTGATACACGCCGCTCGGGAACTCGGGCGTGGCGCTGGTGAGGCCGTTGCACCGGTCGAGCTTGGCGGCGGCGATCTTCTTCCCGTGCATGTCGCGATCCCCGTAGATCGGATAGCCGTCGAAGGCGATGCCGAGGACGTGGGAGGGGCCGTTCGCCTTGTCGACCTTCTTCGTGATGCACACCGGGAGAGCGTGGTAGTGGTACTGCCCCCTGGGCGTGGGGTGACCGTTGCACGTGTCGAGGAACCACACCTTGGTTCCGTCAGACGCTTTGACGAAGAAGTTCGAGGCCGTTGCGACCGTCGTTCCGTCGCCCTCGTAGGGGTTGAACAGCGTGGCGCCGGAGACGATCACGCCGATCACACCCAGCGGGGCATCGGTGGCGGTCGTCGCCTTCTGCGGTTTCGTCGTTATCGCGAAGTCATAGGATTGCGCCGTGGTCGGGTCGTCCGCGGCGGAGGCGTCGGTCGCGGAAAGAGGAACCCTGACG
>JANLRV010000267.1:0-6025 GCA_031361905.1 Actinomycetes bacterium
CCCCCCCCCCCCGACCGTGCGTGGTTCGATCAGCCCTGCGCGGCGGAAAGATCCCCGATGAAGGGGCCGAGCAGGTTCAGCGCCGCAGCCTGCAGCTCGGCGTCCGGGCGCACATCTCCGGGCGCCTCGACCTTGACGCCGTCCTTCGGCACGGAGGTCACCGACAGCTTGATGCCGACGGAGCCGACGCCCTGCTGCGGGGTGTCCAGGTTGATGGTGCCGTCGACCGCGAGCTTGTGGACCAGGTGGTCGTCCTTGCCGACCCACACGTCCACCTTCGCGTCCTTGAACGCGTCCTCGACCTTCTTCTGCTCGGCGGCGGTCGGCGCCGTGTACTTCTTGCCGGTCGCCTTGGCGACGCTCTCGAGGGTGGCGATGATGCCCTGAGCGTCGAGCGTGCCGGAGACGTGGTCGGTCTTGATGCCCTCGACGTCGTCGTCCGAGACGGTCGCGCCGTCCTTGAAGAGCTTCGACGGATCGCCGATCGCCGAGGTGATCTTCGAGAGGTCGAGCCCGCTGGTCGAGACCTTCGGCGTGGCCGTGCCGAGCGACGAGCCGGCGCTCGTGACGGAGTCGGACTTGAACCACTTGCCATCGAGCTGGATGAAACTCTTTCCACCGACACTGATCACGCCGAACTTGATCGGCTTGTCGTTGACAGTCAGAGCCACCGTGGCATCGACATCGGCACCGGTCGTCGCGCCGTCGACTGTCATGTGAATCGGCTTCGAGAGGAAGGAGGCGAACTGGCCCGACGGAGTTCCGCCGACCGTGAATGTGGCATCCACCGCGATCTTCGTCGGACCCTGCGCAGCCGCGTCCGTCTTGACGGCCGAGAGCACGGCCGACACGTCACCGCCGCCCGACGAGGCCTCGGTCGCGGCTCCCGACGACGCGGCGCTCTTCTTGTCCGAGCCTCCGCACCCGGCAACGACGAGCCCCACCGCTGCGATGACCATGAGCGTCCAGAGCATTCGACGCATGCGTTCCTCTCCTCCCACCATTGCACGAAAAACCGAACGGGCACCTATCGGCAGCGCGGCTCCGCACCTTGAGCGATACCGGCGCCGCACGCCCGACCGCACCCTAGATGATCGCGCCCAAGCCCCCGTGCGGCTACCCGACGACGGCCATTTTCCGCCGCTCAGGCGCCTGAAAAGCTCGTTCTTGCGGCTCGCATTCCCGCCGCGCACTCGAGCGCGATGCGGTTGTAGCAATCCGCTCGCCGGTACCCTTCCTCGGCCGCGCCTGGCGCACGTGCAATCGTCTGTCACCAGACGTGACACACTGTGCTCGGGGGAGCGAGACCTTTAGGAGGAAGAGATGTCCACAGATACCCAGCGCGGCGAGATTGGCAAGCAGACCTACGAGGCTGTCAAGAACCACATCGCGGCAGGCCGGAAGGCTACCGAGGCGTTCAAGCTCGTCGCTCAGGAGACGGGCCGCTCGGTCGGCACCGTGCAGACCTCGTACTACCGCATCGCACGCTCGCTCCCGGGCGGCGGCGGAGTCAAGCTGCGACCCCGTGGTGGCAAGCGCGCGGCGGGGACAGCGCCGGTCGCGAAGGCCCGGCGCGTCGGCGCCGCCGATGCCTCGGTGCAATCTCTCGTGAAGCAGCTCACGCAGGCAGCGGAAGCCCTCGGGGCGCACGTCACGCGGCTCGAGAACGAGCTCGCCAAGGCCCGCCGGGACAGCGCGCGCCTCGCCGAGATCCAGCGCCTCGTCGGTCGCTGAGCCGCCAGACCGCGCGGTGCGCATCTGGATCGATTTCTCCGCGCCGGCTCACCCGGTCTTCTTCCGTCCGCTCGTCCGGCTGCTCGCCGAGTCGGGCATCGCGTGCGAGATCACCGCTCGCGACTACGCGCAGACGCTCGAGCTGTGCCGCCTGCATCGGCTCGACGTCACACCGATCGGCGCGCACGGAGGCGCCTCCCGGGTCGGCAAGGTCTCGAGCCTGGCCGGTCGCTCGCTGGCGCTTGCACGGTGGGCGCGCGGTCGGGACTTCGATCTCGCGATCTCGCACGGCTCCAACGACCTCCCGGTCGTCGCCGGGCTCGCGCGGATCCCGGTGGTCGATACCTGGGACTACGAGTTCGCGATCAAGCAGCACACGCTCGGGGGCATGGTCGCGGAGCGCGTGGTCGTGCCGGAGGCGATCCCGGCGGAGAGGCTCGACCGGTTGCGGATCGCACCGCGCAAGGTGCGCCGGTATCCGGGCCTGAAGGAGGAGTACTACCTCTACGACTTCTCGGCGGACGAGGGGATCCTCGAGCGGCTCGGCGCGGATCCCGGCCGCGTGGTCGTCGTGCTGCGCGCCCCGCCGATCGTGGCGCTCTATCACCGCGTCGAGAATGCCCTCTACCCCCAGCTTCTGGAGCGCCTCGGACGCGATCCGGGGGTGCACGTGATCGTGCTTCCCCGCGTCCTGACGCAGGCCGTCGAGCTGCGGGCACGAGCCCTGCCGAGCGTGATCGTGCCTCAGACCGCGGTCGACGGCCAGAGCCTCGTCGCTGCCGCCGACATCGTGATCTCCGCGGGCGGAACGATGAACCGCGAGGCCGTCGCGCTCGGCGTGCCGGCCTACACGACGTTCCAGGGCACGATGGGCGGCGTCGACGAGTGGCTGATCCGCGAGGGGCGCATGCACCGCCTCGAGCGCGTCGACGAGCTTCGGCTCGAGAAGCGGCAGACGTCGTCTCGCGTCGTCGGGCGCGACCCGCGGATCCTGCTCGGCCTCCTCCTCGATCGGGCTATCTGAGCGGGTCGAGCAGCCCGAGCGGCGTCAGTTGCTGCAACGGCTTCTCGGCGGCGGCACGTCGAGCGCCGGGTTGTAGTCGAAGAACCCGTTCGGCCGGAGGTGGAAGCCACAGGAGACGACCGGCATGACGGGCCAGTCCTCGAGCCGCGGGAAGTGGTGCGCGCCGAAGACGTACCAGAGCACGACGTCCTCCTCGAGCAGGTTGCGGTCGGCGGTGGTCCACTGCGCGAGACCCTCGCCCGGTGCCGACTGGTTCGGGTAGTCGCCTGCCGGGTATCGCTCGGCGCGGCGGTACGGGGTGACCCAGACGTGGTGATCCAGCATGCGGGCGCGGTTGCGGACGTCGGAGTCGGGCTGCTGCATCGGCAGCACGTTGTCGCCGGGAACCAGCTCGTACGCGACCGCGTCGCCGATGCGGTTGCGCCGGCCGGTGTTCTCGACGCGGAAACGGCGCGCGCTCTCGGCCGAGATGTGGGCCTTCGCATCCGACTCGCGCGCGTAGGTCGTCCGCTCGTTGCGGAAGGCCGTGCCGTCGGGGTTCGCCGTCGAGCGCGGATCGCAGGCCGCGTCGACCTGGAAGGCGACGTTCGTCGGCCCGTCGACGTCGAGGTCGAGGCGCGCGCAGAAGAAGTGCTGGTGTGCGCTCGTGACGACCCCGTCGCCGATCGGCAGCGAGTGCGGCGAGCGCTCATCCGAGATCCAGCCGGCCGTGTGGACGATGCCCGTGAGCTTGCCCTCGAACTGCCACGTGCCGTCCTGATAGAAGTACCAGAAGTACCCGTACTCGTAGTTCCCGACCGTCACAATCGATGAGATGACGAGGCGGCGCGAGCGCGCGCGATCGACTCGGCCGGACTCGCTCGTGTGCTTCCAGAGCAGGTTGTCGTCCTCCTCGTGGATGCAGATCGCGTTCGGGATCACGAGCGGCTCGCCATCGATCCCATTCGTGACGCCATCGAGGTAGCGGATCTCGCCGAGGCAGTCGCAGCCGAGCGCGAGCGAGTTCGTCAGCGGCCCGATGCCGTACTCGCCGACGTCGAAGACGTTCTTGAAATGCACGGTCGGGTTCGGATCGCCGTACGGGATCACGAGCTCCGCGATCGAGGCGCGGTGGCAGATCTGCCGTCGCAGCCCCGCGTCGACGTACGCGATGTCGTGCAGCACGAGGCCCTCGCGCGGGTGGAAACCGATCACGAGATCCCACTTCTGCCAGCCGAGGCGGCTTCCGTCGAGCGTGAAGCTGACCCCGTCCGGCTGCGTGATCTCGATCGGCTTGAGATCGTCGCGGTAGGGGTGCCCGCCACCGTCGATGTAGTCGCAGTCTGCCGTCGGCGGGCTGGTTCCGGGTGCGTGGTCGTCGACGCGGACGACCTCCATCGAGTTCAGATCGACCACCGCGACGAGGCCGTAGAGCGGCCGGGCGTACTTGTTGTCCGCGTCGCCGGGCTTCGTCAGCCATGCGATCGCGCGCACGAGGCGCCGACCGCGCGCTTCGAACGAGCCTGCCGACCACGCCTCGATGCTGACGCTCGCGGGATCGCTGATTCCGCGCTTCGCGAGCGCGGCGACGTAGCCGGGGTCGGCCAGGCAGATCTCGGCGGCGATGAAGAACTCCTCGCCGTGCACGGCGGGCTGCACATCCGCCGGCAGCACGCGCTGCGAGAGGATGCGATCCTGGTCGAGCGAGATCACCACCTCCCGGCCGCGACCTGCTTCGCAGTCGAGCAGGACGACGAACGCCTCGCGTGCGGGGCGAGAGCCGTCGGCGTCACGCCACGCGAGGTACTCCGTCTTGTCCGGCTCACGCAGCTCCACCGAGGTGAAGCGCAGGCGGTCCGAGAGATCGGCCGCGGAGCGGGAGAGCACGACGGCATGCGCGATCTCGACGGCCGTGAGCGGTTCGAGCGGGTGGTCGGTCATCTCACACTCCAAGTCCGTTGGTCGCGCGCGCCGACCCGCCTATCGTCGGCTCGGGCAGTGCCTGCAACGGCGCTCGCGCGGTGCCGGGAGAGGTCCAGTCCGAGGGCAGCGATGATCGGCATGCGACGAGCCTACCGGCGCGCGCTGGGAACCGTCGGCCGGCGATGCGCTCGAGCGATTCGGAGCAGGTGCCGTTCCGTCCCCGCACGGGGCTTTCTTTCCGCCGTTCGGACCGACGAAAGGCCCCGCCGCTCAGCTGAGCGGGTCGAGCAGCTCCGGCGCATCGTTGCGCGCGGAGTTGACGAGCGTCGAGGCGTCGCGCGCGCACATCAGGTCGACGGCGAGCGGCCGCAGCAGCTGAAGGGCCGGCTCGCGATCGAGCGAGGGGTCGAGCCAGGCCTGCTCGTCCACGCGTGAGAGGATCACGGGCATGCGGTCGTGCACGGGTGCGACGAGCCCGTTCGCCGTCGTCGTGATGATCGTGCACGACTCGAGCACCTCGTCGGACTCGGCGTCGCGCCAGAATGCGTGCAGGCCCGCGAACGCGAACGGCTCCCCCGATGCGAGCGTGAAGCGCACCGGCCGCTTGACACCGTCAGGATCGAGGCGCCACTCGTAGAAGCCGTCGGCGAGGATCAGGCAGCGGTGCTTCGTGAGCAGCGCCCGATAGGCCGGCTTGGCCGCGACCGTCTCGGCGCGTGCGTTGATCATCTTGAAGCCGACCTTCGGGTCCTTCGCCCAGTGCGGCACGAGCCCCCATCGCAGCAGCCGGCCGGCGCGAGAGCCGTGATCGTCGACGACGGCGAGGACGCGCTGGGTCGGAGCGATGTTGAAGCGCGGCTCGATCCCCTCGGGAAGCGCGATCCCGAAGCGCTCGGCGAGCAGCTGCGGATCGACGGTGCTGGTGAAGCGGCCACACATTCCGGCCGCACGATACCGGCGCTGCCCGCTCGGGGTCAGACCCACCCCGCGCGTGCACGATTAGTGTCGCGCGTCAGACAAATTCGGTTGCGGAAGGATGGTGGCTGGGTCGTTCGGGCACGCCCCGGCGGCTTGCACGGGCCTCAGAGCCGGTTTCAAAAGTCTCGGGGTGTCTGGAGTCGCTGGATCGTCCTACGGTTCTCTTGCTGGGCGTTGCACGCCCGGCAAGAGACCTGCGGCGACCCGCAGCCCGCGCTACGCGCGGTCTGCGGGGCTTCGCGGGAGCACCGGCCGGCTCTTGAACAGGCCACCAGCCTGCCCCGCGAGCCGGCCGGCACTCCCGCTCGCTCCAGCAACCCCCGACACGAACGACACTTTTGAAACCGGCTCTCAAGCCCGCCCAGCGCAGCCGCGCCGCGCCCGAAC
>JANLRV010000233.1:0-1511 GCA_031361905.1 Actinomycetes bacterium
GCCGGCCATTGCAGCGAGATCACGGTCACGCTCAACCCCGACGGCTCGTGCACGGTCGTCGACGACGGCCGCGGCATCCCGGTCGAGGTGATGCCCGACGTGGGCCTGCCCGCCGTCACGGTCGTGCTGACGAAGCTCCACGCGGGCGGCAAGTTCGGCGGCGGCGGCTATAAGGTCTCCGGCGGGCTGCACGGCGTCGGCGTCTCGGTCGTCAACGCGCTCTCGGAGTGGCTCACGGTGTGGGTGCGGCGCGACGGCGTCGAGTGGTCCCAGACGTTCGAGCGCGGGGATGTGCAGGGCGAGCTCGAGCGGGTCGGCGACGCGACGCAGAGCGGGACGACGGTCCAGTTCCTCCCCGACGCCGAGATCTTCGACGAGACCGATTTCGACTACGACGACATCGTCACGCGAATGCGCGAGATGGCGTTCCTCACGCGCGGCCTGCGCCTGACGATGATCGACGAGCGCACGGAGACGCACTCCGACTCGTTCATGTACCCGGGCGGGATCGCCGACTACGTGCGCTACATCAACGACAAGCGCGAGGTCATCCACAAGAAGCTCGTCGAGTTCACCGTCGTGTCCGACGAGGGCGACGTCGAGGTCGCGATGCAGTGGAACGCGGGCTACAACGCCTCCGTCTTCTCGTTCGCGAACAACATCAACACGCACGTGGGCGGCACGCACCTCTCGGGCTTCCGCTCGGCCCTGACGGGACAGGTCAACCGCTACGCGCGCGACCGCGGCCTGATCAAGGAGAAGGAGGACAACCTCACCGGCGACGACGTGATCGAGGGACTCGCGGCGATCGTCTCGGTCAAGCTCGCCGAGCCCCAGTTCGAGGGCCAGACCAAGACGAAGCTCGGCAACGCCCCGATCAAAGGCATGGTCGAGCGTGCGATGAACAAGGCACTCGCCGAGTTCTTCGAGGAGAACCCGGCGGAGGCGAAGGCGATCTGCTCGAAGGTGATCGAGGCGGCGCAGGCGCGCCAGGCCGCACGCAAGGCCCGTGACGCGACCCGCCGCAAGTCGGCGCTCGAGAACACCTCCCTGCCGGGCAAGCTGGCTGATTGCTCAGACAAGAATCCGGCGAACTGCGAGATCTTCATCGTCGAGGGCAACAGCGCCGGGGGCTCGGCGGTGGACGCCCGCGAGCGCGAGTTCCAGGCGATCCTGCCGCTGCGCGGCAAGATCATCAACGTCGAGAAGGCGCGCATCAACCGCGTGCTCTCGAACGTCGAGATCATGGCGATGATCACCGCGATCGGGTGCGGCATCGGCGAGGAGTTCGACGTCGAGAAGCTGCGCTACCACAAGGTCGTCGCGATGACGGATGCCGACGTCGACGGCGCGCACATCCGCACGCTGATCCTCACGTTCCTCTTCCGCCACATGCGCGAGCTGATCGAGCAGGGCTTCGTCTACATCGCGCAGCCGCCGCTCTACAAGCTCAAGATCGGGCGGCAGGAGATGTATCTCAAAAACGACGTCGAGCTCGAGAAGGTGCTGCT
>JANLRV010000251.1:0-1636 GCA_031361905.1 Actinomycetes bacterium
CACTTTCTGGCCACCGGGGTGGCCAGAAAGTGTCAGGCACTATCCGGCCACCGCACTCAGACTCAGCTCTCGTCGGAGACGCTGTCGCCGGCCACGCCCGCCGGCGGCTCGGGCGCCGTGTCGGGCACCGGGGCGACGACCGTCAGCTCGACGTCGTCCTCCCCTTCCTTGTGATCGATCACGATCGTGGAACCCTCCGCCAGCGTGCGCCCGAGCACGAAGTCGGCGAGCGGATCCTCGATCAGCTGCTGGATCGTGCGGCGCAGCGGACGCGCGCCCATCGCCGGGTCGTAGCCCTTGTCGGCGAGCAGGTCGTTCGCGCTCGCCGTCAGCTCGATCGCGACGCCGTGCTCCGAGCCCATGTGCTCGCGCAGGCGGCGCATCATCAGGTCGACGATCACGCCGATCTCCTGGCGCGTGAGCTTGTGGAAGACGATCACCTCGTCGATCCGGTTGAGCAGCTCCGGGCGGAACGCCTTCTTCAGCTCCGAGAGGACACGGCCCTTCATCTCCTCGTAGGAGAGGCCGCCCTCGGGGTCGCCCGGCGCGAAGCCGAGCGACTGGTTCTTCGTGATCTGCGCGGCGCCGATGTTCGACGTCATGATCACGATCGTGTTGCGGAAGTCGACCTTGCGGCCCTGCGCGTCCGTCAGCTTGCCGTCCTCGAGCACCTGCAGGAGGATGTTGAAGACATCCGGATGCGCCTTCTCGATCTCGTCGAGCAGCACGACCGAGTAGGGCTTGCGGCGCACGGCCTCGGTCAGCTGGCCGCCCTCGTCGTAGCCAATGTAGCCGGGAGGCGAGCCGACCAGGCGGCTGACCGCGTGCTTCTCCATGTACTCGGACATGTCGACCTGGATCAGCGCGTCCTCGTCGCCGAAGAGGAACTCTGCGAGCGTGCGGGCGAGCTCGGTCTTGCCGACACCGGACGGCCCCAGGAAGATGAACGAGCCACTCGGGCGCTTGGGGTCCTTGATCCCCGCGCGGGCGCGCCGGATCGCCTTGGAGACGGCCACGATCGCCTGCTGCTGGCCGACGACGCGCTTGTGCAGCTCGTCCTCCATGCGGATGAGCTTCTGCGACTCGGCCTCGGTCAGCTTGAAGACGGGGATGCCCGTCCACATCGAGACGATGTCGGCGATCTCGTCCTCGCCGATCTCGGCCGCCTCGACGTCCTCGGAGTCCTTCCACGAGTCCTCGAGCTCGCGCTTCTTCTGCGTCAGCTTGCGCTCGGCGTCGCGCAGACCGGCAGCCTTCTCGAAGTCCTGCTGCTCGATCGCGGTCTCCTTGTCGCGCCGCGTCTGCTCGATCTCGTCCTCGAGCTCCTTGTAGCGCGGCGGCGTGCCCATCGTCTTGATACGCATGCGCGAGCCGGCCTCGTCGATCAGATCGATCGCCTTGTCCGGCAGCTGGCGATCCTGGATGTAGCGGCTCGAGAGCTCGGCGGCGGCCTGCAGCGCCTCGTCGGTGATCTTGACGCGATGATGGGCCTCGTAGCGATCGCGCAGGCCGCGCAGGATCTGCACGCTGTCGTCGATCGACGGCTCCTCGACGCGGATCTGCTGGAAGCGGCGTTCCAGGGCGCTGTCGCGCTCCAGGTACTTGCGGTACTCGTCGAGCGTCGTCGCGCCGATCG
>JANLRV010000259.1:0-20678 GCA_031361905.1 Actinomycetes bacterium
CCTTTCGATCGCTTTGGGTGTTGGCGACGGGCATTATTTCAGCGTTTGTCGTCGGGGGGGGCCGCCGCCGGCCGCCCCGGACGAGGCTCCTACTTGAAGACCGGGATGCTCGATGCGTCGAAGTTCAGGTACTTCTTCGCCAGCTTCGAGACAGTCCCGTCGGCGATCAGCGCCTTCAGCGCCTTGTCGACCTGCGGCTTGAGCTTCGAGCCCTTCGCGAACGGAGCGCCGTACAGCTCGTTCGTGATGAAGCGCGCGACGATCGGGCCGTACGCGCCCGGCTTCGCCTTCTTCTCGAGACCGTTGATCGGGCCGTCGTAGAGCGCGCCGTCGCACTTGCCGCTCTTCAGCAGCGTGTACATCTGCTCGGTCGTGCTCGGGTAGAGGGCCTTCTTGGACGGCTTGATGACGTCCTTGATGAAGTCGGATCCGGTCGTGCCGGCCTGCGCGCAGAGCGTCAGCTTGGCGACGTCCGCCCTGCTCTTCGGCAGAGGCGAGAGGCTCTTGCTCACCATCAGGCTCTGGTCAGCCTGCAGGTACGGCGTCGAGAAGTCGATGTTCTTCTTCCGCTCGGCCGTGATCGTCATCTCGGCGAGGCCGAAGTCCCACGGCTTGGGACCGGAGGTGTACATCGCCTTGAAATCGTTGTTGACGAAGACGACGGTCTTGATGCCGAGCTTCTTCGCGATCGCACGCGCCATCTCGGGCTCCATGCCCTTGGCGTTGATGATCTTGTTGCCGCCCTTGATCGTGCCGATCTGGAAGCCCGGCACCTGCAGGCTGAGGCCGACCGTGAGCACGCCCGGCTTGAGCGTCGGGGGAGCCTGCGTGCGGCCGAGCGCGGTTGTCGTCATCGCCGCGATCACGAGCAACGCGGCCGCGACGACGAGGAGAGTTCTCTTCACGTGATTTCCCCCTTGGGAAGGTCTGAGATCGTGCCGGCCGACTCTAGCGCGCCGGTGATACCTGTGACGACTCTGTGCGGGCCGGGTTAGCCGATCGGCTCGGTGATCTCGCCAGGCGGCGTCGCTCCGCCCTCGCGCGCGGCTGAGTGAACGCGCTCGCGCGCCTCGTCGATGCGAGCGCGCATGGCGGAGTGGTCGGCACGCTCGGGGCGCGGCGCCGGCGCCGCGGCGGGCTCCGGCGTCGCGCTGGCCGGCTGGCTCGCCGGAGCGTGGTCGCTGAGGCGCGCGCGCAGCGAGACGCGGGCCTCGCGCGTGTCCATCGGCTCGTCGCCCGGTGCGTCGGTGAGCGCTTCCTCGCCGTCCTCGAAGTAGCCGGAGTCCTCGACCGCGAGGCCCGCGCGGCGGCGAAGCCACGCGTACCGATCGGGCGAGAGCGCCAGCGCGCCCGCCGTTGCGACGGCTCCCGTCACGAACCAAATGCCTCTGCGCGCCACGTGTTCCTCCAGGGTCGAGAAGCCCTGAGGGTAGCTGATGCGATCGTCTCGCCCGGGGCGGCCACCGCGCATCTCCGCTAGGCTGACGCCGATACCCAAGCCTTCTGTCGCACTGCGCGCCCTGCATCTCCTGTGCCGGGGCGCTCGAGCCAGCGCGGCCGATTTGTCCAGAGAAGGGAGACAGGAGTTGGCGCAAGCCTACGAAGTGATGGTCATGATCGACCCCGAGTCCGATGAGGCTCGCCAGGAGTCGATCCTCGAGCGCGTTCGCGAGATCGTCGAGCAGGGCGGAGGAACGTTCGAATCCGTCGATGCCTGGGGGCGTCGCAAGCTCGAGTACGAGATCAACAAGAAGAGCGAGGCGACGTACCACATCGTCAACTTCTCGAGCTCGGGCGAGGTCCTCGACGAGGTCGCGCGCGTGCTCAAGATCACGGACGACGTGATGCGCCACATGGCGGTTCGTCGCTCGGGTCGCTCGCACGGAACGCAGTCCGAGGACGCCGCGCCCGTGTCGTGAGTGACGCGGATGCGCGCAGCTTCGTGCCAGTTCCTTGGCATGGATCGAGACGCTCCGTATGCTCACCTCCGAACACCCGTTCGCAAGAGGAGCACTAGATGGCAAACATCAACCGCGTGGTGATCGCGGGCAATCTCACGAAGGACCCGGAGCTCAAGCAGTTCGCGAGTGGCAACTCGGTGTGCGAGCTGCGCGTGGCCGTGAACCAGCGCGTGAAGGATCGCGACACGGGGCAGTGGGGCGACAAGCCGAACTACTTCGACGTCTCCGTCTGGGGCGCGCAGGGCGAGAGCTGTGCGAAGTTCCTGCAGCGCGGCTCGGGCATCCTCGTCGATGGCCGGCTCGAGTGGCGTGAGTGGGACGCGCAAGATGGAACGAAGCGCCAGGCGGTACGAATCGTGGCGGAGAACACCCAGTTCATGGGTGCTCGCGGCGAGGGTGCGCCCGGCGGCGGCGGAATGGGCGGGGGCGGTCGCGACGAGTACGCGCCGACACCCGCTGCGAGCGGAACCGGGGCTTCCTCGGCTCCGCCGCTCGACGACGACGATATCCCCTTTTAAGGACACTGAATGGCACGAGTAGCGAAGAAGCCGGCAGCGCCCGGCGCAAAGCGCCGTGGACCCGGCGGAGCCGCCGCGACCGGCGGCAAGAAGAAGCAGTGCAGCTTCTGCAAGGACAAGGTCGAAGAGGTCGACTACAAGAACACGACGGTGCTGCGGCGCTACGTCTCCGAGAAGGGCAAGATCCGTTCCCGCCGCATCTCGGGCGCCTGCCGCCGGCATCAGAACCAGCTCTCGACCGCGGTCAAGCGCGCGCGTGAGATGGCCCTCCTCCCGTACGTGGGGAGCTGACGATGGCACGCGGAAACCGCAGGGCGATCCTGCTGCAGGACGTCGAGCATCTCGGCGCACGCGGTGAGGTCGTCAACGTCAAGCCGGGCTACCTGCGCAACTATCTGGTGCCGCGCCGGCTCGCCGAGCAGGCGACCGACGCGCGCATCGCCGAGATCCAACTGCTCGAGGCGACTCGCTCGAAGCAGCAGGCGCGCACGGTCGATCAGGCGAACGAGATCGCTCGCACCCTGACGACCACGATCCTGACGATCCCGGTGCTCGCCGGCGCCGGCGACCGGCTCTACGGCTCAGTCACGCCGGCCGATATCGCCGACGAGATCTGGCGCACGCGCAAGATCCGGGTCGACCGCAAGAAGATCGCTCTCGAGGAGCCGATCCGGCGGCTCGGCACCTACCAGGTCGAGATCGAGGTCTTCGCCGACGTCACCGCCTCGGTCAAGACGATGATCGTGCCCGCCGAGGGCTCGACCTTCGATCTGCCGGTCCCGGACGACGTCTAGGAGCGGTGGCCACCGGCAGTTTCGAGAGATTGATCCTCCAGCAAGCAGTTTGCTAGCATTCTGCAACATGAGGACGCTCTATCTGAGAAACGTGCCCGATGACGTCGTCGAGCGACTGGAGCGCCTCGCCGCGCTTGATTCGATGTCGGTCGGCGCGGTCGCGATTCGCGAGCTGTCGGCTGCATCGCGGCGCGTCGACAATCTCGCTCTGCTCGGAGCGCTTCCAGACTTCGGCATCGACCCGGCGCGGGCTGTCGAGGTCGTCGAGGAGGGGCGCAGCGCACGATGATCGTGGTTGACGCCTCCGCTGCGATCTCGGCGCTCATGCACGCGGGAGCCGCACGCGAGGTGCTCGGGGCCGACTCCTTGCACGCGCCCCACCTTCTCGACGTCGAGGTGGCGAGCGGGCTTCGCCGCCTGCACGCGGCCGGAGAGATCGACGCGGCGAGCGGCTCGTTCGCCCTGCTGACGCTGCAGCGCCTCGCGCTTGAGCGCTATCCGATGCGCGGCCTGCTCCAGCGGATCTGGGACCTGCGGGGTGGTGTCTCGTCGTACGACGCCGCCTACGTGGCACTCGCCGAGGCGCTCGGCTGCCCGCTGCTCACGGCAGATGCCAGGCTGAGCCGTGCGCCGGGGGTGCGCTGCCCCGTCACCGTCGTCCCGCGAGCGTGACGACGCGTCGGCAACTCACACTCGTCCGAGCGACGCGAGCATGCGTGCGTCCCCGCGTGATCGTGCGCGGAGTTCCGCGGTGCGTGCGACATCCGTGCTCTTGGAGCCGCGCCCCGCACGTCCCTCTCGGCTAGCCTCGGGACTCCAATGGCCGTCGCCACGCATCTGACCGAAGGGCGGCTTCCGCCGCAAGATCTCGACGCCGAGCAGTCGGTGCTCGGCGCCATGCTGATCTCGGAGGACGCGGCGGCAGAGGTTACCGAGTTCCTCCGCTCGACCGACTTCTACCGGTCGGCGCACGCCGAGATCTACTCCGCGATCACCGAGCTCGCCGAGCGCTCGCAGAACGTCGACCAGGTCACGGTCAGCGCGCTCCTCGAGCAGCGTGGCACGCTCGCGGACGTCGGCGGACGCCTCGCCGTGTTCGCGCTCGCCGAGGCCGTGCCCGTCGTCGGAAACGCGAAGCGGTATGCCGAGATCGTCCGCGAGATGTCGATCCTGCGGGCGCTGATCCGGGTCGGCAACGAGGTCGCGTCGATGGGCTACGAGCGCCCCGGCGAGGTGCGCGCGCTGCTCGATCACGCCGAGCAGAAGATCTACGACGTCGCCCAGGGGTCGACGACGGGGGACTTCAGCCCGATCCGCGAGCCGCTCGACGACGCCTTCAAGAAGCTGACCGAGCTGTACGAGCACGGCGACGGCTCGGGCGTGACCGGCGTGGCGACGGGGTACAAGGATCTCGACCGGCTCACCGCCGGCCTGCAGAAGTCGAACCTCGTGATCCTCGCGGCCCGGCCGTCGATGGGCAAGACGAGCCTCGCGCTGAACATCGCCGAGCACGTCGCGATCCAGCTGCAGAAGCCCGTTGCCCTGTTCTCGCTCGAGATGTCGAAGGAGGAGATCGCGCAGCGCATGCTCTGCTCGGTCGGCCGCGTCGACCAGGCGAGGCTGCGCGAGGCGAAGCTCGAGGATGGCGACTGGACGCGCATCACCGGCGCGATGGAGACGCTCGGCGGCGCGCCGCTCTACATCGACGACACCGGCGCGCTGACCGTGATGGAGATGCGCGCCAAGTCGCGGCGCCTGGCCGCGCGCCACGGCCTCGCGCTGATCGTCGTCGACTACATCCAGCTGATGCAGGCGTCGACGCACACCGAGAGCCGCGTGCAGGAGATCTCGCAGATCTCGCGCTCGCTGAAGGTGCTCGCGCGCGACCTGATGGTGCCCGTGCTCGCGCTCTCCCAGCTCTCCCGTGCGGTCGAGTCGCGCCAGGACAAGCGCCCGGTGCTCTCCGACCTGCGTGAGTCCGGCGCGATCGAGCAGGACGCCGACCTGGTCGCCTTCATCTACCGCGACGCCTACTATCGGCGCGGCGAGGAGGGCGAGGCGATGCGTCCTGACGATCCCGACATCGACCTCTCCGAGGTGATCGTCGCGAAGCACAGAAACGGGCCGGTCGGCACGGTCAAGCTGCGCTTCCAGCCGCGCTACACGCGCTTCGTCGACGACTACGCGGGCAGCAGCTAGCTCTTTCGTTACCCTGCCCGGGTGAACCACGCGACTGCCACGATCGTCGTCGGCGCCCAGTGGGGCGACGAGGGCAAGGGGAAGATCGTCGACCTGCTGGCCGAGTCGTACGCCGTCGTCGCCCGCTACCAGGGCGGAAACAACGCCGGCCACACGGTCCAGGTGGGCGACGAGACGTTCAAGTTCCGGCTGCTCCCGTCCGGGATCCTCTTCCCCGGCGTGACCTGCATTCTCGGCAACGGCGTCGTGATCGACCCCGAGGTGCTCTGCGAGGAGCTCGACGAGCTCGCCGCGCGCGGGCGCTCGGCGGCTGGTCTGCGCATCTCCGGCAACGCCCATCTCGTGATGCCCTGGCACCGGCTGATCGACCAGGCCAGCGAGGTGCGCCTCGGTGAGCTGCAGATCGGCACGACCCGTCGCGGCATCGGGCCGGCCTACGCCGACAAGGCGAGCCGCGTCGGCATCCGCGTCCAGGACCTGCTCGATCCCAAGATCCTGCGCGAGAAGATCGCCGCCCGCGTCGAGCTCCTGAACGAGCAGCTCGGCTTCATCTACGGCATCGACCGGATCGACGAGGCGGTCGTGCAGGAGTCGATGGCCCACCACGCCGAGCGCCTCGCGCCGTTCGTGGCGGACTGCTCGCTGCTCGTCGCCGAGGCGCTCGACGCCGGGCGCCCGGTGCTCTGCGAGGGCGCGCAGGGAACCCTGCTCGATCTCGACCACGGCACCTATCCGTTCGTCACGTCGTCGAACCCGATCGCGGGCGGAGCCTGCGTCGGCCTCGGTGTCGGGCCGACGCGCATCGGCGCCGTCGCCGGCATCGCCAAGGCCTATCTCACGCGCGTCGGCTCCGGGCCGTTTCCGAGCGAGGCCGAGCCGGCCGACGACGAGAAGCTGCGCGCGGCGGGCGGCGAGTTTGGCACCAATACCGGTCGCCCGCGACGCTGCGGCTGGATCGATCTCGTGGCGCTCCGCTACGCCGCGCGCGTGAACGGCTTCACCGAGCTCGTGCTGACGAAGCTCGACGTGCTGAGCGGCCTCGAGCAGGTGCCGGTCTGCGTCGGCTACCGGCTGCGCGACGGCTCGGTCGGCGATCACTTTCCGGCGCACCAGTCCGACTTCCATCACGCGACCGCCGTGTTCAAGAATCTCGAGGGGTGGGCCGAGCCGATCGACGGCATCCGCAGCTTCGACCAGCTGCCGCCTGCGGCCCAGCGCTACGTCGCCTACCTCTCGGATCAGCTCGGCATCCCGATCGGCCTCGTCAGCGTCGGCCAGCGTCGCGATCAGGTCCTGATCGCCGACGCTGCGACCGCGGCGGCGAGAGCGCTTCAGGCCGTCGAATCCGCCCGCGCATGAGCGTGGCTCCGGAAGGCCGACCGCTGCTCCCCCGCGGCGTCGCGATCGCGTTGATCGCGGTGCTCGTCGCCGGCGGTGCCGCGGTCGCCGCCTGGGCGCTCACGCGCGACGGCTCCCCGCAGTCCGAGCCGTTGACCACGGCTGCCACGAGCGTCTCGACGGGCACCGAGCAGGAGACGACGGACGAGACGACGAGCTCGACGGAGGCGGCTGCGCCTGACCCGGCGACGGGTCCCGTCGTGCGAGCGCTCACGCACGTGCCCGCCGCGACGCTCGCGACCGTCGGCACCGGCACGGGACGCCCGCTGATCCGTGTGCGTGAGAAGGTGCCGATCGCGAAGGTCGGTGGCAAGCCGGTCGTGATCTACATCGGCGCCGAGTTCTGCCCGTATTGCGCCGCGCAGCGCTGGGCCCTGGTCAACGCCCTCGCGCGCTTCGGCACGTTCACCGGCATCGGCCTCGCGCTCTCGAGCCCGGACGACGTCTATCCGAGCACGAGCACGCTGACGTTCCGCAAGGCGCGCTTCACGAGCAGGTACCTGGCGTTCCAGTCGGTCGAGACGGAGACCACGTTCCGTCAGCCGCTGGAGACGCCGAGCGAGCACCAGGCCCGGCTCTGGGACACGTTTACGACGGCGCCGTACGGTCCGCCGAACGCCCCGCGCAGGGCGATCCCGCTGACGTACATCGCCGGCCGCTACTTCACCGTCGGCGCGCAGTTCGGCACGAACGCGATCGCGGGGCAGAGCCACCTGCAGATCGCGCGCCAGCTCGCGAATCCCGGCTCGGATGTCTCGAAGAACGTGATCGGCGCCGCCAATCGCATCACCTCGGCGATCTGCGCGGTGACGGGGAACCAGCCCGCGTCGGCGTGCACGTCGGCCATCGCGAAGATCCCGCCGGGCGTTTGAGCGGCACGATCTTCTTCCGTGCGGTCCTGCTCGTCACGTGTGCGGCGGGCATCGCCGTCAGCGTCTACCTGACGACCGTGCACTATGCCGATGCGCCGCTCTTCTGCTCGACGCAGGGAACGGTCGACTGCGAGGCGGTGCTGCACTCCCGCTATGCGACCCTGGCCGGCATCCCGATCTCGGTCGGCGGCATCGACTGGTTCGCCGGGATGGCCGCAATCGCAATCCTCCGACCGGTCTCGCGGGTCGCGCTCGCCTGGCTCGCGGTCGGCCTCCTCTCGGTGCTGTGGCTCGTCTACGTCGAGCTCTTCCGGCTCGAGAAGCTCTGCCTCTGGTGCTCGGCGGCGCATCTGCTGATCGTCGTCTGCATCGGGACCGTGCTGCTCGCGGCGTCGCGTAGCGAGCCCGCGGCGTGAGGATCCTCGTCGTCGGCGGAGGCGGCCGGGAGCACGCGCTCTGCCAGGCGCTCGGGTCGCACGAGCTGCATGCCGCGCCGGGCAACCCGGGCATCGCGGGCGTCGCCACCTGCCACCCCGTCGCCGTCGACGATCTCGACGGGCAGGTCGCGCTCGCGCAGGCCCTCGCTGCCGAGCTCGTCGTGATCGGGCCCGAGCTGCCGCTCGTCCTCGGTCTCGCCGACCGCTTGCGCGCGAAGGGCTTCGCGGTCTTCGGTCCGTCGGCTGCGGCAGCGCGCGTCGAGGGGTCGAAGGCGTTCGCGAAAGAGCTAATGGGCGCCGCGGGCATCCCGACCGCGCGCTTTCGCGCGTGCGGGACGCTGCCCGAGGCGGTGGCCGCGATCGACGAGCTCGGTGGCGGGTGCGTGATCAAGGCCGACGGCCTCGCAGCCGGCAAGGGCGTCTCGGTGTGCGGCAGCCGCGACGAGGCGGTTGCGGCGGCGGCGGCATGCTTCGACGGGGCGTTCGGCGAGGCGGGGGCGAGCGTCGTCGTCGAGCAGCTGATGACCGGGCCCGAGGTCTCGCTGCTCGCGCTGTGTGCCGGCGGACGCGCCTATCCGCTCGCTCCGGCGCAGGACTTCAAGAGGATTTTCGACGGCGATCGCGGCCCGAACACGGGCGGGATGGGTGCCTACTCGCCGTTGCCGGCGCTCAGCGAGGCGGACGTCGATGAGCTCGTTCGAACCGTCCACGAGCCGTTGCTCGCCGAGCTCGCGCGGCGCGGCACGCCGTTCACGGGCTGTCTCTACGCCGGTCTCATGCTGACGCCCGAGGGGGTGCGCGTGATCGAGTACAACGTCCGCTTCGGCGACCCCGAGACGCAGGCGCTCGTTGCGCGCATCGACGGCGATCTCGCGCCGGCGCTGCTCGAGCCGCAGCCGGTGCGTATGCGCGACGGTGCCGCGATCACGGTCGTGCTGGCCGCGCCGGGCTATCCGCAGGCGACCCGCACCGGCCAGGCGATCACCGGCATCGAGCGCGCCGAGGCGATCGACGGCGTGACCGTGCAGCACGCCGGCACGGCCACGACCGACGGGCGGCTGGTCGTCGCCGGTGGCCGTGTGCTCAGCGTGACCGCGCGCGGGAGGTCGCTCGCGGAAGCCCGCGAGCGCGCCTATCGAGGCGTGGATCTGATCGAATTCGATGGCAAGCAAGCCCGCACCGACATCGCCCTGGAGGCAGCCCGTGCCTGAACCCCTCGTCGGCATCCTGATGGGATCCGAATCCGACCGCGCCGTGATGGAGAAGGCGACCGCCGAGCTCGACGCGCGCGGCATCCCCTCCGAGATCAACGTGCTCTCGGCGCACCGCAATCCGAAAGAGGTCGCGGCCTACGCCGAGGCTGCCGCGGGGCGGGGCCTCAAGGTGCTGATCTGCGGTGCCGGCATGGCGGCGGCCCTGCCGGGCTGCGTCGCGGCGCTCACCGACCTGCCGGTAATCGGCGTGCCGATCGCGTCCGGTGGCCTCGGCGGCATGGATGCCCTGCTCGCGATCTCGCAGATGCCGCCGGGCGTCCCGGTCGCGTGCGTGGCGATCGGCGGAGCGCGCAACGCGGCGATCCTGGCAGCACAGATCATCGCGGTGTGAGGGTGGCCTCAGGGCCAACCGCGAAGCGGTGGCGCATGAACGTATGAAGGGTCAGACCCGTTCGGGGTCAGACCCTTTTGGGGTCAGACCCACATCAGTTTTTTTGAGATCGCCTCCGCTGAGCGGTTCTCTTGGCCGCGACCCGTCGAGCGGAGATCAGCTGCAGCGCAGCCATCTCGGTCAGGCACCGAGAGGGTCTGACCCTTTTGGGGTCAGACCCTGATCAGTTTTTTAGCTCGCTTTGCGCGCTCGCTCTCGCGGGCGCGCCGCGTCCAGCGAGATCACCGGCGCCTTCGCGGTCTCGATCTGGTCGCGCACCGTGGCGATCTGGGAGCGCAGCGCGGCGAGCTCGCCCTCGTGCTGCCGCACGCGATCTGCGAGCCGGACCAGGCTCGCGATCACGAGCAGGCCGCCCGCGACGATCGCGAGCTGCCAGATCGAGAGCGCCGTGATCGCCGACAGCACCCAGCCGATGCTGCGGACCACGACGATCCCGAGCGCGAGCAGGGCGAGCATGATCGACACCACGCCGGCGGCGTTGAGGCGGCGCGAGGGGAGGCCAGGCGTCATTGGGAAGGTGATCGGCAACGCCGCCGCCATCCCCCACAACCCGATCGAGGGGTCTTGGAAGGCCCTGCCCTTTATGCTGCCTGGGTGATCGCCCGTTACACGCGCCCCCGCCTCGCCGAGATCTGGAGCGACCGCGGAAGGCTCGCGTGCCAGCTCGAGGTCGAGATCGCCGCGCTGGCGGCCTGGAGCGAGCTCGGCGTCGTCCCCGAGAGCGCCGTGCGGGCGGTCCGGGAGCACGCACGCATCGACGGCGCGTTCGTCGAGCGCGCGAAGGAGATCGAGCGCCGCACCCACCACGATGTGATCGCGTTCACCGAGGCGATCGCCGAGCAGGTCGGCCCCGAGGCGCGCTGGTTCCACTACGGGCTGACGTCGAGCGACGTCGTCGACACGGGCCTCGCGCTGCAGCTGCGCGCCGCCGGCGTCGAGATCTTGGCCGGCTGCGACCGCGCGCTCGCCGCGATCGAGCGGCGCGCGCTCGAGCATCGGGAAACGCCCTGCATGGGCCGCACCCACGGAGTGCACGCCGAGCCGATGACGTTCGGCCTCAAGCTGCTCTCGTGGTGGCACGAGCTCGGGCGGGGCAGGGAGCGTCTGGCTCGTGCGTTCGAGGAGGCCTCCGTCGGCAAGCTGTCCGGCGCCGTGGGTGCCTACGGCAACGTCGATCCGCGCGTCGAGGAGTCGGTCTGCGCGCAGCTCGGCCTGATCGCCGAGCCCGTCGCCACGCAGGTCGTCGCGCGCGATCGTCACGCCGCGCTGCTGGCCGCGATCGCCGGTCTCGGCGGCTCGCTCGACCGCTTCGCGCTGGAGGTCAGGCACCTCCAGCGCAGCGAGGTCCGCGAGGTCTCCGAGCCGTTCGCGCCCGGGCAGAAGGGCAGCTCGGCGATGCCGCACAAGCGCAATCCGATCGTCTGCGAGCGCATCTGCGGGCTCGCCCGCGTGTTGCGCGGGAACGCGCTCGTCGGCTTCGAGAACCAGCCGCTCTGGCACGAGCGCGACATCTCGCACTCGTCTGCGGAGCGCGTCGTGCTGGTCGACTCGACGACGCTCGTCGACTATCTGCTCGACCGCTTCTGCTTCGTCATCGACGGCCTCGTCGTCTACCCCGAGCGCATGCTGCGCAACATTGACGCCTCCTTCGGGCTGACGTTCTCGGGCCGGGTGCTGCTCGCGCTCGTCGAGGCCGGGCAGACGCGCGAGCAGGCCTACGCGATCGTGCAGCGGAACGCCCTGCGCGCCTGGGACGACGAGGTGCCCCTCCGCGCGTTGCTCGAGGCCGACCCCGAGCTCGGGCTCTCGGCGGACACCCTCGACCGCTGCTTCGACCTACGCGTCGCGCTGGCCCATGCCGGCGTGGCCTTCGACCGTCTCCGGGAGGCGACCCATGCCTGAGCTCGCACTGATCGCATCCGGCAAGGTGCGTGAGATCTACGACGCCGGCGACGACCGCCTGCTGCTCGTGGCGAGCGACCGCATCTCGGCGTTCGACGTGATTCTGCCGACGCCGATCCCCGACAAGGGGCGCGTGCTCACGGGGCTCTCGCTGCACTGGTTCGGGCTGACCGGGCAGATCGTGCGCAACCACGTGATCTCGACGCAGCTCGCCGACTTCCCGGCCGGCGCTCAGGACCCCGAGCTCGCAGGCCGCACGATGCTCGTCGAGCGGCTCGAGATGCTGCCGATCGAGTGCGTCGTGCGCGGCTACCTCGTGGGCTCGGGATGGAAGGAGTACCGGGCCTCGCAGTCGGTCTGCGGCCATGCGCTGCCGGCCGGGCTGCGCGAGGCCGACCGGTTGCCGCAGACGCTCTTCACGCCGTCGACCAAGGCCACGAGCGGGCACGACGAGAACATCACGGTCGCCCAGGCGGCCGAGCTGATCGGCGCCGAGCGCGCGAGCGAGGTCGAGCGCGTCTCGATCGCGCTCTACGAGTTCGCGGCGGCCTATGCCGCCGAGCGAGGCATCATCGTGGCCGACACGAAGTTCGAGTTCGGCCTCGACACGGCCGGCCGGCTCGTCGTCGGCGACGAGGTGCTGACGCCCGACTCCTCGCGCTTCTGGCCCGCCGACTCGTACGCGCCCGGCGCCTCGCCGCCCTCCTACGACAAGCAGTTCGTGCGCGACTGGCTGGAGACGCAGCCGTGGGACAAGACCGACCCCGGCCCCGAGCTGCCCGTCGAGGTCGCGGAGGGCACGGCCGCGCGCTATCGCGAGGCCTACGAGCGGCTTGCGGGGCGATCGTTCGACGACTATCGACGCGAGCAGGGAGTGACGGCATGAAGGTGACGGTGCTCGTGCGACCGAAGGACGGCATCCTCGACCCGCAGGGAGAGGCGATTCGCCACGCGCTGGACTCGCTCGGGTATCCGATCGGGCAGGTCCGGCAGGGCAAGGTGTTCGACCTCGAGATCGACGTGGAGACACGCGAGCAGGCCGAGGCGCTCGCGCACGAGGCGGCCGAGCGCGCGCTCGCGAACGGCGTGATGGAGCGCTTCGAGGTCGTGGTCGCGTGACGCGGGTCGGCGTCGTCACGTTTCCGGGAACGTGCGACGACCGCGACGCCCTGCGCGCGCTCTCGCTGGTCGGCGCCGAGGGCGTGCGGCTGTGGCACGGCGACGACGAGCTCGACGGTGTCGACGGCATGCTCGTGCCGGGAGGCTTCAGCTATGGCGACTACCTGCGCTGCGGCGCGATCGCGTCGTACGCGCCGATCATGGCCGCCGTGCGCCGGTTCGCCGAGGCCGGTGGGCCCGTGCTCGGGATCTGCAACGGCTTCCAGGTGCTCTGCGAGTCCGGCCTGCTGCCCGGCGTGCTGCGCCCGAATCATCACGGCCGCTTCGTCTGCAGGGACGTCGATCTCGTCGTGCAGCGCTCAGGGTCGCCGTGGACCTCGCAGGCGGAGGCCGGAACGACGCTGTGCGTGCCGATCAAGCACCACGACGGAGCCTGGTTCGCCCCGGACGACGCGCTTGCGGGCCTCGAGCCGCAGGTGCTCTTGCGCTACGCGCTGAACCCGAATGGCGCGACCGGCGCCGTTGCGGGAATCAGCAACGAGGCGGGCAACGTGTTCGGCCTGATGCCGCACCCCGAGCACGCCGTCGACGGACTGGTCGGGCCGCTCGGCGGTCGGCCGATCCTGACCGGCCTCGTCGAGCTCGCGCGGGCGGGCTCGGCGGTCACCGCGTGACGATCGCACGCAGGTCGGCTACCGTGGCGCCGCCACGTGAACCCGCTCAACACCCACTCTGCACCGGTCAAGCGCGCTGATCAGCGCGCTGTCCGCACCTTCAACCTGAGCCTCGTCGCTCGCCACATCGCCGAGTCCGGTGCGCTCTCGCGTGCCCAGCTCGCGCAGCTGACGGGCCTCAACAAGACCACGGTCTCGAGCCTCGTCGCCGAGCTGATCGAGCGCGGCGTGGTCAGCGAGTCGGGGCTCGCGAGCGGCCGGCGCGTCGGTCGCCCCGCTCAGATCCTCGAGCTCGACGACTCGCGCATCGCCGCGCTCGGGCTCGAGATCAACGTCGACTACCTCGCCGTCTGCGTGAGCGACCTGCGGGGAGCGGTGCGCTATCGAGAGACGGTCGGGCACGACAACCGCGGGAACCCGCGGGATGCCGTCTTCGAGGCGCTCGCCGAGATCGCGCGCGCCGCGATCGAGGAGTGCGATGTGCTCGGTCTGGCGCTCGTCGGAGCGGGCGTATCGGTGCCTGGCCCGGTCAACAGCGCGACCGGGATGCTCGTCAACGCGCCGAACCTCGGCTGGGACCGAACGCCGGTCGAGACGCTGATGCGCGCCGCGCTCGGCGATCCCTCGTTCCCGATCCTCGTCGGCAACGACGCGAACCTCGCCGCGCTCGGCGAGCTCGAGAGCGGGGCGCTGCGCGGCGTCGGCCACGGGCTGCTCGTCTACGGCAACATCGGCGTCGGCGGCGCCGTGATCGTCGACGGTGCGATCTTCCCGGGCTCGGACGGGTTCGCCGGCGAGATCGGCCACATCCCGGTCCGCCCGTTCGACGGCGACGAGTGCCGCTGCGGAGGCCGTGGCTGTCTCG
Organism: Actinomycetes bacterium; assembly: GCA_031361905.1. Taxonomy (GTDB): domain Bacteria; phylum Actinomycetota; class Thermoleophilia; order Gaiellales; family JALYLC01; genus JANLRV01. The sequence goes on from JANLRV010000259.1 coordinate 14,405, forward strand.
AGACGATCGCCGGCCAGGAGGCGATCGCGCGGAGGGTCGGCATCCAGGGCGCGCGCAGCGAGACGTCGTCTCCGGCGATCCTCGTCGCCGAGCGCGCCCGCGCCGGTGACGCCAGCGTGATCCGCGCGCTCGACGAGGTCGCCGAGTTCCTCGGCATCGGCATCGCCGCGGCCGTGTCGACCGTGAACCCCCGCCGCGTCGTCCTGGCGGGCACGCTCGGCACGCTCGCGCCGTGGCTCTTGCCGGGCGCGCGCGCCGCGGTGGCGAGGCGCACGACGGTCGCTCCGACAGCCGTCGAGATCGTCGGCTCGGAGCTCGCGGACGAGGCTGCTATCAGAGGCGGCGCCGCGCTCGTCTTACAGGGAGTCCTGAGCGATCCGACGCGCGCACCGGCGCGTTCGTTGGCGCTCTGAACGGCTCGGAAGCGGAATCACCGGGATTAGTTGTGGCATCCGGTTGATTTCGTCCGATCCGCTCCGTATTGTTCCCCCGCCCCACCTGTTCACAAGTCCTGACGAAAGGAAACCCGAGTGAAGAAGCTCATCCCCGTGATTGGCCTCGCCGCCATCGCACTTGCCGCTACTGCCGCCACCGCGGTCGGTAGGGCGCACAGCTCGAAGGGGAGCGCGGACATCTGTGTGCTCCTCCCCGACACGAAGTCTTCCGTGCGCTGGGAGACGGCGGATCGGCCGTTCCTCGACAAGGCATTCAAAGCCGCTGGAATCTCCCACACGATCGTCAACGCTGAAGGCGACGCCCAGAAGCAGAAGACGCAGGCCGACTCGTGCCTCAACAACGGCGCGAAGGTGCTCGTCTACGCGAGCCTCGACCCCGGCTCGGCCAAGGCGATCGACGCAGCCGCGAAGGCCAAGGGCGCCAAGGTCGTCGACTACGACCGTCTGAACGTCGGCGGCTCGGCCGCCGTGTACGTCTCGTTCGACAACGTCGCCGTCGGCAAGCTGATGGGCCAGGGCGTCAAGGCCGATCTCGCCGCGCGCGGCACCGCAAACCCGGTGATCGCCTACCTGAACGGCGGCCCGACCGACAACAACGCGACGCTCTTCAAGCAGGGCTACGCGTCGGTGCTCGATCCGCTGATCAAGAGCGGCAAGGCGACCAAGGGTCCGGATCAGGCCGTGCCGGGCTGGGACAACCAGAAGGCGCGCACGATCTTCGAGGGCATGCTCGCGAAGACGAGCAACAAGATCGACGCCGTCGCCGCGGCGAATGACGGCCTCGCGAACGCCGTCATCACGGCACTCAAGGCGAAGAAGCTCAAGCCGATCCCGGTCTCTGGCCAGGATGCGACCGCACAGGGCATCCAGAACGTCATCTCCGGATGGCAGTCGGGCAGCGTCTACAAGGCGGTCCGGCAGGAGGCGAACGCCGCCGCGAAGGTCGCGATCGCGCTCGTCAAGGGCCAGAAGCCCGCGACGACGGCGAAGGTCAGCGGGACGCCGTCGGTGCTGCTCGTGCCGAAGTGGATCACGAAGAAGAACTACACGTTCCTCTTCACGGACGGCTACCTCAAGAAGTCGGACGTCTGCAACGGCGCCTACAAGAAGTACTGCAAGTAGCAGATCAATCCGGGTGGGGAGCCTCGCGCTCCCCACCCGAATCTGCGAGCATGATGCACGTGACCGAGACCCCGACTCCGATCCTCGCCGCGCAGGACATCACGAAGATGTTCGGGTCGGTGCAGGCGCTATCCGAGGTGGACTTCGAGGTCCGCCCGGGCGAGGTGATGGCGCTCGTCGGCGACAACGGCGCCGGCAAGTCGACGCTGATCAAGTGCCTGGTCGGCATCCACCCGATCGATGGCGGGCAGGTGTTGTTCGAGGGATCCCCGGTCTCGATCAACGGACCCAAGGCCGCCGCCAAGCTCGGCATCGAGGTCGTCTCCCAGGATCTCGCGCTGTGCGACAACCTCGACGTCGTGCAGAACATGTACCTCGGTCGCGAGGAGCATGACTGGCTGGGCCAGCTCAAGGAGGCGCCGATGGAGGCGCGCACCGCGGAGACGCTGCGCAGCCTCTCGGTGACCACGATCCGCTCGATTCGTCAGCAGGTTGCAAGCCTCTCCGGCGGCCAGCGCCAGTCGGTCGCGATCGGTCGCGCCGTGATGTGGAACTCGCGCGTCGTGATCCTCGACGAGCCGACCGCGGCGCTCGGCGTCGCGCAGACCCGGCAGGTGCTCGACCTCGTGCGCGTGCTCGCCGAGCGGGGTCTGGCCGTCGTGCTGATCTCGCACAACCTCCACGACATCTTCGAGGTCGCCGATCGGATCACGGTCCTGCGGCTCGGTCGTAACATCGCGGTCTACGAGCGCGCGGCGACGACGCAGCAGGAGGTCGTCTCGGCGATCACGGCCGGCGTCCCGACGAAGGTCGCCGGGATCCCCTTGGAAGGTGACGCCGCATGAGCGCCGGTGCGAAGGTCGGGACGAGCGAGCCCGACAACGGCCTGTCCGCGATCGCGCAGCAGAAGTGGGAGGCGCTGAAGGCCGGCGATACCGGCTTCCTCCCCGTGATCGTCGCGCTCATCGGGATCACGATCTTCTTCTATTCGAAGAACTCGCAATACCTCTCGGCGGGAAACTTCACCAACCTGATCACGCAGATGGCCGGTGTGACCGCGATCGCGATTGGCGTGGTTTTCGTCTTGCTCCTCGGCGAGATCGACCTGTCCATCGGGTACGTCTCGGGTCTCGCCGGCGTCGTCGTCGCCTCGCTCCAGGTGCCGGACGGCAGCTGGGAGATCAAGGGCGTCGTGGCGATCATCATCGCGATCGCCATCGCGGCGCTCGTGGGCATGCTGCAGGGCTCGTTCGTCGCGATCGTCGGCGTCCCCTCGTTTGCCGTCACGCTCGCCGGGCTGCTCTTCTGGCAGGGCGTCGTGCTGCGAACGATCGGCGAGAACCTCGGCGTGATCACGATCCAGGACGACACGATCAACAACGTCGCAAACTACTTCTTCCCGGACGCCTGGGGCCTTGCGATCGCCGTGGCGGCGTCGGCGGTCTTCGCACTCGCCGTGCTCTCGGGCGTGTACTCGCGGCGGCGGCATGGGATCCGCTCGGACAACGTGGTGGTGGTGGTGCTGAAGATCGCCGTCGTCGCCGTCGTTTCGATCGGCGCCGTCGTCTGGGCGAATCGCGAGCGCGGGTTCCCGCTCGCCGGCGTGATCGTGATCGCGATGCTGGTCTTCTGGACCTGGGTCGCCGAGCGGACGACCTTCGGCCGCCACGTCTACGCCGTCGGCGGAAACGACGAGGCCGCGCGCCGTGCCGGCATCAACGTGCGCAGGATCCGCATCTTCGTCTTCATGATCTCGGGGGCGATGGCCGGGCTCGGCGGCGTGATTCTCGCCGCCCGCCTGAACTCGGTCTCGCTCGACGCCGGTGGAGGAACGCTGCTGCTCGATGCGATCGCGTCGGCTGTCGTCGGCGGCACGAGCCTGTTCGGCGGCCGCGGGCGCGTGCTCTCGGCCCTGATGGGCGCGCTCGTGATCTCGACCATCGAGAACGGGATCGATCTGGTGGGCTACCCGTCGAACGTCAAGTTCATGACCACCGGCCTGATCCTGCTCGCCGCGGTCACGCTCGACGCGTTCTCGCGCCGCCGGCTCGCCCGCTCCGGCCGCTGACGACCGGCTTAGGCCGCGCAGCGTGACCGTCGCAGCAGTCGGCATCGATGTCGGCACGACGGGCGTGAAGGCGCTCGCGCTCGCGCCCGACGGGGCGATCGTCGGCCGCGCCGAGCACCACTACGGTCTCTCGCACCCACGCCCCGGCTGGTCCGAGCAGGACCCCGAGGACTGGTGGACGGCGACGCAGGCGGCACTCGCCGAGCTCGCGGGGATCGAGATCGCCGGGATCGGCCTCTCGGGGCAGATGCACGGGCTCGTCGCGCTCGACGGCGCCGAGCGCGTGCTGCGTCCCGCGATCCTCTGGAACGATCAGCGCACGCAGGCTCAATGTGATGAGATCGAGCAGCGAATCGGTCTCGAGCGCCTGATCGCGCTGACCGGCAACCGTGCGCTGACGGGATTCACTGCGCCGAAGCTCCTCTGGATGCGCGAGCATGAGCCCGAGCTCTACGGGCAGATCGAGCACGTGCTGTTGCCGAAAGACCTCGTTCGGCTGCGGCTCTGCGGCGAGCGCGCGATCGACGTGGCGGACGCCTCCGGCACGCTGCTCTTCGACGTCGGCGAGCGCCGCTTCTCGAGCGAGGTGCTCGCGGCGCTCGAGCTCCCGTCCTCGTGGATGCCGCGCTCGCTCGAGTCGCCGGAGGTGTCGGGCCGTACCCCTGCAGGCGTCGCCGTTGCAGCGGGATCAGGCGACTGCGCGGCCGCCGCGCTCGGCGTCGGCGTCGACCGCCCCGGGCCCGTCTCGATCACGCTCGGCACGTCGGGCGTCGTCTTCGCGGCGCTGTCCGCGTTCGCCGCCGACCGCGAGGCGCGCGTGCATGCGTTCTGCCACGCCGTTCCGGGAACGTGGCACGCGATGGGAGTGATGCTCTCGGCAGCCGGATCGCTCGCGTGGGCGCGTGAAACCTTCGCCCCCGGCGTCGCCTTCGACGTGCTCCTGCGGGAGGCAGAGGCGGTGCCCGCCGGCTCGCAAGGCGTGCTCTTCGCCCCGTACCTCTCGGGCGAGCGGACTCCGCACGCCGACCCGAACGCGCGCGCCGCGCTCGTCGGCCTGAGCGCGAGCCACTCGCGTGGCCACGTCATCCGAGCGGTGCTCGAAGGGGTCGCCTACGGCCTCACCGACTCGCTCGATCTGCTGGGCGAGCTCGGCGTCGAGGCGACGGTCGGGCGCGTCTCGGGAGGCGGCGCGCGCAGCGATCTGTGGCTCCGCATCTGCGCCTCGGTGATGGGCATCCCGCTCTGCCGCACCGCCGCCGACGAGGGCTCCGCGTTCGGCGCCGCGCTGCTCGGCGGCGTCGCCGGCGGGCTCTTCGCCGACACCTCCGAGGCGGTCGCCGCGTGCGTGCGCGTCCGTGACGAGATCGAGCCGGACCCTCAGTGGACGGTCGTCTACGCCGAGGACCGGGCTCGCTTCCGTGCCCTCTACCCTGCGCTGAAGAATCTGACGCAGGTGCAAAAGGAGATCCTCGGATGAAGGTCGGACTGCTCTCGACGGGTCACATCAACCTGAAGCTCGCGGCGGGCGCGCGGGTCAGCGAGCGCGCGGAGGTCGTCGCGATCGCGAGTCGCGAGCTTGCCAAGGCGCAGGCGCAGGCGGCCGAGCTCGGCATCGCGGGGGCGCACGGGAGCTACGAGGCGCTGCTCTCCGACGACGCCATCGACGCCGTCTACGTCTCGCTGCCGAACGGCATGCACCACGAGTGGACGATGCGCGCGCTCGCCGCCGGCAAGCACGTGCTCTGTGAGAAGCCGTACTCGCGGCATCCGGCCGAGGTGAACGAGGCGTATGACACGGCCGAGCGCGCCGGGCTGGTGCTCGCCGAGGCGTTCATGTGGCGCCACCACCCGCAGACGATCCGCCTGGCGGAGCTGCTCGCAGAGGGTGCGATCGGCGAGCTTCGTCACGTGCGCGCGTCGTTCAGCTTCCTGCTCGAGGATCCCGCCAACATCCGTCTCTCTGCGGACCTCGCAGGCGGGGCGCTGATGGACCTCGGCTGCTATTGCGTGAGCGGGGTGCGCCTGCTCGCGGGCGAGCCCGAGCGCTGCGCGGGCATCGAGCGCCGACCCGCCGGGGGCGTCGACGTGCGCTTCGCGGGCGTGCTCGAGCATGCGCGCGGCGTTACCTCGCAGATCGCCTGCGCCTTCGACCTGCCGTTCGGCTGCGCGCTCGAGGCGATCGGCTCCACCGGCTCGCTGCTCGTGCGCGACCCGTGGCACTGCGCGGCGCCGGGGATCGAGCACGCGCCAGAGGATGGGCCGCTCGAGCAGATCGCGATCTCCCCGAAGAACCCGTACGCGTGCGAGCTCGACGACCTCGCGGCAGCGATCGACCGCGAGCATCTGCCGCGGCTCGGCCGCGCCGACGCGCTCGGGCAGGCGCGCACGATCGCCGCGCTCTACGAGGCGGCGGAGACGGGAACGTCCGTCACGCTCGAGCGCCCTTAGCATCCTGCGACCGGGACGAAGGCCCCCGAGAGAATCCCGCCTAAGGTAAGAGCTGTCGAGCCAGCTCTTGGGGGGATCCGGTGTCTACGAGCCATCTGCGCGCGGCGCGCGCCGTCGTCGTCTTCGTCTCGGTGCTCGCGCTGGCGGTGCCGGCGAGCGCGGCCGGCTGGAAGCGGGTCAA
>JANLRV010000265.1:0-12833 GCA_031361905.1 Actinomycetes bacterium
CCAGCTGGACCTCCGTCACCGACGTGTCGGCGACCTTGAAGACCACGTTCGGAGGCAGCGAGGAGACGGCTTTCGAGCCGCCACCGCAGCCGGCGACGAGCAGCGCGACCGCGCCCGCTAGAGCGATCGTGCCGAGAGTCGTCTTCCGAGCCAGCTCGATGGTTCGTTCCGAGAGAGCCATCTAGTGCCCTCTCCTGGAAGTTCTGGGGTCGTTGGCGTGCTGGCTGGGTGTTCTGGGTGTGTCGCGGCTTCGCCGCGCATGCAGGGACGCATGGGCAAGACGACGCGACACACCCAGAGCGGCCAGACGGTGCGGAAACGGCAGAGAACTTCCAGGAGAGGGCACTAGGTCGTCGAGCCCGTCGTCGTTGCGGTCGAGGTCGTCGAGACCTTGGGGGGCGCGAAGCCCTTCGCGTAGACGATCCCCTTCTCGACCTTCTTCTGGTAGGTCGTGAACCACGTCTGCACGGCCGTCTGCTTCTTCTGCGTCTCGAGCTTCGTCTTGATCTGCTTGCTGAGAGCCGCGTCGAGCGGACGGACGCTGGCGGCGACGATGCCCTTCGTGGCCTCGATCAGGTGCCAGCCGAACTGCGACTTGACCGGCTTCGAGACCGTGCCGGTGGCGATCGAGAACGCGACCTTGTCGAACGGCGGAACGGTCGCGCCCTTCGTGATCTTGCCGAGGCTGCCGCCCTGGGCCTTCGAGCCGTCGAGCGAGTTCGCCTTCGCGAGCGCGGCGAATTGGGCGTCGGAGGTCGCGAGCTTGGCGTACAGCTCGTTCGCCTTGGCCTGCGTCTTGACGAGGATGTGGCGCACCTCGCGCGTCTCCTGCGTCGTGAACTCGACGGCCTTGTTGGTCTTGTAGTACGCCTTGATGTCCGCCGGAGTGGCCTTGATGTTCTTCGTCAGGGTCGCCGTGAGCTTCTGCTGCTGGATGTACGTCACGAGCTCGTCGCGCAGCTGCGCCTCGTTGGTGCTGCTCTGCTTCAGCGCCTTCGCCCACTTGGCGGCGTCGAACTTGCCGTTCGTGTACGCGTTGGCCTGCTTGATCTTGTCGAGCTGCTTGGTCACGTCGCCGTCGCTGACTTTGACCTTCTTCTCGGTCGCAGCCGCCGCGATCTCCGCCTTCTGGACGAGGCGCGCGACGAGCGCCTGCTTGATCTGCAGGTACTCCTTGGAGCCGACGGCCGGCACCTTCTGCCCTGCCGTCTTCAGCTGTGCGAGCTGCTGCTTGAGCTGCGCGTCCAGGTCGCTGCGCTTGACGTCGATGCCAGCGACTTGCGCGATCACGGTCTTGCCGTCGGGCTTCGACGATTTGGACGAGCCGCCGCACGCGCCGGCGAGGAGGGCCAGCGCCACGACGAGCGCGGTGGCGGCGACAGAGCGGGAGGTCATTCTGAGACAGCTTTCTGGTGGGAGCAAGGTGGCACGCCAAGCCGGAGCCTCCGGCGCGCACACACCTCATTCATAGCAGCCGCGGGTCCGCGCTCCGCCGTTCACAGCCGATTCACAGGCACGGCGTCAGCGCGCGCGCAGATCGCCAAGGGCGTCGACGACGGCGAGCACGGAGGTCATCGGATCGCCGTCGAGCGGGGTCGACACCTCGGAGGAGGCCGAGGCGTAGACGAGCCGGGGGAACCGCTCGCGCAGCATCCGCACCTCGGCGGGACCGAGCGTGAGGCGCCCGATCGTGAGCTTTCCGTGCCGCACGCGCATCGTGTCGGCCCCGGCCGCCGCGAGCGCGATGCGAGCCTCCTGCGAGTGGATCAACGTGCGCACGGGCGACGGCGGCTCGCCGAAGCGGTCGGCGAGCTCGACCTCGAGGTCCCGCAGCTGATCGACGCTCGTGGCGAGCGCGATCCTGCGGTGCACGTCCATCTTCGCGGCCTCGTACGGCACGTAGTCGGCGGAGATGAACGCATCGAGGTCGAGATCGAGCCGGACCGGGCGCGCGAGCTGCGCCCGCCCGCCCTGCAGCTCTGCGACGGCCTCGGCGAGCAGGTCGCAGTAGAGATCGAACCCCACGGCGGCGACGTGGCCCGACTGCTCGTCGCCGAGCAGGCTGCCGGCGCCGCGCAGCTCTAGATCGCGCAGGGCGATGCGATACCCCGAGCCGAGCTCGGTGTAGTCGGCGACGGCCGCGAGCCGAGCCCGCGCCTCCTCCGTCAGCTCCTGGCGGTCCGGATAGAGCAGGAAGGCGTGCGCGAGCGCATCGCTCCGGCCCACGCGACCGCGGATCTGGTACAGCTGGGAGAGTCCGAGCAGGTCCGCCCGCTCGATCACGAGCGTGTTCACCTGCGGGATGTCGAGGCCGCTCTCGATGATCGTGGTCGCGACGAGCACGTCGAGATCGCCGCGCAGGAACTCGCTCATCACGCTGTCGAGCTGGCGGTCCTCCATCTGGCCGTGCCCGACCCCGACCCGCGCCTCCGGCACGAGGCGCCGGAGCTTCTCGGCCGCCTCGTGGATCGTCTCGACGCGGTTGTGCAAGAGGAACGCCTGGCCGCCGCGGGCGATCTCGCGCCGGATCGCCTGCCCGACCAGCTCGTCGTCGTACTCGGCGACGTGGGTGCGCACGGGCTTCCTGCCGCGCGGCGGCGTCGAGATCACCGAGATGTCGCGCAGCCCCGCGAGCGACATGTGGAGCGTGCGCGGGATCGGCGTCGCCGAGAGCGCGAGCGCATCCACCTCGAGGCGAAGCTGACGCAGAAGCTCCTTCTGGCGCACGCCGAATCGCTGCTCCTCGTCGATCACGACGAGGCCGAGGTTCTTCGGGATGACGTCGCGCGAGAGCACGCGGTGCGTGCCGATCAGCACCTCGACCCGCCCGTCCGTGAAGTCCTTGAGGATCCGCTTGGTGTCTCCGTCGGAGCGCAGCCGCGAGACCGCCTCGACGCGCACGGGGAAGTCGCGGAAGCGATCGCGGAACGTCTGCAGGTGCTGCTGCGCGAGCAGCGTCGTCGGCACGAGCACGAGCACCTGGCGGCCGCTCACCGCAGCGAGGAACGCCGCACGCATCGCGACCTCGGTCTTGCCGAAGCCGACGTCGCCGCAGACGAGGCGGTCCATCGGGTTCTCGCTCGTGAGGTCGGCGACGACGGCCTCGATCGCCACGAGCTGATCATCCGTCTCGGTGTAGGCGAACGCCCGCTCGAGCCGCTCGAACCAGCCGTCCTCGTCCTCGTACGGCGGGCGCGTGCGCGTCTGCCGCTGGGCGTACAGCGCGAGCAGCTCCCCCGCGAGCTCCTGCACCGCCGTGCGCGCGCGTGTCTTGAGCGTCTGCCAGGCCTTGCCGCCGAGCTTCGAGAGCGCCGGGTCGCGCCCGTCCGCGCCGATGTAGCGCGAGATCTTGGCGAGCTGGTCGTGCGGGATGAACAGCTTGTCCTCGCCGCGGAACTCGAGATCGACGTAGTCGCGCGTGACGCCGGCGACGGTCTTCGTGTCGAAGCCGACGAAGCGGCCGACGCCATGATCCTCGTGGACGACGTAGTCGCCGGGCTTGAGGTCCGCAGCCGTCGTGATCGTGCGTCCGAGGCGCGCGACGGCGTCGCGACCCGATGCCCGGCGGCGGAAGAGCTGCGACGACGGCAGCACCGCGAGGCGCGCGCTCGACGAGACGAAGCCTCGCCGCAGCGGCGAGACGCAGAAGCTGACGCCCGCGCCGGCGGGCAGCGCGTCTCCGGGCTCGAGGATCGCGGCGTCGACGCGCCGCAGCGCGAGACGCGTGCGCTCGGCGTCGCCTCGATGCGGGAAGCAGACGAGCACGCGCGCGCTCGCCGAGACGAGCCCGCGCAGCTCGTTCTCGGCCTCGGCGATGCCGCGGCCCGCGAGCGCAGGGCGCTGAGCCTCGAGCCTGACCGACGAGCCGTGCAGCGGATCGAGCACCGCGGCACCTGCGAGGGCCTCGCCGGCCTCGCTCGCCGACAGGTACGCGCGCCTGCGGTCTTTCGACGGCAGGTGGGCGGCGAGCGCCTCGAGCTGCGCCTCGATCGCCGCGGTGATCTCGATCGGCCGCCAGGCGCAGATCGCGCCGCCGGCGACGAGCTCCGGCGCAAGCGGCACGAGATCCGAGGGGATCGTCTCGGCGTCGCGCGTCCACGACTCCACGTCGGCCGGGTCGTAGAGCGCCTCGCGCGCCGGGTAGACGACCGTCTCGTCGAGCACGACGAGCGATCGCTGCGTGAACACCGAGAAGCGCGAGAGCCGCTCGATCTCGTCGCCGAACAGCTCGACGCGGATCGGCTCGGCGCCGGTCGTCGGGAAGATGTCGACGATGTCGCCGCGGGCGGCGAGCTGACCGCGATCCTCGACACGGTCGACGCGCTCGTAGCCCGCCGCCACGAGCAGCGCGACGGCCTCGTCGCGATCGAGCGCCTCGCCGCGTGCGAGCGCCAGCGGGCGCGCGCGCCGCGTACGAGGCGGAAGCCGCTCGGCGAGCGCGGCGGCCGAGACGAAGACGAGGCCGCCGCGCGCGAGCAGATCGAGCCCGCGCGCTCGCTCGCCGACGAGGTGAGGCGCCGGCACGAGGCCGGATCCCCAGGCGACCGAGCGGTCAGGGAGGAACCCGACGAGATCGGGACCGGCATACCAGGCGGCGGCCTCCGCGAAGTCGCGCGCCTCCTCGTCATCCTCGACGATCACGCTGAGCGAGGCGCGCTCGGAGCCCCGCCGCTCGCTCCAGAGCGTCGCCGCGAGAGGCGCGAGCAGCGACTCGGAGCAGCGTGCCGGCTGGGGCACCGAGCGTCCCAGGCCGTCCGCGAACGCACGAGCCTCGGCGAGACCGGCGAGCTCGGCGATCGCGACCTCGGCGCCCGCGGCCGCCATCCCTGTCTGCTCGCGCGTTCCCACCGCTACCGGAGGATAGAGTGTCGGCGTCCCGCGCCAGCAATGCGCTGGCAGATGGGCCGTGTCTGGCCGTCCAGCCCCCGACCGAGCGAGACCTCTTTGCCCGCGCCATCCGACCGCCTGCTCGCCGACCTCATCGAGTGGCTCCGCATCCCGTCGATCTCATCGGGAGGCGGCGACGCGGCCGACCTGCGACGCGCTGCCGAGTGGGCGTCCGAGCGGATCCTCGCCGCCGGCGGCAGCTGCGAGATCCTCGCCGGCTACGGAAACCCGCTCGTCGTCGGCGAGCTGCGCGCGGCCCGAGCGGACGCCCCGACGGTGCTGATCTACGGCCACTACGACGTGCAGAGCGCCGATCCCCGCGCGGCCTGGACGAGCGAGCCGTTCGAGCCCGTGATCCGCGACGGCCGGCTGTTCGGCCGCGGTGCGAGCGACGACAAGGGCAACTTCCTGCCGCTGCTCTTCGTCGCCTGCGAGCTCGCCGCCGCCGGAACGCTGCCGGTCAACGTGCGCGTGCTCTGCGAGGGCGACGAGGAGGCGCTCGGCGACGGGGTGCTGCGCTTCGTCGCCGCAGACGAGCGCGGGGCCGACTGCGCGATCGTCTTCGACGCGGACATGCTGAACGAGCGCACGCCCGCGCTGACGCTGGCCGTGCGCGGCACGATCGCCTGCCGCGTCTCGGTGCGGACCGGAGCTCGAGCGCTGCACTCCGGGGTCTTCGGCAACGCCGCGCTGAACGCGACCCACGCGCTCATGCAGGCGCTCGCGGCGGTGCTTCCCGGACCCGACGGCCTGCTGCCGGAACCGCTGCGCGCCGGCATCCACCCGCCGAGCCCGAGCGAGCTCGCGGCGTGGCGCGCGCTGCAGCCGGGCGGCGAGATCCTGGCGTCGGTGGGCGTCGCCCCGTCGCACCCCGCGGCGGGCGCGACGTTCTACGAGCGCACCTGGGCCGACGCGAGCCTCGATGTCTCGGGGATCGAAGGCGGCGATTCGGGCCAGCAGCGCACGATCATCCCGCACGAGGCGAGCGCGCGCCTGAACATGCGCCTCGCGGCGGGCCAGGATCCCGAAGCGATCCGGGACACGCTCGAGCGGCTCCTCCGCGCTGCCGCCCCGGCAGGCGCGACGCTCGAGCTCAGCGCGTTCTCGATGCCGGGAGCGGGCTTCGATCCCGAGGAGCCGGCGCTCCGCCTCGCCGCCGAGGCGCTCGAGCGGACCTGCGGCGTCCCCTGCGTGCTCAAGCGCAGCGGCGGCTCGATCCCCGTGCTCGCGGCCTTCGCCAAGCGCGGCATCCCCGTGATCTGCAGCGGCTTCGCGCTCGAGGACGACCGCATCCACGCGAGCGATGAGAGCTTCCGGATCGAGAGCCTCGGCCTCGGCGAGCGTGCGGCGCACGAGCTCTACGCGGCGCTCGCGACCCTATAGGCGCGCGCTGCGCTGCTCCGCGGCGCGGGCGATGTTGCGCGCCATCGGCGCGAACACGAAGCGGTGGAACGGCGCGACTGCGACCCAGTAGAGCCGGCCCGGCAGGCCGCGCGGGTGGAAGATCGCCTGCTGGCGCAGCGTCGCCGCGCCATCCTCGCCGCCGACGTCGAACTGCAGCCAGGCGTGGCCGGGCAGGCGCATCTCGGCCCTCAGACGCAGGGTCTCGCCGGGCACGCGCTCCTCGACGCGCCAGAAATCGACCGTCTCGCCGATGTACAGGTGCCGCGCGTCCCGGCGTCCGCGACGCAGGCCCACCCCTCCGACGAGGCGGTCGATCAGGCCGCGAGCGGCCCACGCGCCGGGCCAGGAGTACCAGCCCGTATCGCCGCCGATCCCCTCGACGACGTCCCAGAGGTCGGCGACGGAGGCCCGCGCGACCGTGGCGCGCTCGTCGGTGTAGATCGCGCCACCGGCCCAGTCGGGATCGGTCGGCAGCGGATCGCTCGGCGCACCCGGAATCGACGCGTTCGACCAGCGCGTGACGACGTCGCCGTCGCCCACCCGCCGGAGGGCGAGGATGACGGCCTGCTCGAAGCCGAGCAGCCCCTCCGGCGGGGCGGGAATCCACCGCTCGATGTCGTGCTCCCGGCAGACGACCTCGGTGCGCAGCGACTCCACGAGCGGCTTGGCGAGGCGGCTCGGAATCGGCGTGACGAGGCCGACCCAGTGGCTCGAGAGGCGCGGGCTGAGAACCGGGACCGGCACGATCAGGCGGGGCTTGAGGCCGGCGATCCGGGCGTATCCCTGCATCATCTCGCGATAGGTGAGGATGTCGGGCCCGCCGATGTCGAAACCCCTCGACACCTCCCGGGGAAGCGACGCGGAGGCGACGAGATAGCGGAGCACGTCGCGGATCGCGATCGGCTGGATGCGGTTCGAGACCCAGCGCGGAGTGACCATCGCGGGGATCCGCTCCGTCAGGTTGCGCAGCATCTCGAACGACGCCGATCCCGAGCCGATGATCACGGCGGCCTGCAGCACGACCGTCGGCACGCCGCTCGCGAGCAGCAGGTCCCCCACCTCGGCGCGGGAGCGCAGGTGCGGCGAGGTCGTCGCGGTGCCGCCACCGAGCCCGCCGAGGTAGACGATGCGTCCGATCCCGGCCGCGCGGGCGGCGTCGGCGAACGCGCGCGCGGTCGCGCGATCGTGATGCTCGAACGCCTTCTCGTAGAGCGCGTGGATCAGGTAGTACGCGACCTCCGCCCCCTCCAGCAGGCGCGCGAGCACGGCAGGGTCGTCGGCGCTGCCCGCCACGACCTCGACGTCGCCGGCCCACGGCCGGTCGCGCAGACGCGCCGGGTCGCGCGAGAGGCAGCGCACGCGGAACCCGGCCGCCAGAAGCTCGGGCACGAGGCGGCCACCGACATAGCCGCTCGCGCCCGTGACGGCGACGAGCGGGGCTGGTTTCTCAGGAGTCATCGGTACGGACCCTACCCGGCATCCACGCCTCTGCCAGGATGAGAGCGATGGGTGATCTCGAGTACGTGGGGCCCGACGGAGCCCGCTTCACCGTGACCGACGAGCACGGGTTCTCGTCGTTCGAGATCGAGGAGCCGCTCCGGCGCACGAGCCTGCTCGCTCACGCGGTGCTGCTCTTCGCTGCAGCCTGGGCCGCGACCCTCCTGCTTGATCGAGCGGGACTGCTGAACCGGTGGTACGGCATCGCGCCGATAGCCGGATTCTCAGTCTGCGGCCTGGCGATCGGTCGCACCCGCGCGTTCGACCGCGCAGCCGAGGGGACGTGGCTCGTCGGGCCCCTCTCGACCGATTCCTCCGTCATGTCATATGTCATCGCATTCGCCGCAGCGTTCAGCGTGGGGATCGCGATCGACGCGAGCCTCGCGAACGGGCACGCGGGAGCCGCCACGACGGTGATCCTGCTGTTCTTCCTTCAGGCGGCCATCGAGCGCCGCTGGAAGGAGAGGGCAGCAACTCGCATCGAGGACCCGGACGTGGTCGCGCGGATGCACGCCAGGTGGGACGAGCTCGCCGAGCGGCGCCGTGGCCGATACGTGCCCTACCCGTGAGCACCGACCCGAGCTGCCGTTGCAGGCCGCGCTAGTGTCGCGCGTCAGAAATTCGTGTGCGGATGGATGGTGGCTGGGTCGCTCGGGGACGGCCCGGCTGCGCTGGGCGGGCTGGTTGCCCGTGCAAGCCGCCGGGGCGTGCCCGAGCGATCCAGACGCCGCCCAGGCGCCCACGAATTTCTGACGCGGGGCTAGCTAGGGGTAGCGCTCGAGGGCCGCCTCGATGCCCTCGCGCGCGATCAGCTCGACGCAGTCGGCCGCCGACTCGATCATCGGCATCACGTCCTCGTCGGGCTCGAACGGCGAGAGCACCCAGTCGGCGAGGTCGCGCCGGTCGCCCGGTCGCTGGCGGCCGATGCCGAGGCGGACCCGCGGGTAGTCGCGCGTGCCGAGGCGCTCCGTCAGCGAGCGCAGGCCGTTGTGACCCGCGAGACCGCCGCCCAGCTTCGCGCGGACGCGCCCGAACGCCGACTCGACGTCGTCGTGGACGGCCACGATCTGCTCGGGCGAGGTGCCGTAGGAGCGCGCCGCCTTCTGCACGGGAACGCCCGAGAGATTCATGAATCCGAGCGGTCGGAAGAGCGCCAGCGTGGCGCCGTCCTCGAGGCGGATCTCCTGCAGCAGCCCGCCGTGCTTCTCGCGCGCGGGCTCGGCGCCATGCCGGCGCGCGAGCAGCTCACAGACGACGAAGCCGACGTTGTGCCGGGTCGTCCCGTACCGCCGGCCGGGATTCCCGAGACCGGCGACGAGCAGGTCCAACGGGATCTACTCGTCGGTGGGTGCGTCGCCACCGGCCGACGCGTCCGCGTCGCCCTCGGCCTCGGCGCCGCCCTCGGCCGCGGGCTCCTCGACCCCGGCCTCTTCCTCGGCGGTGAGCCCGCGCGGCACTGCGATCGCGGCGATCACGAGATCCGCATCGCCGACCACGGTCACGCCTTCGGGCACCGAGAGATCGGCGAGCCGCACCACGTCGCCGATGTTCATCTCGGTGATGTCGACCTCGATGTGCTCGGGCAGATCGTCGGGCAGCGCCTCGCAGATGACCTCGTGGCTTGCCTGCGAGAGCATGCCGCCGAACATCTTGACGCCGACCGGCTCGCCGACGAGCAGCACGGTCACGGGCGCCTGGATCGAGCGCCGCATGTTGACCTCGTAGAGGTCGAAATGGATCGCGGTGTCGCGCGTCGGGTGGAGCTGGATGTCCTTGATGATCGCGGGGACGGCCTTGCCGGCACCGGCCAGCTTGACGTCGAAGATCGCGTGGCGGCCTCCGGCGGCGTGCACGGCCTCGCGGATCACGCGGCTGTCGACGGCCACTGCGACGGCCTCGCGGCCGTTCCCGTAGAACACGCCCGGGATCTTGCCCTGCCGTCGAACTGCTTTGGCGCCGCTCGTTCCCGCGACCTCGCGCGCCTCGACCTCGAGGGTGATCCGATCCGTGCTCATGCTGCCTTCGTTTCCGTTTGGTGGTGGTGCTAGAAGAGCTGGTTCTCGCCCTTGAAGATGGCCGAGACCGAGTCGTCGGTGAAGACGTTCTTGATCGTCTCGGCGAGGATCCCGGCGACCGAGAGCACGTGCACGTTGGCCGGCTTCGTCATGGGATCGATGGGAATGGTATCGCAGACGACGACCTGTTCGAGCACCGAGCCGGCGATGCGCTCGAGCGCGGGGGGCGAGAAGACGCCGTGGGTGGCGCAGGCGAAGACTCTCGTGGCGCCCGCATCGCGGATCGCCTGGGCGCCCGCGACGAGCGTTCCGGCCGTATCGATCATGTCGTCCGAGATGATGCAGATCTTCTCGCTGACGTCGCCGATCACGGTCGAGACGCGCGCCGAGTTGTGCTCGGGCCGGACCTTGTTGAGCACCGCGAGGTCGACGCCCAGCATCTCGGCGAACTTGCCCGCGAGCTTGGCCCGGCCGGCATCGGGCGAGACGACGACGAGGTCGGCGAGCGGCAGGCCCATGTCGCGGAAGTACTGCGCGAACATCGGCAGCGCCGTCATGTGATCGACGGGGACGCGGAAGAAGCCCTGCACCTGGCCGGCGTGCAGGTCCATCGTGAGCACGCGATCGGCGCCGGCGACCTCGAGCATGTCGGCCACGAGACGCGCTGCGATCGGCTCGCGCGGCGCGGACTTCTTGTCCTGCCGGGCGTACGGGAACCACGGCACCACCGCGGTGATCCGCTTCGCCGACGCGAGCCGCGCCGCGTTGATCATCAGGAGCAGCTCGAAGAGGTTGTCGTTGACGGGGTTCGAGCACGACTGCATCAGGAACACGTCGGCGCCGCGCACCGACTCGCCGAGGCGCACGTAGTGCTCGCCGTTCGCGAACGTCTTCAGCTTGCACTGCCCGAGCTCGAAGCCGAGCAGGTCGGAGATCCGCTGCGAGAGCGCCGCGTTCGAGCGGCCGGCGAAGAGCATCATCCGCCGCTGCGGGGAGTAGTCGGCAAAGGTCCGTCGCGGCCCCACGTCTCCCCCGCCCTGGCCGGCGAGGTCGGGAGACCGCCGGTAGGGGTCGTCGGAGAAGAGGCTGTTCACTGCTCCCGCTCCTTGCGCTTGCGCTCGGCGTAGCCGGGGACGGTCGTCTGCCGCGGCCGCGCGATCGCGAGCGCGCCGGGCTCGACATCCTCCGTGATCACCGATCCCGCCGCGATCGTCGCCCCGTCGCCGATCGTCACCGGGGCGACGAGCGTCGAGTGGACGCTCGTGCGGACGCCCGCGCCGATCACGGTGCGGTGCTTGTTGACGCCGTCGTAGTTGGCGGTGATCGTGCTGGCACCGAGGTTCGAGCCCGCGCCGATCTCGGCATCGCCGACGTAGGAGAGGTGCGGCACCTTCGCACCCTCGTGCAGGAGGGTGCTCTTGAGCTCGACGAAGCGCCCGACCTGGGAGCGCTGCTCGAGCCGGCAGCCGGGGCGGTGATAGGCGAACGGCCCGACGCGACAGTCCTCGCCGACCGTCGACGACTCGATCAGCGCGTAGGGGCCGATCACGGCGCCGGTGGCGATCGTCGTCTGCCCGCGCAGGCTCGAGAACGGCTCGATCCGCGCGCCCGGCTCGATCACGACCGAGGGATCGATCAGCGTCGACGCCGGATCGAGGATCCGCACGCCGGCAAGCATCAGCTCGCGCGCGTGACGCGTGCGCATCGCCGCCTCGCGCTCGGCGAGCTCGAGCAACGTGTTGACTCCCTCGCAGGTCTGGAAGTCGGGCTCGTCGACCGCGACGACCCGCAGGCCGAGCTCGGCGAGCACCGCCACGGTGTCGGTCAGATAGAGCTCGCCCGGCGCGTTGTGCGAGGTCAGCCGCGGCAGCGCGTCCTCGAGCGCCGCGCGGTCGAAGCAGTAGAGGCCGACGTTGAACTCGGCGATCG
Source organism: Actinomycetes bacterium (assembly GCA_031361905.1). Lineage (GTDB taxonomy): Bacteria > Actinomycetota > Thermoleophilia > Gaiellales > JALYLC01 > JANLRV01. Next base: position 11,733 of record JANLRV010000265.1, read on the forward strand.
CGAGCTCGACGTCGCTCGCGTCGCGTGCCTCGACGACGCGCGCGACGGCGTCGTGGCTGCGGACGACGCGCCCGTACGCGTGGGGAGGAGCGAGACGCGCCGAGACGAGCGCCGCCGCCGCGCCGTTCTGAGCCTCGATCGTGCGCCGGATCGTCTCCGACCGGATCGCGGGCGTGTCGCCCGACAGCACGACGACGTTCTTCGTCGCGGGCGAGACGAGCTGGAGCCCGACCATGACGGCGTGCCCCGTGCCGTTCGCGGGCTCCTGCACCGCGACCCGCACGTCCGGGAGCGCCTCCGAGATCGACCCCGCCGTGTCGGGCGAGGCAACCACGATGACGTCCTCCGCGCCGGCCTCGCGCGCGGCGCTCGCAACCCACGCGAGCATCGGCAGACCGCACACGTCTTCGAGCACCTTCGCGCGCGGGGAGCGCATGCGTGTGCCGAGTCCCCCGGCCATGATGATGGTGGTGATGACTGCCATCTGAGCGTCTGCGCACCCCCGGGGTGCTGCCGCGCAAGTGTATCCTGAACCACGATCGCGCCGTGCCTCGATCACCGAGGCAGGCGCTCAAGGAGGATCGTGGAAACTCCCGGGTATCCCGTGCAGCTCTCGGTCGACTACCCCGACCGTCAGCTGAACCGCCTGACGACGTTCTTCCGCGTGTTCACGGTGATTCCGATCGCGATCGTGCTGGGCGCGCTCTCGGGCGGCAACGACTTCACCTGGTCGTCAGGGTCCGACGGCGCCGGGTCCGCCGGATCCGCCGGGGCGACGGGTGCCGGCGTGCTCTTCTTCGCGACGCTGCTGATGATCGTGTTCCGCCAGAAGTACCCGCGCTGGTGGTACGACTGGAACCTCAACCTGCTGCGCTTCGCGAACCGCGTCGGCGCCTACGCGCTGCTGCTCGACGACACCTACCCGTCGACCGACGAGGAGCAGTCGGTGCACCTCGACTTCCCCTACCCCGACGCGCGCAGCGAGCTCAACCGCTGGCTGCCGCTCGTCAAGTGGCTGCTCGCGATCCCGCACTACATCGTGCTCTTCTTCCTCGGCATCGCCGCGTTCGTGTGCGTCGTGATCGCCTGGTTCGCGATCCT
>JANLRV010000006.1:0-9462 GCA_031361905.1 Actinomycetes bacterium
CCAGCTGCATGCGAACCGCCCGCCTCTCAGTCCCGCTGCTGCTCGCCCTCGCCGCTGCGACGGGCGCGGGCGCCGCTCCTGCGGCGACGCCGCCTCTCGTGACCTACCGGACGGGCGGCGGCCTGCTGCGCTGCGAGCCGAAGACCTGCGTCGTCGCGATCACGATCGATCGCCGCGGCACCGTGCGCTCCCTGCGCAAGGACGGCAGCGTGCTCGGGCAGGTGCGGCTCGGCGCCACCGCGGGCAACCGGCTCGCGCGGCTCGTCGCCACGACGCCGCTCGCCCGGCTCCATCCGAAGCCGTTCACGGGGACCTGCCCGATCGCCTACGACGGGCTCGAGATCACCTACGAGGTGCGCAAGGGCGCGAGGGTCTTCCGCTACGACAGCTGCAAGGTCATGATCCCGAAGCTCGAGCTGTTCCGCGAGATCGACCGCATGGTGGCGCGCTCGGGCAAGGGCTGACCGACCGCTACAGCCCGTTGAGCGCGTCGACGACGCGCAGCAGGGCGCCGCGCTCGGCGAAGTCGACCGCCACGAAGCTCGGGTTGCGGCCGCGCACCGCCGCACAGCGCCTGGCCCGCTCGCCGAGCACCGGCTCCACGTTAACGCGGTCGGCGTCGGCTCGCACAGGTGGCGAGCGGGAGATCCAGTGGTTGAGCAAGAAGAACGGGCGCCCGGCGCCGCCGCGCCCGATCGCGCAGCTCGTCGCGCCGCTGAGCGCGGCCGCCGAGGTGAAGCGATAGGGCGTCTCCTCGACGACGTCTGCGGTCCGCAACAGCCAGGGCACGCCGTCGGCACGGCCCTGCGTGAGCACGAGCAGCTGCCTGCGAGCAGCCACCAGCTCGCGCAGCGTCGGCCAGGGCGCCGTCGCGGGGTGCGTGTAGATGCGGTCGACCAGGGCTGCGGCCGTGAGCACGGCGGCGATGTCCTTTGGCGTCGTGTGGTCCTCGATCACGAGCGCCACGACATCGCTCGGGTGCGCGTCGAGCCAGCGCTTGAGGTCGCGCGCGAAGCGCGAGAGGCGTGTCGAGCCGATCTCGCAGAAGCCGTGGCAGAGGTAGACGTCGCGCTTGCCGACGAGCAGCCGGGGAGTCGCCTTGCGGATCGCGATCGCGATCGATGCCGCTCGCGTGCCGAGCAGCCGGGCGAGATCGCGCTCGGAGGTCTTGCTCGCGGACAGATCGGTCAGCGTGACGGGACCCGCCGGCGCGGCGAACCAGGCGTCGATCAAGAGCGCGCGCACGCCGGCATCGAGCTGTCCGAGCATCGTCGGCCCCTGCTCGGGCACGCGATAGCCGGCGGCCGAGGATGCCATCGCGTTGTGGGTGGCGGCGAACGTGACGGCGGTCACGGGCCGATCGCAGAGCTCGGCGTGGCCGTTGCAGGCGAGCTCATCGGCGCCGGAGGTGGCGCCGGCCGAGGCGAGCGAGACGACCAGGGCGACCACGAGGGCGAGCTGACGCATCTCGACACTATGACGACGGCTCTCGCTCGACGATTGCGCGTGTATCCTCGCCGCGTCGAAGGGAACGGGCATGTGGGATGCGGCGGTGGAGGGCGGGGATCCGGCGGCTGAGGCGGAGTCGATCGCCCGGCTGCTCCCGGTCCAGCTCGCGCATGTCCAGGCGACGAGCCCGTTCTACCGGCGGCTCTGGGCCGACGCGGGCGTCGACCCCTCGGGCGTGCGCACGCTCGGCGAGCTCGCGCGCCTGCCGTTCACCGAGAAGGACGACCTCCGGCGCTCGCAGGATGCCCACCCGCCGCTCGGCGAGACGCAGGGCGTCGCGCTCGACGAGATCAGCCGCATCCAGTGCACCGGCGGCACGACCGGCGTGCCGATGCGCATCGCGTTCACGCGCGACGATTGCGCCTGGCTCGACGACGTGGCGGCGCGCTGCTTCCACTGCGCGGGCGGACGACCGGGCGACCTCGTGCTCGAGTGCATGAACTACAGCCTCTACGTCGGCGGCGTCACCGACCACCTGGGCTTCGAGCACGCGGGCCTCTGCGTGCTGCCCTACGGCGTCGGGCAGTCGATGCGCCTGCTCGAGCTCGTGGCGGCGATGCGCACGCCCTGGCTGCTCTACTCGACGCCCGCCTACGCGCTCCGGCTCGCGCAGGTCGCGCGCGAGCAGGGCCTCGACCCGAGCGCGCTGCAGCTGCGCAAGGGGATCTTCTCGGGCGAGAGCGGCCTGCAGGTGCCGGGCTTCCGCGAGCTGATCGAGGACACGTGGGGCTGCACGGCACAGGATGTCTACGGCCTCTCCGAGACCGGCTGCATGGCCGCGGAGTGCGAGCACCGCACGGGCCTGCACCTGCTCACGCGCGGGCACTTCGCGACCGAGCTGATCGACCCGGCGAGCGGCGAGGTGGTGCCGCTCGCAGACGGCGCGGTCGGGGAGCTCGTGTTCACGAACCTGGGCCGCCGCGCGAGCTATCTCGTCCGCTACCGGTCGCACGACCTCGTGCGGGTCTCGCTCACGCCCTGTCCCTGCGGGCGCACGGGACTGCGCTTCGCGATGGTCGGCCGATCGGACGACATGTTCATCGTGCGCGGCGTCAACGTCTTCCCGCTCGGGGTCCAGGACGTCGTCTACGGGCTTCGCCCTGCCGTCACGGGCGAGTTCCGGATCGTGCTGGAGCACGCGCCTCCGATCGACTACGAGCCGAGGATCGTGGTCGAGCGCGGCGCGGACGCCGGGCCGGATCTCGCCGAGCGCGTCGCGCGGGCGATCCAGCTGCGGCTCGGCTTCACGCCCGCGGTCGAGCTCGTGCCGCCCGAGTCGCTGCCGCGCGCCGAGCAGAAGTCGCGGCGGCTCGTTCGCGCATACCTCGGCGAGGTGGCGGAATGACGCTCCTGCGCGCCGAGCGCGTGGGCGCGGTCGCGTTGCTCGAGCTGAACCGGCCGGAGGTCCGCAACGCGCTCTCGACCGCGCTGCTCGACGAGCTGCTCGCGGCGCTTGGCTCGCTCGCGACCGACGACGGCTGCGGCTGCGTCGTGCTTGCCGGCGCCGGGCCCTCGTTCTGCGCGGGCGCCGACCTCCGCGAGCTCGCGGGGCAGGACGCCGCTGCCTTCGCGCTCTACGTGGATCGCTACCGGTTGCTCGGCGAGGCGATCCGCTGCCTCGGACGCCCGGTGATCGCCGCCGTGCACGGGCATGCGATCGCCGGCGGCTTCGAGCTCGCCTGCATGTGCCACCTGCGCGTCGTCGCCGAGGACGTTCGTCTGCGAGTCGGCGACCTCGAGATCGGGCTCAGCCCGACGAGCGGGCTGAGCTGGACGCTGCCGCGCCTCGTCGGCGCCGGCCGAGCCCGCTGGCTGATGCTCGCCGCGCCGACCGTCGGAGGAGACGAGGCGATGCGCATCGGGCTCGCCGAGGAGACCGTTCCCGCCGACCGCCTGCGCGAGCACGCCCTCGATCTCGCGGCGCGAATCGCGGCGCTTCCCGGCGTCGGCGTCGCGCGCACGCTCGAGCTGCTCGAGCTCGGAACGACGTCGAGCTACGACGAATCCGTCGCCGCAGAGCTCGTCGCCGAGGCCGAGACGTTCGCCCATCCCGCGACGAAGGCGGCGATCGCGGCGTTCCTGCGCGGGCGCTAGCCGCGCTCGCGCAGCTCGCTGCGCCGGATCTTGCCCGAGATCGTCTTCGGCAGCGTCTCGACGAACTCGATCTCACGCGGGTACTTGTAGGGCGCCGTCGTGCGTTTGACGTGATCTTGCAGCTCGCGCGCCAGCTCCGGACTCGGAGCGTGCCCGGGCGCGAGCACCACGAACGCCTTGACGATGCTCGTGCGGTCGGGGTCGGGCTTGCCGACGACGGCCGACTCCATCACGGCGGGATGCTCGACCAGCACCGATTCGACCTCGAACGGCCCGATCCGGTAGCTCGCCGAGATGATCACGTCGTCGGATCGGCTGACGAACCAGAGGTAGCCCTGCTCGTCCTTGAAGGCGCGGTCGCCGGTCAGGTACCAGCCGTTGCGGAACGCCTCGGCGTTCGCGGCGTCGTCGCGCCAGTAGCCCGCCATCAGGCCGACCGGCCGCTCGGGCTCGACCGCGAGCGCGATGTGGCCCTCCTCGCCTGCGCCGAGACGCGTGCCGTCGTCATCGATCACGTCGACGTCGTTGCCGGGCGTGGGCTTTCCCATCGAGCCGGGCCGGACCTCCAGACAGGGGAAGTTCGCCACGAGGTTGACCGTCTCGGTCTGGCCGTACCCGTCGTAGATCGTGGTCCCGTTCGACTCGCGCCAGATCCGGATCACCTCGGGATTCAGAGGCTCGCCGGCGGCGACCGTGTGGCGTACCCGGGTGAGGTCGAAGGAGCCGAGCTCGAGCTGTACGAACGCGCGGAAGAGCGTCGGTGGCGCGCAGAACGTCGTCACGCCCGACTGCTCGAGCACGCGCAGGCAGTGCTCGGGGTCGAGCTTGCCGCGCTGATCCCAGAGGAACACCGCCGCGCCCATCCGCCACTGGCCGAAGAGCTTCCCCCAGGCTGCCTTCGCCCAGCCGGTGTCTGAGATCGTCCAGTGCAGATCGCGCTCGTTCAGGTCCTGCCAGAAGCGCGCGGTGATCTCGTGGCCTGCGCCCATCGAGGCGTGCGTGTGCAGCACCATCTTGGGCGCCGAGACGGTGCCGGACGTGAAGTACAGGAGCAGCGGGTCGTGCTTGTGCGTGGCGCGCGCGTCCGGCGTCGTCGCCGCCGCATCTCGCATCAGCTCTGCGTACGGCCGGAAGCGCCCGTCGGGCGGCTCGCCGACGACGATCAGGTGCTGCAGGGTCGGACATCGATCGAGCACCTCGAGCAGCTTCTCGGACCCTTCGCGATCGACCACGGCGACGCTCGCCTCGGCCCGCGCGATCCGGTCGGCGAGGTCGCGCGGCGTGCACAGCGTGGTCGCGGGCATCGGGATCACGCCCCGCTTGAACATGCCGAGCAGCACCTCGTACCACTCGGGAATGCGCGGCAGCATCACGAATGCGCGCTCACCGGCCGCCACGCCGATGGCCGCGAGCGCGTTCGCGACGCGGTTCGACGAGGCCGAGAGGTCCGCGAACGTCAGCTCTCGGCGGTTCCCGCCGCCGGGGTCGACGGCCACGAGCGCCACCTTCTGCGGGGCGTGCTTCGCCCACGCGTCGACGATGTCGCGCGCGAACTCGTAGTCGTCGGGGACGGCCAGCCGGAACGAGCGTCGCGTGGCCTCGTAGTCGGTCATGTTCGGCACGCGCCAAGGCTACGACGATCGCCGCGCCGATGCGAGATCCCGGACCCGCGCATGCGACACCGAAACCGGCTCTCAGGATCTCGCGCCTGCCTGCCGATGGGATCTTCGATGACTGAGACGGCCGATCTTTTGACGGGCGCGAGCGCCGCCCTGCTGACGCTCGATGCGAGCGGGCTGATCGCCGCCGCCAACCCCGCCGCGTGCGAGCTGATCGGCGTTCCCGCGTCCGAGATCGCCGGGCATCCGCTGCGCGAGCTCGTCGAGCTCGGAGACCGCCCGCTGCGCGAGGGCGCGAGCGCCGAGATGCTGCGTCTGGCATCGGGCGGGCGCATCGCCGTCACGCTCCAGCTCGTGGGGCTCGGCGCCAGCTCGAACATGCTCGCGATCGTCTCGCCCTACGCCACCGGCGACGACGCGAGCGAGGGCCCAAGCTCGCAGCGGCTCGCCCGCGTGCTCGAGCACGTGCGCGATGTCGTCGTCGGCACCTCGCCGGACGGCGTCATGCGGATCGCGAGCGCCTCGGTCACGGACGTGCTCGGCTACGAGGCGTCGGCCGTGATCGGCCACCCCTGGATGGCGCTCGTCCACCCTGACGACCAGCCCCGCGCGCTCGGGCACTGGATGCTCACGCCGGACGAGCCGCTGATCGCGCGCTGCCGTACGGCCGACGGCGAGGACCGCCAGCTGCGCTGGTCGCGCACCTCCAGCGTCGGCGACGACATGGTGGTGCTCGTCGGGCACGATCCGACGGCGGCGCGCGAGGCGGTGCAGACCGCCGCCCACGTCGATCCGCTGACGGGCTGCGCGACGCGGCGCTCGATCCGCCAGGTGCTCGAGCAGGCGCTCGCGGCCGGTGGCGTTCCCGCGCTCGTGCTGCTCGACCTCGACCATTTCAAGGCTGTCAACGACGGCTACGGGCATCGCACCGGCGACTCGATCACGATCGCGGTCGGCCACCGCCTGACCGAGACCGTGGGGCAGCGCGGGATCGTCGGCCACGCGGACGGCGGCACGTTCTGCATCGCGATGTCGGAGGGTGCGAGCGAGCCGGACCTCGCGACGATGGCCGAGGAGCTCCGTCGCTCGATCGGCGACACGCCGATCTCGGCCGACAACGGCATGCGTCTGATCATCACCGGCTCGGTCGGCGCGGCGGCGAGCTCGCCGTCGCCCACCGTCGAGTCGCTCTTCGACGCAGCCGAGCGGGCGCTCAGCTCGGCGAAGGCCCGGGGGCGGAACCGCGTGCGTCTCGCGAGCGAGCTGACGAGCGAGGACGCGCTCGACAGCGAGTCGATCGCGATTCGCCTGGCCCGCTCGATCGCGCTCGCGGTCGGGGTCCGCCGGTCGATCCCGTTCGAGCACGCCGAGCAGGTCGCCGAGCTGGCCGGGCGGATCGCCCAGCGGCTGCGGCTGCCGCAGGTGATCATCGTCCGCACCCGCCTCGCGGGGCTGCTCCACGACGTCGGCATGATCGGCGTGCCGGATAGCGTGCTGGTCAAGCCCGAGCCGCTCGAGCCCGATGAGCGCGAGATCGTGGAGGCCCACACGATCGTCGGCGAGGAGATCGTGCGCGCCACGTCCGAGCTCGCCGACGCGGCTGCGGGCGTGCGTGGGCACCACGAGCGCTGGGACGGCCAGGGCTATCCCGATCGGCGCGCGGGCGACGCGATCCCGATCGAGGCTCGGATCGTCGCGGTCGTCGACGCCTACTGCGCGATGACGCGCGAGCGCGTCTACCGCACCGCCGTCTCGCCGGCCGAGGCGATCGAGGAGCTGCAGCGCTGCGCGGGCATGCTCTACGACCCTCGCGTCGTCGCGGCGCTGATCGACATCATCGGCGAGTTCGCACCCGTCAAGCTCGCGGCGTAGCCCGCTTCCAGAGCTCGCAGGCGATCAGCTCGGCGACGCTCGTCTCGACCAGGCTCGCGACCACGGGATCGTCGGCGCCGGCGAACGGCACATGGTGGGTAGCGGCCGCGAACGGGCGCCCGACCGAGACGAGCGTGATCGCGCGCTCTCGCGTCCAGTGTGCGACGCGGTCGTCCCAGGGCGTGCCGGGCAGGAAGAGCGCGCGGTAGCCGCCGTGCAGCGAGACGTAGACGTCCACGTGGTCCCAGTCGCCCGTCTCGCAGCCGTCCGAGACGATCCGGGGCGCCTCGCGCAGCATCAGCGACATCTGCTCGACGGAGGCCATCGACCGGTCGGGCCCGATCGCATAGACGGGAGCGCCGGCGAGCGCATAGGCGATCTCCGGCAGCCACTGCGCGCGCGTCGCGAAGAGCCCGTCCTGGGCGTCTGCGGCACGTGAGAGCGCCCCGAGCGGAGCCGGCTCGCCGCAGAGCCAGGCCTCGAGCTGGTGCAAGAGCGCGACCGTCGCCTGGAACGTCCTGCAGCTGATGCCGCCCGGCTCGGGTCCGCAGCCGAGCGGCACGAGCACGTCGGCGAGCCCGGCTGCGGCCTCCGGGACGTTCGTGATCAGCGCCGTGCGGCTGACGCCGCGATGGCGCGCGAGCGCGGCCAGCGTCTCGCGGCTCGTGCCCGAGGCCGAGATCGCGACCGCGAGCGTGTCGGGCGCCGCCGGTTGCGGCAGGTCCGCCGAGGCGATCTCGGCGAACGCGTCGACGCCCCGTGCGCGCAGGCGGGTGGCGGCCGAGAGCGCGGCGTAGCGCGACGAGCCCATGCCGAGGAAGAGCACGCGCCCGGGCGCCGGGGTCGTCAGCTGCGCGAGCGCGTCGTCTGCCGCGGCGAGCCGACGCAGGCTCGCGGGCTCGAGCAGGATGTCAGTGAGAAACACCTCGGGCGTCGTCGGCATCGTTACCTCGGGTTGAGAATGGCCATCGCGGCGTTGTGGCCGGGAATGCCGCTGACGGCGCCACCGCGCCGGGCTCCCGCGCCGCAGATCAGCACGTTCGCGAGGTCGGTCTCGACACCCCAGCGGCCGACGTCGGCCGCTCGCTCGGCGAAGTGCCACTGCAGCTCCCGGTGGAAGATGTTGCCGCCCGGCAGACCGAGGTCGGCCTCGAGATCGAGCGGCGAGCGCACCTCGAGGCACGGCTCGCCGTGCTCGTCCGTGGCGAGACAGCCGGCGATCGGCTCGGCGAGGTGGCGGTCGAGCTCGGCCAGCGTTCGGCGGGCGAGCTCGTCGCGGGCCGCCTCGTTGTCGGCGCGGAAGAGCCGGGCCGGAGCGTGCAGGCCGAACAGCGTGAGCGTGTGCCAGCCACGGCGCCTGAGAGCCGGCGAGAGGATCGACGGATCGCTCAGCGTGTGGCAGTAGAGCTCGCTCGGAGGCCGTGCCGGGAGCTCGCCGCGCGCGGCCTCGGCGTAGGCCTGCTCGAGCTGGGCATAGCCCTCGCTGACGTGGAACGTTCCTGCGAACGCGCGCTCCGGGCTCTCGCCGGAGCGCAGCGCCGGCAGGCGCCGCACGAGCAGGTTGAGCTTCAGCTGGGAGCCCTCGATCGCGCGACCCTCCGGCCGGCCGAGCAGGCGCGCAAGCGTGCGCGGCGCGCAGCCGGCCAGCACGTTCGCGCACGCGATCTCGCCACCCTCGTAGGCGACCGTCGCCTCGTGTCCGTCGCTCGCGATCGCATGTACCGCGGCGCGGGTGCGGATCTCGCCGCCCGCCTGGCGAACGGCGTCGGCGAGGCCATCGGTGAGCGCTCCCATGCCGCCGACCGGCACGTCCCAGTCGCCCGTCCCGTTGCCGATCACGTGGTAGAGGAAGCAGCGGTTCTGCGCGAGCGATGGGTCGTTCGCACGGGCGAACGTCCCGATCAGCCCGTCCGTCAGCACGATGCCGCGGACCACGTCGTCTGCGAGCTCCCGCTCGATCAGCTCGCCGATCGGCCGCTCGACGAGCATCTCGAACGCCTCGGGCCCCATCAGCGAGCGCATCTCGGCGCGCGATCGGAGCGGCTGGGTGAGCGAGTCGAAGACGCCCGGGGCCGTCGCCGCCGTGAGCCGGTAGAGGCGCTCCCAGCCGTCCGCGTCGGCGCCCAGCGCGGCGCGCGTGGCCGCCCGGTCCTGCGAGTCGATCAGCAGGCCGCGCGCGGCGCCATCGGCCTCGTAGGGCGTGTATGACGAGAATCTCCGCCGGCGCGCCGAGAAGCGCAGGCCGAGATCCCGCACGATGTGCCCGGGCAGCAGGCTGACGAGGTACGAGTAGCGCGAGAGCTGCGCATCGATGCCCGGGAACGGCCGCGTGCTGACCGCTGCGCCCCCGGTGTGGTCGAGCGCCTCG
>JANLRV010000037.1:0-9376 GCA_031361905.1 Actinomycetes bacterium
TTTATATATAAATATTCGCATCTCCATGTTTGGGTTGCTTTTAATTTCGGTTTTTTTTCTGCCGGGGGGGCAGGGGCCGGTTATAACCCCTCCCCACGGCGTTTCCGCGCAATCCCGCCCTACACTCAGCCGGTGACCGACGCACCCCGCTCGACCAAGGCTGATGAGATCGCGCTCGAGCTCGAGGAGCAGATCCTGCTCGGCGAGATCGCTCCCGGGAGCGTGCTCCGCCAGGAGCAGCTCTCCGAGCGCTTCAATACGAGCCGCACGCCGGTGCGCGAGGCGCTGCGGCAGCTCGCCGCGCTCGACCTCGTCTCGATGGAGCCTCACCGCGGCGTGCGCGTCCGCGAGGTGTCGCGCGACGAGCTGCGCATGATCTTCCTCGTGCGATCCTCGCTCGAGGCGCTCGCGATCGAGCTCGCCGTGCCGATCCTCGACGACGCCGAGATCGACCGCATCGCCGCGGCCGGGTCGCGCTTCGAGCAGCTCACCCACGCGTTCGGCGACGCCTCGATGACCGACGCCGAGGTGCGCTCACACACGGCCGAGTGGATCGCCGCCAACGACGAGTTCCACGATCGCATCGTCGATGCAGCCGGCTCGCCGTTCCTCAGCCGCATCGCGACCAGCGTGCGCCGCATCTACCACGTCCAGATCATCGGCACCCGGATGGGCGGGATCTCCGAGCTGTACGACGAGAATCTGCGCCAGCACGAGGCGCTGATCGGCTCGCTGCGAGCGCGCAGCGCGGGCGGCGCGCGGGAGCTGATGCGGGAGCACGTGATCGGCTCGGGCCGCCTCCTCGAAGCGACCCTCGATCGCATCGAGGAGCGGGCGCGCGGTCGCGATGGTCGCCGCAAGTAGGATCCAACTTTCTCCAAACTGGATCCAGAATGGCGAGTTCCTTGCCATATGTCCGACTCAAGCGGTAATCTTGTACACAATCGTTCGGTTCTCGTATCCGCATTGAGGAACGCGCAATGTCCGCCAGCCCGCTCGAGCTCGAACTGCAGACACCGCTCGCGCCCGAGCTCGTGCGGCGTGCCGGCTACTTCCTGCACCTGACGCGCGCGATCGAGGATGCGGGCCACGCGCTGTACCTGCAGGGGCAGGTCCCCGGCTCGTTCTACGGCGGTCGCGGGCAGGAGGCCACGGCGGTCGGGATGGCGCTCGCGATGGGGGCTCGCGACGTCGCGAGCCCGTTGATCCGCGACCTCGGCGTGCACCTCGTGCGAGGCATGGAGCCCGAGGTCGTCTTCCGCCACTACCTCGGCCGCTCGGGCGCGCCCACGGAGGGCAGCGACGGCAACGTCCATCTCGGCTCGCTCGCCTTGGGCACGCTGACGATGGTCAGCCATCTCCCGGAGACCCTGTCCGTGCTGCTCGGCGTCGTGCTGGGACGACAATTGCGGGGCGAGCCGGCCGCCGGGATCGGTTTCATCGGCGACGGCGGAGCGAACGGAGGGGCGTTCCACGAGACGCTCAACCTGGCCGGCGTCTGGCGATCACCGCTCGTCGTCTGCGTCGAGCGCAACGAGTGGTCGTACATGACTCGATCGTCGCGGATGATGGCATGCGACGAGATCGTCTCGCGCGCCGCCGGATACGGGATGCGAGCGTTCAAGGTGGACGGCAACGACGTCTTCGCGGCCTACGAGACGGCATCCGCCGCGCTCGCGCTGGCCCGGGCGGGCGAGCCGGTGCTGATCGAGGCCCGCACGTTCCGGATGCGCGGCCACGGCTCGCACGACGGTGAGCGCTACGTGCCGGCCGAGGAGCGCCAGGCGTGGCTCGCGCACGATCCGCTGGTGCTCTGGCAGGAGCGCGCGCGGAGCTCGATCGGCTGGAGCGACGACGAGCAGCGCGAGCTCGAGGTGCGGATTGCGGACGAGATCGCGACCGCGCGCGAGCGGGCGCTCGCAGCTCCCTATCCGTCCGCCGACGCGCTCGCCTCGAGAGTCTTCGCAGCATGAGTCCCGTCACCTACGTCGAGGCCGTCCGCCGGGGGCTCCGCGACGCGCTCGCGGCCGACGACTCGGTCGTGCTCCTGGGCGAGGACATCGGTCAGGGCGGCGGGGCATTCCGGGCAACCGAGGGCCTGCTCGACGAGTTCGGGCCCGAGCGGGTGCGCGACACGCCGATCTCGGAGGGCGCCTTCACCGGCGTCGCCGTCGGGCTCGCGCTGGAGGGCTATCGCCCGGTCATCGAGTACCAGTTCGCCGACTTCATCACCTGCGGCATGACGCAGATTGCGAACGTCGCGGCGAAGCTCCACTTTCGCACCGGCCACGCTGTGCCGATGGTGATCCGCGCGCCATCGGGAGGCGGGTTCGCGGGTGGCCCGTTCCACTCCCAGAGCCCTGAGGCATGGTTCCTGCGCGTGCCCGGCCTGAAGGTCTGCTGCCCGGCGACCGTCGAGGATGTCGGCACCCTGCTCGCGGCGGCGATCGCCGATCCGAACCCGGTCTTGATCTTCGAGCAGAAGCACCTCTACACGCGCTGCAAGGGCGAGTACGGCGTCGAGGCGGGTGCGCCGCTCGCAGGCGCGTGTGTGCGGCGCCCGGGCAGTGACGTGACCCTGGTCACCTACGGCGCGGCGCTCTGGCTCGCGCTCGAGGCCGCCGAAGAGCTCGCCTGCGAGGGCGTCGACGTCGAGGTGATCGACCTGCGCGTTCTCTGCCCGCTCGACTTCGACACGGTGGCTGCCTCGGTCACGCGCACCGGGCGATGCCTGATCGCCCACGAGGACCACGCGGAGTTCGGCGTCGCCGCCGAGCTCGGAGCCCGGCTCTCGGGCGAGCTCTTCGCATCGCTCGACGCGCCGGTCGCCCGGATCGGCGCGGCGTTCCATCCGATCCCGTTCAGCCCGCCGCTCGAGCGCGCCTCGCTGCCGTCGAGCGAGGGCATCGCCGCGCGGCTGCGCGAGCTCGTCGCCTACTGATCGCGAACGCGCGCGACGACGTGCTCGCGCTGGACGAGCTTCGAGTTGTCGCGCAGCTCGATCATCTTCGAGCTGACCGCGAGCACGACGTCGCCTGCGGTCAGATCGGTCACGTCTGCACCGAACGCGAGCACGATCGACCGCTCGAGCCGGCCCTCGGTGACGCTCGCGGGCAGCACGATGCGGCCGACGGCCTCCTCCTCCATCGTGGGCTGGACGAGCAGCCAGTCATCGAGCGGCTCGACCAGGGCAGAGGGCATGCGGGACGATTCGAGAGGACCCATCTCCCGCATCTTGGCACAGCCACCTCGGCACACCGCGAAAACGAGAAACGCCGATGGAGGTCCATCGGCGTTCCGAGCTGCGGGACTAGGATTCGAACCTAGATTAACGGGGCCAGAACCCGACGTCCTACCCTTAGACGATCCCGCAACGCTGCTTCTGAGCGTAGCAAACGGTCGCGATCGCGAGCCCGCTCTGCGCCGCCGCAGATCAGAGCCGGAAGATCGGCACGAGGCGCTTCTCGGCGTCGCCCTCGATGCGGGCGACGACCTCGAGATACGGCTCGAGCCCGCTTCCCTCGAGCTTCGGGCGCAACACCTCGTCGACCTGGAAGACGCCGGCCGAGTTGTTCATCTCGATCTCGATCAGCAGCAGGCGCGACGTCCCGGGCACGATCTGCACGGCCTCGACCGCGGCGGCCGAGAGCGAGTGCATGCTCACCCGGCCGGCCTCGAAGACCGTCCGCGACCGACCCTTGGTCATGTCCAGCGCGTCGGCGACGCGCACGACGCCGGCCTCGAGCGAGAGCGGCTCGCCGTCGGAGCGGTGCGCCGTGATCGTCTGCAGCACCTCCGCGGAGATCACCGTCAGCTCGGGCTCCTCGTAGAGGCCCTCGAGCAGACGCGGCAGCATGTCGGCCGCGAGGAAGAGGCTCCAGTCCTCGTGCCCGTGACGGTGGATCGCCATGCCGGTGCAGTGCAGCAGGCAGCCCAGCGCGACGATCACCTCGGCGTCCTCGCGCGTCATCCCGTAGTCCTTCACCGCTCCCGGCTCGACGCCGGCGCGCACGAGATCGCGCAGCAGCTTCAGACCGAGGTTCGTGACGATCTGGATGTGCACCCAGGAGTGATCGTTGATCTGCATCCGCCGCACGGCGTTCACGTTGGCGACGTGCCAGAGCGCGCGCAGGTGGGGATCGGCGTTCGCGCGCGCGACGACCTCGCGCAGCGTGCGGTTGCCGCGCACCGGAACCCGGATGCGCATGCCGGCGATCGCCTCGCGGGGCGTCAGGTTCGCGCTGCGCTCGGCCTCCAGCGAGAGCCCGTGCTCGCTCGTCTCGGCGGGCCGATCGAGACTGCCCTCGTCGAGCGCGCTCTCATCGTCGGTCATCGCTGCAGCGTACGCGCTGCGGCGGTCGAGCCGACGCTACGAGCGCGAGAGCAGCGAGAAGCGATGGGTGCGGCGCGGGTTCTTGCGTGCTCCGGCGAGTCGGGCATCCAGGTCTCCGATCGCGAGGCGCTCCGCCTCTGCGCGCTCGCGCGCGACACCGATTCCGAACGAGCCGCCTGCGAGCCGCGCGGTTGCCCGCCAGCACTCTTCGGGTGCTCCCGGGCCCTCGAACTGCGCATCCAGGAAGATGCCGGTCATTGCTGTACCCCTATGCTTCGATGCCACCATTCTGCGCTCGTCGGCGGGATCGGGCACCGGTCGTTCGGTCAGCGTTCGGATCGTGCCGACGGGGAGGCCGCGAGGCGCGCGAGGAGCGGCGTCTGGTGGCGCCGGAACGGCGTTGCGCGCGGGCTCGGAGCCGGATCGGGCTGGGGAACGGCTCGCAGCGTCAGCGTGGGGGTGCAGGTGGCCATCATCTTCTCCGGGGTGTCGTCGTGATCGGACATCTTGAAGAGAGCATGGGCGCGTCCGCTCGGGGCCGCAAGGGGTGGACGAGAGAGCTTGCCACAGCCTTACCTCGGCCTCACAACGCTTACGCCGCGTTCACGCGATCGCCTCGACCCAGTCGTCGTAGAGCGAGAAGTAGCGCCCACGACGGGCGAGCAGCTGCTCGTGCGTGCCCTGCTCGAGCACCACGCCGTTCTCCAGCACGACGATCAGGTCGGCGCGCCGGATCGTCGAGAGGCGATGCGCGACCACGAATGCCGTGCGATCCGAGAGCAGCGTCTCGAGCGCCTCCTCGATCACGGCCTCGGTCGTGATGTCGACGCTCGAGGTGGCCTCGTCGAGGATCAGCAGGCGCGGGTTTGCGAGCAACGCGCGGGCGAACGCGATCAGCTGCCGCTGCCCGATCGAGAGCGCCGCTCCGCGCTCGGCGACGAGGGTGTCGTAGCCATCGGGCAGGGCCTCGATGAAGACGTCCGCGCCGACCGCCGCGGCGGCCGCGCGCACGTCCTCGATCGGCGCCTCGGGCCGGCCGAACGCGATGTTGTCGCGGATCGAGGTGGCGAACAGGAACCCCTCCTGGGGAACGATGCCGATCTGCCCGTGCAGCGTGCCGATGTCCACGTCGCGCAGGTCGTGGCCGTCGATCCGGACCGTGCCCGCACGCGGGTCGTAGAAGCGCGCGATCAGCTTGATCAGGGTCGACTTGCCGGCTCCGGTGTGGCCGACCAGGGCGATCGTCTGCCCGGCCTCGACGTGCAGGTCGATGCCGTGCAGCACCTCGTCTCCATCGGCGCCATAGCCGAACCGCACGCCGTCGAGATCGACGCGGCCGACGATCGGCGGCAGGGCGATCGCCGCCGGCTTGCTCGTCAGCTGCGGCTCCGTCTCGAGGACCTCGTAGATCTTGTCGAGTGCCGCCGCGGCCGCGAGGAACGTGTTGAAGAACTGCGAGAGCGTCTGGATCGGCTCGAAGAAGCTCGAGAGGTAGAGGAGAAACGCGAACAGCGTGCCGGCCGTGATGTCTCCGTCGAAGTAGAGCTTCGCGCCGTAGCCGAGCACGATCGCCGTCGAGGCCGCGTTGAGCAGGCTGACGAACGGGAAGTAGACGGCGTTGAGCACGACGGTCCGCAGGTTCGCGCGGCGGTAGCCGTCGCTCGTCTCGGCGAACGCGATCGCGTTGACGCTCTCTCGGCGGAACATCTGCACGACGCGCATGCCGGAGATGTCCTCTTGCAGATGGGCGGTGACGTCGGCCAGCCGCTCGCGCATGCGCCGGTTCGCGCGCGTCGAGTAGAGGCGGAAGAGCGCGGTCGAGAGCACCATCAGCGGGAACAGCGTGAGCGTCGCCAGGCCGAGCCGCCAGTCCAGCGAGATCAACAGGCCCGCCGTGCCGAGCAGCAGCACGCTGTTCTGCACGAGCGACGTGACGCCATCGGTGACGAGCTGCTCGAGCGCGTCGATGTCGTTCGTCAGGCGGGAGATCAGGCGGCCGGTGCGGGTGTTCTCGAAGTAGCCGAGCTCGAGGCTCTGGATGTGCGCGAAGAGGCGCTTGCGCAGGTCGGTCAGGACGCGCTGGCCGACCCACGCGTTGAGGTACGTCTGCGCGGTCTGCGCGGCCCAGCCGACGAACGCCGCGGCGACGAACGCGAGCACCCAGATGAGCAGCGCCTGCCGGTCGCGGTGCCCGATGCCCTCGTCGATCGCGTACTTGCTGAAGTACGGCGTGGCGAGCGTCGCCGCCGTCGTCACGATCAGCGTCAGCAGCGAGAGAGCCGCACGGCCGCGGTAGGGCCGCACGAGCTCGAGCAGGCGGCGCAGACGCCCGAGCGAGCGCCGCAGCGAGACGTCGTCGCCGCGCGCCGGGCCGAGTGACTGCGGGCGGGACCCGTGAACGGTGCTCACGAGACGGCCGCATCCTCGTCGAGCGTCACGAACGTCCGGTCGACGAGCCCGTGCTCCCAGATCTCGCGGTAGATTGCGCTCGTCTCGACGAGCGCCGCGTGGTCGCCGCGAGCGCAGACGGTGCCGCCGGCGAGCACGACGATCTCGTCGGCGAGCGCGATCGTCGAGAGGCGGTGGGCGATGATGATCGTCGTGCGACCGGCCATCACCGCGCGCAGCGCGAGCTTGATCTTGGCCTCGGTGGAGGCGTCGACCGAGGCCGTCGCGTCGTCCAGGATCAGCACCCGCGGGTCGAGCAGGAGCGCCCGCGCGATCGCGACGCGCTGGCGCTGACCGCCCGAGAGCGTGAGCCCCCGCTCGCCGACGATCGTGTCGTATCCCTTCGGGAGCCGCTCGATGAACTCGTGGGCCTGGGCGAGCCGCGCGGCCTCGGCGACGTGCTCGCGCGTCGCGCCCGGCACGCCGAACGCGATGTTGTCGGCGATCGACGACGAGAACAGGAACGTCTCCTCGCCGACGGTGCCGATCGCTCGCCGCAGCTCGCCGAGCTCGAGCTCGCGCACGTCGACGCCGTCGAGCAGCACGCGTCCCGCCTGCGGGTCGTAGAAGCGGGGGATCAGCTGCGCGAGCGTCGTCTTGCCCGACCCCGTGCGGCCGATCAGCGCGACCGTCCGGCCGGCCGGGATCTCGAGGTCGAGCCCGTCGAGCACGGGGCGGCCCGCGTCGTAGCCGAAGCGGACGCGCTCGAAGCGAACGTCGCCGTCGCCCGCCGGGAGCGCTCGCGGCGAGCTCGGGGAGGCGATCTCGGCCTGCTCGTCGATCAGCTGGAAGATCCGCTCGCCGGAGGCGATCGCGCGCTGGTACTGCCCGATCCACATGCCGATCATGCGGAGCGGCCAGATCAGCATCGCGAGGTAGAGGTCGAACGAGAAGAACTCGCCGATGGTGAGCTCTCCATCGATCACGAAGATCCCGCCGACCAGGATGATCGCGGCGAGCGCCAGCTGCGGCATCAGCTCGAGCAGCGGCCGGTAGCGGGCCTGCAGCCGGGTCGAGTCGATCTGGCGCTCGAACACGCGCTCGGCGCGCTCGTCGAAGCGCTCGCCCTCGCGGCGCTCCTGCGCGAACGCCTTGACGACGCGCACGCCGACGATGTTCTCCTCGGCCTGCGTCGTCACGTCGGCGATCTTCTGCTGGATGTCGCGCAGGATCGGGTGCGAGCGACGCGAGTAGCGGACCGCGAGCCACGGGATCGGCGGCAGCAGGACGAACGTCAGCAGGGCGAGCTTCCAGCTCGTTACGAGCAGCAGCGCGACCGCCGCGATCAGCGTCGCGCCGTACTGCGTGAGGAAGACGAGGCCGTAGCCGAGGAAGACGCGCACGGCGGACACGTCAGAGGTCGCGCGCGAGAGCAGCTGGCCCGTCTGATGGTGGTCGTAGAAGCCGTACGAGAGGCGCTGGAGCTGCCGGTAGACGGTCTCGCGCAGGTCGTACTCGACGTCCAGAGAGAGCTTGCCGGCGACCTGCCGGCGAAACGCCATCAGGATCGCCGAGAGGATGCCCGCGCCGACGATCAGCTCGATCGCACTGCGCAGGCGCGCGTGGTGGTGGGCGCGGATCGCGTCGATCGCGTGGCCCGTCAGGTTGGGCACGGCGAGCGCGAAGGCCTGCGAGCCGAGCGCGAGCAAGATCGAGGCGGCAAGGGCCACGCGGTGCGCTGCGACGAACTGCAGCAGGCGCAGGAAGGTCGAGCGTGGCGGTTTCCGCGGCATCGGCTGAACGGTAGGCGCAGGAGGCACGTGACTGAGGCAACGAGCGGTTCTCCCTGCTCATTCCGCGGGTCTGAGCTAGACACCGCGCCGCCGAACGTGTTTGATTGCGCTAGCTCGTCCTCATGAGTCGTACTCATTCCAGCAGGAGGTTCGTGCATGGCAGAGAGCCACATCGACGTCGGCCAGCGGAGCGACGTCGACAAACTGAAGGGTGGCGCGGTCGGACTCAGCGGGGTGCTCTTCCTCTGTGTGACGGGAGCCGCTCCGCTCGCCGTATTCCTCCTCAACACGCCGTATACCATGTCGTTCGGAAACGGCGCCTATGGTCCCGCGGCATTTGCGCTCGCGACCATCATCCTCACGATCTTCTCGATCGGGTATATCGAGATGGCGAAGAAGGTACGCGCCGCAGGAGGCATGTACACGTTCGTCAGCCACGGCCTCGGCCGGCCGCTCGGACTGATGTCCGGCTTCTCGCTGATGATCGCGTACACCATCTTCGGCACCTCGCTGATCGGCGGGTTCGCGGCGTTCACGCAGAACACGCTGCTCGTCCGTGCCGGCTTCGACTCGCTGCCATGGCTGTGGTACGCCCTGTTCGCCGTCGTCGTGGTGGCGGCGCTCGGGTACTTCGACGTGCAGGTCTCGGCGAAGATCCTCGGCGTCGCGCTGATCGGCGAGTTGCTGATCATCCTCGTCTTCACGTTCGGCGTCCTCTTCCAGGGCGGCGCGTCCGGCGTCTCGATCGAGCCGATCCTGCCGTGGAGCTTCGGTGAAGGAGTGGCGCCCGGCATCGGCGTCTTCTTCGCGTTCTGGTCCTGGGTCGGCTTCGAGGCCGCTCCCAACTACGCCGAGGAGTCGA
>JANLRV010000093.1:0-5454 GCA_031361905.1 Actinomycetes bacterium
CAAGCGCAACGCGCTTGCACCGATCAGAGGCCTGCTGCTACCCAGCAGCGGGCCGATGGCCGTCAGGCATCGCGAAGCATTCTGTGAGCGCTTCTCCGGCAAGCAGCGCCTGCACCGCCTCGATCGTGTCGGCGTCGGCGGGCGTGCGGTCGGGCCGGTAGCCGCGCACGCGGGCGAAGCGCAGCGCGACGCCGCCGGGGTAGCGCCTCGACGCCTGCGCGCCGTCGAGCGCGATCTCGACGACGAGCTCGGGCCGCACGTGCACCGTGATTCCGGAGCGCGACTGCTCGCGTGCGAGCAGCTCCCGCGTCTGCCAGGCGAGCAGCTCGTCCGTCAGGCCCTTGAACGTCTTCCCGACCATCACGAACGTCCCGTCGGCCGCGCGCGCCCCGAGGTGGAGGTTCGAGAGCAGGCCCGTGCGCCGTCCGTGCCCCCACTCGGCGGCCAGCACGACGAGGTCGAGCGTGCGCACGGGCTTGACCTTGCGCCACTGCGAGCCGCGACGGCCCGCCGCGTAGGCCGAGTCGAGCGCCTTCACCATCACGCCCTCGTGCCCGAGCGCGAGCGACTCGGCCAGGAAGGCCTCGCCCTCCCCCGCCGAGTCGGTCTGGATCGCGACGACTCGGCGCTCGGGAGCGGCCTGCTCGAGCCGCGAGATGCGCTCGGCGAGCGGCGCGTCGAGCAGATCCTCGCCGTCCAGGTGCAGGCAGTCGAAGAAGAACGGGACGAGCTGCACGGGCGAGCTCTCGTCGGCGTCGCTGCCGAAGCGCGCCATCGTGTCCTGGAAGCGCAGCGGCCGCCCGTCGGGCGCGAGGGCGAGCGCCTCGCCGTCGAGCACGAAGCGGTCGACGGGGAGCGCGCGGGCGACGGCGACGAGCTCGGGCACGCGCGCCGAGATCTCGTTCGCGTTGCGCGTGAAGATCGCGACCTCGGCGCCGCTTCGGTGCACCTGGATGCGCGCGCCGTCGAGCTTGCGCTCGATCGACGCGCGCCCGACGGCGAGCAGCGCGTCGCCGACGTCCTTGGCCGTGGCGGCGAGCATCGGCTCGATCGGCCGGCCGACGCGGAGGGCGACGGCCGCGAGGCCCGCATCGCCCCCGGCGAACGCCACGGCGACGGTCTCGGCGAGGCTGCCGCCGAGCATCCGTGCCCGACGCACGAGGCTCGGCGTCGTCTCTGATCCCCGCGCGATCGCGTCCAGCATCACGCCCGCGAGCGCGCCCTGCTTGAGATCGCCGAGCAGGATCGAGCGAAGCAGCGCCTGCTCGTCTGCGGTCGCGCGCTCGAGGATGCTCGCGAGCAGCGCGCGCCGCGCCGCCTGCGATCCCCCGCCGCCGAGCCCGGCAAGGTCGGTGAGCACGCCGTCGATCTCGGCGACCGTCAGCGTCGGCTCGCGCGCCGGCGGCACCTCGACCGCCCCGAGCGTCCCCCAGCCGACGCCGATCCGTCCCTGCCCCGGCTCGTTCGCCAGCAGCCCCGCCACGATCCCGCGCTCGCCGTCGGGCGCCCGCCGCAGCAGCTCGGCGATCGCTGCGACCTTCGCCGATCGCGCGGCCGTGGCCGACACGAGGCGCGAGGTCGCGACGAGCTCAGCGAGGAGCAGCGAGCGCCTCGCGAATGTCGTCGAGCGCGGCCGGGTCCTCGAGCGTCGAGAGGTCGCCGGGATCGGTGTCGAGCGCGAGCGCGCGCACGGCGCGCCGCACGATCTTCTGCGAGCGCGTCTTCGGCAGCGCGCGCGTGAACAGCACGCGGTCGGCGCGGAAGGCCTTGCCGAGCTGCTCGTCGATGTTGCGCGAGAGCTCGGCGCGCAGCTCCTCGCTCGCCTCGGTTCCGGGCGCGAGCACCGCGAAGCACCAGGCCGCCTCGCCCTTGAGCGGGTGCGGCATGCCGATCGTGCAGGCCTCGACGACGGCCGGGTGGGCGACGAGCGCCGACTCGTACTCCGAGGAGCCGACGCGCTTTCCCGCGACGTTCAGAGCGTCGTCCGAGCGCCCGTGCAGGAACCACTCGCCATCGGCGTCGATCGAGGCCCAGTCGCCGTGCACCCAGACTCCCGGGAAGCGCCGCCAGTAGGCGTCGAGGTAGCGCTCGTCGTCGCGCCAGATGCTGCGCGTCATCGCGGGCCAGGGGGCCGTGCAGACGAGCTCGCCGAGGCCGTCGCGCTGCGGCCGGCCGTCGTCGTCGTAGACGTCCATCGCCATGCCGAGCGCGGGACGGCCGAGCGAGCACTCCTTGAACGGGATCGAGATGTCGCAGGCGAGGAAGCACGACCCCACCTCCGTTCCGCCCGAGATGTTGATGATCGGCCGCAGGCCCTCGCCCACCTCGTTCGCGAGCCAGCGGTAGGGATCGGGATTCCACGGCTCGCCGGCCGAGCCGAACAGACGCAGGCGCGAGAGGTCGCAGGCGTGCGCCAGCTGAGCGCCGTGCGGCTGCAGCGCGCGGATCAGGCTGGGCGAGACGCCGAGGAAGCTGACCTTGTGACGCTCGACGACGCGCCACAGGCGATCGGGGCCCGGCGTGTCGGGGGCGCCGTCGAACATCACGAGCGTCTGGCCGCACGCGTGCGCGCCGATGAAGATCCACGGGGCCATGATCCAGCCCATGTCCGTGAACCACATCAGCGCGTCGCCCTCCTTCACGTCGGCCTCGAAGTACACCTCGGCTGCGTGCTTGACGAGCAGCCCCGCATGCGCGTGCACGGCGCCCTTCGGCGTTCCGGTCGTGCCGGACGTGTAGCCGATCATCACGGGGTGCTCGGCGTCGACCTCGACGGCGTCGACGGGAGCGGCGTCGCGTACGACTTCTGCCCAGCTGACCTCGCGCACCGTCGCCTCGAGCGATCCTCCGGGCTCGCCGTGGACGACCAGCGTCTCGACGCTCGAGGCGAGCGCGATCGCGTCGACGACCGCGTCGCGCAGCGGCAGGCGTCGCCCGCGGCGCGTCGTCGCGTCCGCCGCGATCACGACCTTCGCCTCGCTGTCCTGCAGGCGGATCGCGACGGCCGGCGTCGCGAAGCCCGAGAAGATCGGCACCACGATCGCGCCGAGGCGCGCGATCGCGTACCACGCGACCAGGGCGTCGGCCGTGAACGGCATCATCAGCGCGACGCGATCGCCCTGCTCGACGCCGAGCGCGCGCAGGCCGCCGGCGAGCCGCGCGACCTCGGCTGCGAGCTCGGCGAAGGTGAGCGTGCGGACGGTCCCGTCCTCGGTCTCCGAGCGCACCGCGTCACGGTCCCCCCGACCCTCCGCAACGTGACGGTCGACGCAGTTCCAGGCGAGGTTGAGGCGTCCCCCGATGAACCAGCGCGTCCACTCGATGCCGTCGGAGCTGTCGAAGACCTGCTCGTAGGGGTGCGAGAAGCGGATCCCGAGGTGTCGCACCACGGCGTCCCAGAACCAGCCGGGCTCCTCGAGCGAGCGGGCGAGCAGCTCCTCGAATCCGGCGAGGCCGTGCGCGCGGGCGAAGCGCGTCGAGTTCGCGGCCTCGATCACGGCTGGAGCGGGGTTCCACGCGTACTCGGCCACGGGGCGATACTACGCGGAGATGCAGGCCGAACAGTCCTACGCGCACGGCGGCGAGCCGGCGCCGCTGCTCGAGCTGACGATTGGCGAGGCGCTCGCAGCGACGGCTGCGCGGCACGGTGAGCGGGACGCGCTCGTGTCGTGCCGTCAGGGCGTCCGCCTGACCTACCGCGAGCTGGCTGCCGAGGTCGAGCGCTGCAGCCGCGCGCTGCTCGCGCTCGGCGTCGCGCGCGGCGACCGCGTCGGCTGCTGGTCGCCCAACGTCGCCGAGTGGATCATCGTCCAGTACGCGACGGCGCGCATCGGCGCGATCCTCGTGAACGTGAACCCGTCCTACCGCCGCAGCGAGCTGGAGTACGCGCTCGCGCACTCCGGGTGCTCGGTCCTGATCCACGCGGAGTCGTTCAAGGGCATCGGCTACCGCTCGATGCTCGAGGAGATCGCGACTCCCGCGCTCCGCCATCGCATCGAGCTCGGCGACGAGTGGCACGCGTTCCTCGCCGGCGCCGAGGCCGTGCCGATCGAGGAGCTGCACGAGCGGGAGTCCGAGCTCAGCTGCGACCAGCCGATCAACATCCAGTACACGTCCGGCACGACGGGATCGCCGAAGGGCGCGACGCTGTCGCACCGCAACATCCTCAACAACGGCCACCTCGTCGGCAAGATGCTCGCGCTCAGCGAGGCCGACCGGATCTGCGTGCCGGTGCCGTTCTACCACTGCTTCGGCATGGTCCTCGGCAACCTCGCGGCGCTCGCGCACGGGAGCTGCATCGTGATCCCGAGCGAGGCCTTCGAGCCCCGCGCCGTGCTGGAGGCGGTCGAGAGCGAGCGCTGCACGGCGCTCTATGGCGTGCCCACGATGTTCATCGGCGTGCTCGCCGATCCGGCACGCGCCACGGCCGACGTCTCGAGCCTGCGCACGGGGATCATGGCGGGGTCGCCATGCCCGATCGAGGTGATGAAGCAGGTCCGCAGCGAGCTCGGGATGGAGGAGGTCACGATCGCGTACGGCATGACCGAGACGGCGCCCGCCTCGACGCAGACCGCACGGGACGACCCGATCGAGAAGCGCGTCGGCACCGTCGGCCGCGTGCTCCCGCACACCGAGGTCAAGATCGTCGACCCCGAGACCGGCCAGACCGTGCCGCGCGGGACCCCGGGCGAGCTCTGCACGCGCGGCTATCTCGTGATGCTCGAGTACTGGCAAAACCCCGACGCAACCGGCGCGGCGGTCGACGCCGAGGGCTACATGCACACCGGCGATCTCGCGACGATGGACGCGGAGGGCTACGTCAACATCGTCGGCCGCAGCAAGGACGTCGTGATCCGCGGCGGCGAGAACATCTCGCCGCGCGAGGTCGAGGAGTTCCTCTACCGGCACCCTGCGATCAAGGACGTGCAGGTCTTCGGCGTGCCGGACGAGCGGGTCGGCGAGGAGGTTGCCGCCTGGATCGTGCTGCGCGAGGGCATGCAGCTCGACGCCGACGGCGTGCGCGCGTTCTGCGACGGCGAGATCGCGCGCTTCAAGATCCCGCGCTACGTGCGCTTCGTCGACAGCTTCCCGCTGACGGTCACGGGCAAGGTGCAGAAGTTCAAGATGCGAGAGCACGAGGCGAGCGAGCGCGGGCTCGTTCAGGTCGAGACGGCCTGAGAACCGGTTTCAGAATGATTCGTGAGTGGCTGGCGAGTGGCTCGCAAGCATGAGGCACGATCGCCTCGAAGCCGCTCCTGTACCAACCGCACCGGCAAGTGTTTATCGGCCCTCTTGCGCTGGGGAGACGCCGCCAGACGCCACGAGGCATTCTGAAGCCGGTTCTGACCCTCGATCGAGGGGTGTGCGCGGAGGGGCGCTCGACCAGAGTGAGAGCGTGCGCCCTCTCGCGATCCTGCTCGCCTTCGTTCTCCCGCTCGCCGTACCGGCCGCGGG
>JANLRV010000100.1:0-2871 GCA_031361905.1 Actinomycetes bacterium
GGAGGCGGGCGGCCGCTCGGTTTGGACGCCCCGCGACACACCCGAGCCCGGAATGAGGATCGCGTTTTTCGCTGACCCGGACGGGAATCTCTTGGAGCTGCTTTCCAGCGATGAGGAAGCTCCGCCTACCTAAGGAATCGAACTTGCGCACGCGGTTTCGGAAACCCATGATGTACCGGAGCCGTGGACACCGCAGAGCTTGAATGGATCGCGTGGACTAACCCGATCACCACCGCGTTCGGCGCGGAGGTCGCGACCTCGGACCTGTCGGGTCGCACCGTGGCGTGTCGCCAGCACATCATGCCCGACAGCATCTGCATCGTCGGCCCGCTCCTCCAGGCCGGGGCCCGAGTCCGAATGGCGCCATGCAACCCGGACAGCACCGACGATCGCACCGCAACGCACCTCGCCTCGATGGGCGTCGAGATCCGCGGCCACGCCGGCATGTCTGCCGTCGAGCACGCCGACGCACTGGCTTGGCTCGCGAACGAACCAGCCGACGCGCTGTGCGACATGGGCGGTGAGCTGATCGTGACGACTGCAGCAGCGGGCCACCGGCCCGCTGGTGCGCTCGAGGCCACCACGACCGGCTTGCACCGCCTGGCCGGCCTCGATATCCCATTCCCGGTCTTGGACTGGAACGGGATCGCGCTCAAGGATCTCATTCACAATCGGCATCATGTCGGCGCCGAGACCTGGCCGGCGTTCACGGCGATAACGGGCCTGTCGCTGTACGGCCGCGAGATCGTCGTGGTCGGGTTCGGCCCCGTTGGTCAGGGCGTTGCGCTGCGCGCCCGCGATCTGGGCGCCAACGTCACGGTGGTCGACCTCGACCCGGTTCGGTTGATCCAAGCGCAGCACCACGGCTGCCGCGTCGCCGACTTCGATGACGCCGTTCGTCGAGCCAGCGTGATTGTCACCGCGACCGGTTTCGATGGCGTAGTCGGAGCGGCACAGATCGAGCGGCTCCCCGACGGCGCGATCCTCATGAACGTCGGCCACAGCCACCGTGAGATCGACGTCGACTGGCTGAATCAGCACGCCCACACCGACCTGCGTCGACATCTCGAGCGGTATGAAGTGAACGGCCGCCGCGTGCATCTGCTCAACCGAGGCAGCCTCGTGAACTTGGCGGCCGGTCTGGGCACTGGAGCACCGCAACTGTTCGACCCCTTCGCGGCGATCATGCAGCTCGGTCTCGACGCGATCCTCAAGGGGCGTATCGCCGACCTACCCGCGGGTGTGCAGCGGTACCCCGCCCAACTCGAAACCAGAGTCGCTCGAGCCCTGGTCGACAGTACCTGCGATTGAGGGGACACACCAGCCAGCACGGCAACACGTGCGCTTGCGTGAGGGCGGGCGGGTGTCCCGGATTCCCGTGCGCGACCAGCAGCTCGAGGAGTTAGGGGAACTACATCTAGAGCGTCTCGGCGGCCTGCCGGACCGCTGCGGTGCAGCGCGGCCGATCGGCCGAGAGGACGATCTTGCAGAGCGCGTCCGCGCGCTCCGTTCCGTGGCGGTCGTAGACCGCGTTTGCGGCCGCTCCCTCGATGCAGTCGGGGCGATGCGGGGTCGCGCCGAGCGCGCACTCGCGGACGACGGTCGCCGGCTCGAGCGTGGCGGCGCCGGAGATGTCCCGGCCCATGCTGCGGTAGCACGTCGCGACGTAGCCGGCCTCGACGTGATCGCAGGTCCGGAAGGCCTTCGCGATGTCCCACTTGAAGACCCGCAGGACGTAGCTCGTCTGCATCAGGAAGCACGACTGCTTCTGGTCGGCGGCGACCTTGTCGCACGGGTAGATCGGATCGCTCGGGCGCAGGTCGACGGACTGGTGCATGCCGCTGCCGTCGGCCACGATGTTCTGCATGAAGACGCCGGAGTAGCAGGATTGCCGCTCCCAGTCCTTCGAGATCGCCTTGCAGAAGGCGAGCGACTTGAAGACCTTCTGCTCGAAGCGGATCGTGAGGCCGTGGCCGAGGCCGTGCCAGCAGTTGTAGTACGCGAGCGAGTAGGGGTGCGCGCGGTCGGGCGGGCAGATGCGCGAGATCCGCTTGAGGAGCTGGGGGTTCGTGAACCGCGAGATGTACTTCTCCATGATCCCGTGGTGGTAGCCCGACCAGCAGGTTTCGCGCGCGTACTGCTCGGCCTTCGTGACGCTCTTGTAGCGGTCGTACGCGAGATGGCCGATCTCGTGCACGATCGGGTGGCAGGCCGTGCGCACGTAGCTGTCGGTCTCGTACAGCCTGGCGATCGCGTCGAGCGCGACGGCGGGGTTTTGGGTGTCGACGATCGTGCGCAGCTGGCCCTGATAGCACGCGAACGTCTCGTCGAGCCGGCAGCGCGCGAGCAGCTGGGCCGCCGTTCCGCCGGACGCCTGCGTCTGCGTCGTCCCTGCCGCGTCCGTGGCGTGTCCGCGCGAGCCGGCCGTGCGGCCGATCACGAAGCCGACGACGACGAGCGCGACGACCGCCACGGCAGGGATGATCACGTGGCGAAGCCGGCTCACCGTCTCAATCTAGCGCCGTTGCAGCGCGGCGATCATGCGGCGTGCCGCATCGAGCTCGACGGCACGTGGCACGGGGTGGGGGCCGAGCGGCTCGCCGGGCGGGCGAGCCGCGAGGTGCCGGAGCGAGCCGATCTGCAGCGCGAAGCCGAGATCCATCGTCTCGGCGGGGTTGCCGGTCGCCGCCGTGAGGTTGAGCATCTCGCCGCCGCCGAGCAGCGTGATGCGCCGCCCGTCGGCCATCGTGAACAGCTCGATGTGCTCGCTCAGCCTGCGCGACCCGGCCGCCGAGGAGCGCAGCTCGTCAAGCGCGATCTCCCACGAGAAGTGCCCGGCGTTCGCCAGGATAGCTCCGTCCGGCAGCCGCG
>JANLRV010000122.1:0-4212 GCA_031361905.1 Actinomycetes bacterium
GTTGCCGGCGGCTTGCCGTGTCCGCCATTCTCAGTGGCCGGGAAGCAACTTGGCGAGAAGGATGAGCGGAACCTGTTCAATATAGGCATCAACTTTGTCGATGACGCCCGACGCGGACGACCAGACGACCCCGTCGGCGTCCTTCCCAGCCTGCTTTCGGTACTCGGGCAGCGACGGCACGTACTGCCCGTAGAGCAGCGACTTCGTCGGGTTCAGACGGAACTGCTGCGTGAACGACACGGCGTCGCCGAGTGTTGCATCAGACAGGAAGACGATGTCGGGGTCGGCATCGCGAACCTTGGCGAGCACGGGCCCCCATTCCGTCACCGGCGAGGTCACCTGCTCGAAGACCGGAACCGACCAACCCGCCTTCTCCATCGCAGGCTTGCACAGCTTCGCGATGGTGCTTGCGTAGTCGTCGGACGAGTAGACGATTGCGATCGTCTTCTTCCTCGGCTTGAACCCCTGCGCTTGCACGGCCTTGGCGAAGGCCGGGAACCCAGAGCCGTACCACTTCTGGGTCGGATCATTCTGCCAGATATTCCAGTACTTGCTGGGATTCTTGCGAACCTGAGTTGCATCTTGCTCGTTGGTGTTGCAGTTGATGTAGGGGACTCCGGAGCGCGCGATGAAGTCGTATTCCACTCCGCCGTAGAGCGTGTACCCGGTGAGAATGGCATCGACCTTGTCTTTGCTTGTGAGCTGCCGCAGCAAGGAAATCATCTTGGCGGGCTCCATCGTACCGAGGTCGAGCAGCTGCGTCTTGATCTCGCGGCCAAGAAGCCCACCGCGCTTGTTCCATTCCTCGACCGCGAGGAGCTGAGCCTTCCGCTGCTCGGCGCCGTCCGCAGCGGCAAAGCCTGTCAGCGGCGGCAACGAGCCAATCGTGAACGTGTCCTTCATTCCTCGATAAAGCCTCGCGGGAGCCGCACCCGCGGCGGTCGCCCCCAAGCCGGAGGAGGCGAGCGCGGCCCCGCCGACCGCGATCGACGCGCGTCCTAGGAACTTCTTCCGGTCGAGCTGCTTGCTATCGATCAGTTCGCTACTCATGCTTCTCCTTTGCCATCGCACGTGGCGATGTCGTTGCTGAAACCTCATCTGCTTGACTACCTGGAACGCGGCGAGCAAATGTGAGTACCGCGCGTTGAGCAGTTGGATCGGTCATCAACGGTTCCGGTGTGCTTCCGCCGGTCAGCGCATTTCGGGCCCTTCGGTCGAGTGGGTCACGGGATCAACTGCGTTACCGCACCCTGCTGCCGCGACGGAATGCGCGCACGACGTTGTCTCTCAGGATGGTCTGCGCCGCTGCCTCGCCGATTCGATCGCACAGCTTCGGCGCGAACGTTCGGTGGAGGTAGGTGTTGTCGCGGTCGTACTGCTTCGCCTGCGGGTGCACGACGACGGAGGCGTCGGTAGATACGACGACGCGATCTCGGAATCCGGCTTCGACCATGACCTGAATTCGGTCGAGCATCGAATCGTCGTCGAAGGGGCCATGGAAGTTCTCGTCGGACGCTCCCCCGATCGCATCGAACTGGACGACGGCGCCGCGCGCCGCCATCGCGAGGTGCTCGGCAGAGCTGCAGGTCTGAGCGTGGGCCCAGACGAAGCGGCGGAGATCGAAGCCCTCCCGCTCGAGCGTCTTAACGACGGCGTTTGCTGCGTCCGCCGTCGGGCTATGGAGACCGATCGTCGCCCCTGCGCTCTTGCCGGCCATCGCCGCCGCTCGATGGATCTGCGTCTCCGCCTTGGTGGGGCCGTTGTCGCTTGCTGCGATCTTGATCCAGGCCGCCCGGATCGGAGTACCCTCGGTACCTTTCGTGAGCTCTCCGAAGAAGTGAGCCGCGAGCTCCGCGAGCGAACTCGTTGCGAGCCGCGGAGGAAGCAGGCTCTTGTAGACGCCGGTCGCGCAGAGGATCTTGAGTCCTGTGCGACGCGAGACCTCGCGGAGGAGCAGGACGTTGCGCCCGACGCCCAGATTCGTCCAGTCGACGAAGAGGTCGACTCCCTGCGCGCGCAGCTCCTCGGCGTTTCTGAGGCAGGCCGCCGTCACATCCCCCCAAACGACGTCCATGTACTGGGAGTTCGCAGGGCCGAGGAAGTCGACGAAGAAGTGCTCGTGGCCGAGCGCGGAGCGAATCTCGCTCCCGTGGACCGGACCGGTCACGGTCTCGACGATCGGTCCGGTGCCCGCCCCGCCCGTCATCGCTCACGCTCGTGCCGCGAGGTCGAGAGCACGTCATCGCCATGAGAGACGTCAGGGAATTCGGCTGCCACGCGATGCTCCTTCCGTACCGTTGGTCGAGTCGCTGCACATCATCGATGATCGATCATCGATTAGCAAGGGCTCGTCGCGGTTCGGTCATGGCGCGCTGCGTAACTTAAGAAAGAGGCTCTTATCTTTAGTAGTGTTCCATGAACCAACGCTGCCTTAAGTAAGAGCCTCTGTCGGTAGCTGAAGAAGATGCGACCCGAGACATCATCCGAGCGAGCCGGCCGGTTCCTGCAAGAGCAAGGCGGGAACGAGCCATTCTGGGCGTTTCACCCCGCCCCGCTTCCCCCGCATCCGAGCCTGGAGATCGACGCGCTCATGCAGGATGCGCTCGATCGGGCAAACCAGGCGCTCGGACGCCTCGATGGCGTCACCCTGCGCATTCCCCACCCCGACGTCTTCCTCTACTCGTTCGTGCGCAAGGAGGCTGTTCTCTCCTCGCAGATCGAGGGCACCCAATCATCTCTCAGAGAGCTCCTCCTCTTCGAGCTCGATGGCGCACGCGGTGCACCGTCTCACGACGTGGAGGAGACATCGAGCTGCGTGCGCGCCATCAACCACGGCATGCGCCGCCTCGAAGAGGGTTCCCCACTCAGTCTCCGGCTGATGCGCGAGGTCCATGCAGAGCTCTTGCGCGGAGGACGAGGTGGCGCGCTCGACCCCGGAGAGTTCCGTCGTACACAAAACTGGATCGGCGGCAGCCGGCCGGGAAACGCGCGCTTCGTGCCACCCCCGGCGCGAGAGGTCCCCGACGCGATGGGAGCGCTCGAGCGGTTCATTCACGATGAGCCGACCCGAACGCCCGTGCTTCTCAAGGCAGCGCTCGCGCACGCGCAGATGGAGACGATCCACCCCTTCCACGACGGCAACGGTCGCGTCGGCAGGCTCCTGATTGCCTTGATCCTCTGCAACGAGAAGGTCCTCACGCGACCGCTGCTCTACCTCAGCCTCTACCTCAAACGGCACCGGTCCGCCTACTACGACCACCTGCAGCGCATCCGGGTCGACGGAGCGTGGGAGCCGTGGGTGAACTTCTTCCTCGACGGCGTGATCGAGGTCGCAGAGAACACCACCGAGACGACGCGCCGCATCGTCGAGCTCTTCGAAACCGACCGCGCACGCATTGGCAGCGAGCTCGGCACGCGAAGCAGCACGGCGCTCCGGCTGCACGAGCTGCTCTGCCAAAAGGTCGTGCTGTCCGTTCCCAAAGCCGCTCGCGAGCTCGCGATCAGCGAGCCGACCGCCTACAGCGGCATCGCCGCGCTCGAGCGCATCGGCGTCGCGCGCGAGGGGACGGGGCGAAAACGAAACCGGCTGTTCGTCTATGACCGGTACCTCAGCATCGTCAGCGAAGGCACCGACAGCCCACCCGGATAGGACGATCCACAGACCGAGCGAGCGCGGAGAGTCAGGTAGCATCGCCCGCATGGACACCGGCCCGCGCAGGCTCGGCAGCTCGTTCGGCGTCGCCGAGAGCCGCGTCCGCCTCCGCCGGCTCGCGCACCTCGAGGACCGGCTCGCGACCGCGCTCGCCGGCTGGATCTGGACGACGCCCGAGCTCGAGCGGAAGCTCTCCTACGCCACGCTCGCGTATGAGGGCTCGCTCGCCGCAGACGCGCTCGCGACGCGCGCTGACGAGCTGATGCCGTCGACCGCCGAGCGCCAGCGCGAGCTCGAGGTGAGCGACCTCGACGAGCTCGCGAACATCGCCGAGAATGCGGGCGGCGACTAGCGCCTGCCCGCTGCGGCCGCCCTGCTCGAGCGTCTCGCTTCGGCCTACGCCGAGCACCTCGCGGCAACCGACGATCTGATGGATGGCCCGTCCTCGCGCGTGCTGCGGATGCTGAACGGGCAGACCGCCGAGCGCCTCGCGAGCTGCGCCGCGACGCCGCAGCTGCCACGCGACGCCCACCCGAGCTCGCCGGCGCGCTACCTCGAGG
>JANLRV010000141.1:0-9992 GCA_031361905.1 Actinomycetes bacterium
GCGGGGGGGCGCGGGTACGGCTCCCCCGGGCTCCCCGCCCCCCCCGTCGTGGAGGCGCGCGGCGCCCCGCGACTCGGGCGCGCGATCATCGCCCACCTCGGCGCCGGCGCGAGCCTGACGGCGGTTCGCGCTGGGCGCTCCGTCGACACGACGATGGGCTTCACGCCGACGGGCGGCATGATCATGGCGACTCGAAGCGGCGACCTCGACCCCTCGATTCTGATCCACCTGATCGACCGTCACGGGTACGACGCACGGCGCCTCGAGCAGCTCGTCGAGCACGAGTCGGGTGTGGCCGGGGTCTCGGGAACGAGCGGAGACATGCAGGCGCTGCTCGCGCACCGTGCCGATGATCCGGCGGCCGCGCTCGCCGTCGAGCTGTTCTGCCGTGACGCCCGCAAGCACGTCGGCGCGCTCGCCACCGTGCTCGGGGGACTCGACACGCTCGTCTTCACGGGTGGCATCGGCGAGCATGCGGCGATCGTCCGAGGATCGATCTGCGCGAGCCTCGAACACCTCGGAATCGAGCTCGACGAGGCGCGCAACGCACGCGCAGAAGCGGTGATCTCGAGCGACTCGAGCGCCTGCGCGGTGCGCGTCGTGCTGACCGACGAGGAGGCGGTGATCGCGCGCCAGACGGCGCAGGTCGCGCTCGCAGAGCTCTCATGAACGCCTCTCGACCGCTCGAGCGGGGCGCCCCGCTCGAGCTGGCCGCCGCCGCCGCGCTGCCCCTCTCGGATGTGCTCGCACGGCTCGCGAGCGTCGAGACGGGGCTGACCTCCGGCGAGGCCACCTCGCGCCTCGCGACGTTCGGTCCGAACGTGCTGGCAGTCCGGCGCGTGACCGCGTTCGGGGTGCTCGTGCAACAGCTTCGCAACCCGCTTTTGATCCTGCTGCTCGCGGCAGCCGGGGTCTCCGCCGCCACGGGCGACCCGACCGGCGCGGCGATCATCGCCGTGATCGTGGGCCTCAGCATCGGGCTCGGCTTCGTCAACGAGTATCGCGCGGCCAACGCGGTGGCCGCGCTGCGCCGCGATATCCGTCATCAGGCGCTCGTCTGGCGCGACGGCGCCGAGCTCGTCACCGATGTCGCGCTGCTCGTTCCGGGTGACGTCGTCGAGCTGCGCCTGGGAGACATCGTCCCCGCCGACCTCCGGCTGATCACGGTCACCGAGCTCGAATGCGACGAGGCCGTCCTGACCGGCGAGTCGCTCCCCGTCGCGAAGACGGCAGAGGTCGGGCAGGCGGTCGCAGCCGCGCTCGAGCTGCCGACGTGCGCCTTGATGGGCACCGTCGTCCACCAGGGGAGCGGCCGCGGGGTCGTCGTCTCGACCGGAGCCGCGACGGCCTTCGGCACGATCGCCAAGGGGCTCGGCGAGCGCCAAGCGGAGACGGCGTTTCAGGTCGGGCTGCGCGGATTCTCGCGGCTGCTCGTGAAGGTCGCGGGCGCGCTCACCGTGTCGATCTTCGTGATCAACATCGCCTTCTCGCGGCCATTGCTCGAGGCGCTGCTCTTCTCGCTCGCGATCGCGATCGGGATCACGCCGCAGCTGCTTCCCGCGATCGTCTCGGTCAGCCTCTCGACCGGCTCGCGCGCGCTCGCGCGCAAGCGCGTGCTCGTCAAGCGGCTCGTCACGATCGAGGACCTCGGCAACATCGAGGTGCTGTTCACGGACAAGACCGGCACGCTGACCGAGGGCGCGATCACGTTTGCCGGGGCGCTCGGCCCGCTCGGCAAACCGTCGGACCAGCCGCTCCTGCTGGGCCTCGTCTGCAACGAGGCGCACGCGGGCGCGACCGGGCCGGCCGGCGGAAACGCGCTCGACGTCGCCCTCCTCTCCGCCCCCGCCGCCGCGCGCCTCGCCGCGAAGCCTGACGGCTCGGCGGGCTTCGAGCGGATCGGGACGCTGCCGTTCGACCACGAGCGTCAGCTCGCGACCGTCGTCGCCGATGCACCTTCGGGAGCGCGGGTCCTGATCACCAAGGGAGCGCCCGAGGCGGTCCTGGCCCGCTGCCTGGACGTCCCCGAGGAGAGCCGCGCCACGCTCGCGGGGCTCTTCGCCGACGGCGCGCGTGTCGTTGCCGTCGCGACGCGCAGCGCGCCCGGCGTAAGCAGGCCCACGGCGGCTGATGAGCATGGCCTCGAGCTTGCCGGCTTCCTGACGTTCGTCGATCGGCCGAAGGCGGACGCCGGTGCGGCGATCGAGCAGCTGCGGCAGCTCGGGGTCACCGTCAAGATCATCACGGGCGACAATGGCGCCGTCGCCGAAAAGGTCTGCAGCGACCTCGGCGTGGTGGTCGACGGCATCCTCACCGGCACCGACCTCGACGGGCTCGATGACGATCAGCTCGCCGACGCGATTCCGCAGACGACGATCTTCGCGCGCGTCGGCCCGGCTCAGAAGTCGAGGCTGATCAAGCTCGCGCGGCGGGGCGGCGTGGACGTCGCCTTCCTTGGCGACGGCGTCAACGACGCTGTCGCCCTGCACGCCGCCGATGTCGGCATCTCGGTCGAATCTGCGACGGACGTCGCCAAGGATGCAGCCGACATCCTGCTCCTCGACAAGGACCTCGCCGTGCTCGCCGACGGCGTCAGGGAAGGCCGACGGATCTTCGCCAACACGATCAAGTACGTGCTGATGGCGACCTCGTCCAACTTCGGCAACATGTTCAGCGCCGCCGGCGCATCGCTCTTCCTCTCGTTCCTGCCGATGCTGCCGTCGCAGATCCTGCTCAACAACCTGCTCTACGACGTCGGCCAGCTTGCGATTCCGACCGACTCGGTCGACGCCGAGATCGTCGCTCGGCCGGCGGCCTGGGACATGGCCTTCGTCCGTCGCTTCATGACCGTCTTCGGGCCGATCAGCTCGATCTTCGACTTCCTCACGTTCTTCGTCATGCTCGTGCTGCTGAAGGCGGGCCACCGGGAGTTTCGCACCGGGTGGTTCGTCGAGT
The DNA here is from genome assembly GCA_031361905.1 of Actinomycetes bacterium. GTDB lineage: Bacteria > Actinomycetota > Thermoleophilia > Gaiellales > JALYLC01 > JANLRV01. The sequence continues at coordinate 2,956 of JANLRV010000141.1, forward strand.
CGCTGGCGACCCAGACGCTCGTGATCTTCGTGATCCGCACGCGGCGGGTACCGTTCTTCAAGAGCCGGCCGAGCCGCGCGATGATCGTGCTTCCGGTCGCCTGCGCGACGGTCGGAGCCGTGCTGCCGTTCACTCCCGTTGCCGAGTTGCTCGGATTCGCGACGCTGCCGCTGACCTTCTTCCTGATCCTGCTCGGCATGATCGCGGTCTACCTCGCGCTCGTCGAGGGCGTGAAGGCGCGCTTCTACGCCGCGGAGAGGCGGATGCATCCGACCACCTTGCCGCACGATCAACGACACGCCAGGCACGTGCGCCGCCGAGCCGCGCGGTTCACGCACCCGGTTCGCCACGCGGAAGCGCCTCGGCGCTGAGCCCTGTTCCCCGGCCACACCGATGATCGAAACAGCATGCAATCCGGGCGGGACGATCGAAGGAACTGCATCCCTTGTTTCATTTGAGGCGTACGTTGAAGGGGTGGTGGGCTCGGACGCCAGGTGGCGGTTTCCATCCCGAGTCAGCCCGCTGGCCGCGCCGGGCATCGGGGGATGACCGGCGCGGCCACCGGAACACCCCTGCCGCTCTGCTCGTTGCCACCTGCAGACGACGAGGAGGATCGATGAGGAAGCACGCGGCGCTAGCGGTCGACGAGGAGGTCGGCACGGACGGCTCGTTCCAGCGGCGGGAGTCCCGTTTCCGCGAGATCGTCGAGCACGGCGAGGCCGGCAGATACCACCTCTACGTCTCGCTCGCGTGCCCGTGGGCTCACCGGACCGTGATCTACCGCAGGCTGAAAGGCCTCGAATCGGCGATCTCGATGACGATCGTCGACCCGGAGCGCGACGAGCTCGGGTGGCGGATCAGCGACTCGGTCGGCGCGACGCCCGATCCGGTCAACGGCTTCGAGTACCTCTCCGAGGCGTACGTCGCCTCGGCCTCCGACTTCGACGGCCGCGTCACCGTGCCGGTGCTCTGGGACACGCGCGAGGGCCGGATCGTCAACAACGAGTCGTCCGAGATCATCCGCATGCTCGACTCGGCATTCGACGGGGTCTCGCCGCACCCCGGGCTGCACTTCGCCCCGGCTGAGCTCCGCTCCGAGATCGACGAGATCAACGGCTTCGTCTATGCGAGCGTCAACAACGGCGTCTACCGCTGCGGCTTCGCCACGAAGCAGGCGGCCTATGACGCCGCCTTCGGAAAGCTCTTCGCGGCGCTCGACGTGCTCGATGCACGTCTCGGCGAGCAGCGCTTTCTGGTGGGCGATCGCATCACCGAAGCCGACTGGCGCCTGTTCACCACGCTCGTCCGCTTCGACGCGGTCTACGTCGGGCATTTCAAGTGCAACCTCCGGCGGATCGCCGACTACCGGAACCTCTCGGGCTACCTGCGCGAGCTCTACCAGCAGCCCGGGATCGCCGGCACGGTCGACTTCGACCACATCAAACGGCACTACTACCGCACGCACGGAACGATCAACCCGACGCGGATCGTGCCGCTCGGGCCGGCAATCGATCTGGACGCCCCGCACGGACGTGAATAGCCCGGGGTCAGGCCCCGGGCTATTCACGTCCGTGCCGCGCCGCGGTACGGTCTCGCTCATGAAAGACCTCTCCACGGCGGCACGCATCGCGCCCACGTCGTCCGTCAAGCTGTCGAAGCTCGAGCCGGACGAGACGTTCGGGATGAGCGAGCAGGACGCCCGCGACCACACCGACGAGCAGCTCGCGCGGCTCGCCGAGCTGGCCACCCAGCTCGCGGCGATCGGCAAGCGCTCGCTGCTCGTCGTCTTGCAGGGGATGGACGGCTCCGGCAAGGACTCGACGGTCAAGCACTGCCTCGGGGCGATCAGCCCGATGCAGGTCCGCATCGCGTCGTTCAAGGCGCCGACCTCGACCGAGCTCGCCCACGACTTCCTCTGGCGCATCCACGCCGTGCTCCCCGAGCGCGGTCAGGTCGGCATCTTCAACCGCTCCCACTACGAGGACGTGCTCGTCGTCCGCGTCGAGAGCCTCGCCCCCGCCGACCTGATCGAGCGCCGCTACGACGCGATCAACCAGTTCGAGGAGCACCTCGTCCACGAGGGCACGCTGATCGTCAAGTTCCACCTGCACATCTCCAAGCAGGAGCAGGCAACGCAGCTCCAGGAGCGGATCTCGGACCCGACGAAGAACTGGAAGTTCGACGTCGCCGATCTCGACAAGCGCAAGAAGTGGGACGAGTACGAGAAGGCCTACGAGATCATGCTCGAGCGGACGTCGACCAAGCACGCGCCGTGGCACTGCGTTCCGTGCGATCACCGCTGGGTGCGCAACGCCGTGGTCACCGACGTCCTCGTGGCAACGCTCGACGGGCTTCAGATGCGCTGGCCCGAGCTACCCCCGCAGATCAAGAGCCTGCAGATCACCTGAGAAAGCTGCCGCTCCGACAAGCGGATGAAGGGGCTCGAACCCTCGACCTTCGCCATGGCAAGGCGACGCTCTAGCCAACTGAGCTACATCCGCGTACAGCGCTGAAGATATCAGACGAGCTTCTCACGCTGCTTCGGATCGAGCCGCCTGAGCTCGCCCAGAAGCAGCGCCACGTGGCGCTTCTTATCGTCCACGAGACGGGCCATCGCCTCGCGTGCCTGCTCGTCCGAGAGCGAGAACGTCTGTGCCTCGCAGCGGTTGATCGCGAGCAGCTCGTCGGCAAGATCGGCGCGCAGCGCCTGCAGGTCGGAGGAAAGCTCGGTGAGGCGCATGCCGGCAGGATACTCCGGGGCTACACGAGCGTGAGCGTGCCATCAGGCGCCACCTGGGCGTTCCAGTCGCGCCAGCGCTCGGCGAGCTCCGCGGGGTCGTCGCCGCGGCTCTCCAGCCGGACCTCACCCGTCTCCCCCGCGTCGACCCGGTACTGGTACCAGGAGAGGTCCCAGGCAACCGTCACGATCACGTCGGGTCGGCTGCCGGAGAACGCCACGATCGACGCGCGCGGGACGCCCAGGCTCCTCGCGATGCTTGCGACGCTACGGCGGTCGACGCTGGCATTGAAGGCATCGACCCCGATCTGCGCCGCGACCTCGAGCGGCACGGGGCCGGTCGGCTCCTCGAACGTGCCATCCAGAGCGGCAGCCGCGGCGGGCGCCTCGCGGCGGCCGAACAGGCGTGCGATCCCCGAGCGCCGCGGCAGCTCCTCGACCGCGGTCGGGAGCGGGACGGGCGCGCCCGCGCGCATCCAGCCGCGGGCCTGCGCTTCGGGGCCACAGAGCGTGCAGACGATGCCGAGGCGGTCGCCGTTGGCGTATTCCTCGCAGCGCTCACCGAGCAGCAGGGTGCGCCCGCAGACAACGCATTCCTTGACCGTGTCGTTGCGACTGACCTGCATCTCCCTCCCAGGCTACTCCAGGTTCGCCTGCGGTCAATGCCTGGATGCCGCATGCTCCTCGCGGAGGGTCGCGATCAGCCTCGCCGAAACGTGTCCCGGCACCTCCTCGTAGCGCGCGAGCGACATCGAGAAGTCGCCCCGCCCGCCCGTCAGGGAGGTGAGGTCGGTCGAGTACCCGAGCAGCTCCGACATCGGGGCCTCGGCGCGGATCGTCGTGTTCTCGCCGGCCGGATCCATCCCGAGCGGACGCCCCCGCCGCTGGTTGAGATCGCCGATGACATCGCCGACCGCCTCGGACGGCGCCGTCACCTCGACCGTCATGATCGGCTCGAGCAGCACGGGATCGGCGTCCTCGTAGGCTTTCTTGAACGCCATCGACCCGGCGATCTTGAACGCCATCTCCGAGCTGTCGACCGTGTGGTACGAGCCATCGAGGAGCGTCACGCGAACGCCCGTGATCGGGTAGCCCGCGAGGTCGCCCGCGTGCATCGCCTCCTGGATGCCCTTGTCGACCGCGGGGCGGAAGCCCTGCGGGATCACGCCACCGACGATCTTGTCGATGAACTCGTAGCCCTCGTGCCCGGGCAGCGGCTCGATCGAGACGTGGCAGTCGCCGAACGGGCCGCGCCCGCCCGTCTGCTTCTTGTAGCGCGCCCGCGAGCTCGCCGGCTTGCGAATCGCCTCGAAGTAGGGCACGCGCGGCGGATGCGTCACGATCCCGACCCCGAAGCGCCGCTTGACGCGCTCGACGGTGACATCCACGTGCATCTGCGAGAGGCCGTTGATGAGGAGCTCGGAGGTGCGCTCGTCGCGCGTGATCCGCATCGTCGGATCCTCCTCTGCGAGCCGCCGCAGCGCCTGGCCCATCTTGTCGTCCTCGCCGCGCACGGCGGGCTCGACGGCGACCGAGACGATCGGGGTCGGCAGCGTCACGCCCTGGACCATCATCCGGTGATCTGCGACGAGATCCCCTGCGATCACGTCCTTGAGCTTCGGTACGGCCCCCATGTCGCCCGTGCCGATCTCGGCGACGACCTTGTGCTCGCGACCCTGCACCTCGAGCAGTTGCCCGACCCGCTCCTTCTCGCCCGTTCGGCCGTTGACGATATGCGCGTCGGACGAGAGCCTCCCCGCGAAGACGCGCACGAAGTTGATCCGCCCCACATGGGCATCGCTGACGGTCTTGAACGCGTAGGCCGCGACGCCCGGGCTGGCGGCGCCGAGATCGTGCTCGGTGCCGTCCGCATCGCGAGCCGTGACGACCGACTCGAGCGGAGACGGGACGCCCTCGACGATCAGGTCGAGCAGCGCGCGCACGCCGATGTTCTGGGTCGCGGAGCCGCAGGCGACGGGAAAGATCTCGCCGCGCAGCACCTCGACGTGAAGCGCCTCGCGCAGCTCCTCTGGCGTGATCTCGCTGCCCTCGAGGTAGCGCTCGGTGAGGTCCTCCGAGACCTCCGCGACGGCGGCGATCAGGCGGTCGTGCCACTCGGCGGCCTCCGCCGCGAGCTCTGCCGGGATCGGGACCGGCTCAGGCTCGCGCGTGCCACCGCCCGGATCCTCGTACGCGACCATGTGAAGCACGTCGATCACGCCGTGGAAATTCCGCTCGCGGCCGATCGGGATCGAGATCGCGACGCACCGATCCGAGAGATGCTCCTGCACGGACGCGAGCGCGCTCTCGAAGCTCGCGCGCTCGCGGTCGAGCTGTCCGATGAAGACGATCCGCGGGAGCGCGATCTCGTCGCAGCGATCCCACAGCCGGCGGGTCATGACCTCGACGCCCATCACGCCGTTAATCGCGAACAGCCCGCCCTCGACGACGCGCAGCGAGCAGAGCGCGTCGGCGACGAAGCTTGGATCGCCGGGCGCGTCGAAGAGGTTCAGCTTGCAGTCGTGCCAGTGAGCGTGCCCGAGCGCGCCCGAGATCGACATCGAGCGGCGGCGCTCGTCGTCATCGTGATCCGACAGCGTCGTGCCCTCAGCCACGCTACCGAGCCGGCTGAGCATCCCGGACTGGAACAGAAGCGCCTCGTGCAACGACGTCTTTCCACTTCCGCGATGACCCACGATGGTCACATTGCGGATGTGCTCGGGAACCGTCATGCCGCCCTCCTGCTCCGGAAGTGATGGGAATCCGATCATATCCCGCGTCGAAGGGCGTGCCTACGGCGCCCGAAGGCTCTGCCACCGCGCATATCCTGTCCCCGATGCCCCAGACGCCGATCTCCGCGCACCCTCTCGAGCCCCTCACCCGCGCCGAGATCGAGCGCGTGGTCGCGCTCGTGCGCGCCGACCCGGCTCTCGGCGAGCAGCTCCGGTTCTCGTCGGTCTGCCTGCACGAGCCCTCCAAGGAACGGCTCGTCGCCTTCGCCGCGGGCGGCGATCTGCCCCCGCGCGAGGCGTTCGCCGTGCTGATCGGCGACGACCGCACCGTCCGCGAGGCCGTCGTCGATCTGACCGCTTCTCTGGTCGCAGCCGTCGAGGTGATCGCGGACGTGTTCTCGCCGATCCTGCCGGACGAGTACGAGGGCGCGGTGAACGCCGTGCGCGCGAGCGCCGAGTGGCAGGCGGCGATGCGCACACGCGGCATCGAGGACCTCGAGCTGGTGCAGATCGACATCCTCTCGGCCGGCGCGTTCGGCTTCGACTTCGAGCGTGACCGCCGCGCGGCCCGCGGCGTCTCCTTCCGCAAGGCGCACGCGACGGACAACGCCTACGCGCGGCCGATCGAGGGCGTGCTCGCGTTCGTCGACCTGGATAGCCTCGAGGTCTTCCGCGTCGACGAGCTGTTCGAGCAGCCGATCCCCGATGTCGACGGCAGCTATCACGACGGAGCGGTGCCACAGCGCGAGGCTCCCGCGGCGCTCGAGATCGTGCAGCCGGACGGCGTCGGCTTCGAGCTCGAGGGGCACGCGATCCGCTGGCAGGGCTGGAGCCTGCGGGTCTCGATCCACCCCGTGCAGGGCCTCGTGCTGCACACGGTGGGCTACGACGACGGCAGCGGTGTACGACCGATCGTGCATCGGGCGGCCGTCGCCGAGATGATCGTGCCGTACGCCGAGACGAGCCCGATGCACGACTGGCGGAACTACTTCGACGCGGGCGAGTACGGGCTCGGGCGCTTCGTCAACTCGCTCGAGCTCGGCTGCGACTGCCTCGGCGAGATCCGCTACCTCGACGCCAACCTGATCTCGTCCCACGGCGGCGTCGAGACGGTGCGCAACGCGATCTGCCTGCACGAGGAGGACGCCGGCATGCTCTGGAAGCACGCCGACTTCGAGAGCGGCCACACCGAGGTGCGCCGATCGAGACGGCTCGTCGTCTCGTCGATCTACACCGTCGGCAACTACGACTACGGCTTCTACTGGCACCTCTACCAGGACGGCTCGATCGAGGCCGAGGTGAAGCTCACCGGCATCGTCTCGACGATCGGGCTGGCAGCGGGCGAGCAACGACCCTACAGCGAGCCCGTCGCCGAGCTGCTCGGCGCGCCGAACCACCAGCACCTGTTCTCGTTCCGCCTCGACCTGGACGTCGACGGCACGGCGAACCGCGTGCTCGAGGTCGAGGCGGAGGCGGTTCCGCAAGGCCCCGAGAATCCGCGCGGGAAAGCGTTTCGCAAGCGCACCGTGCCGATCCGCAGCGAGGTCGAGGGGAGGCGCGATTCCGAC
>JANLRV010000144.1:0-5664 GCA_031361905.1 Actinomycetes bacterium
CGACATCGGGCAACGTGCCGATGTCGACAAGCTCAAAGGCGAGGCCATCGGCCTCACAAGCGTTCTCTTCCTCTGCATCACGGGCTCCGCACCGCTCGCGGTGACGCTCTTCAACACGCCGTACGTGATGCCGCTCGGCAGCGGCTGGGGTGGACCGGGCGCGTTCGCGCTCGCGACCATCGTCCTCACGGTGTTCTCGGTCGCCTACGTCCAGATGGCGCTCAAGGTGCGCGCGGCCGGCGGCATGTACTCGTTCGTCAGCCATGGCCTCGGAAGGCCGCTCGGCATGATGTCGGGGTTCTCGCTGCTCGTCGCCTACGGCCTCTTCGGCGCCTCTCTGATCGGCGGCTTCGCACAGTTCACGGGAGACAACTTCCGCAACTACCTCGATCTGAACATCCCGTGGATCTGGTTCGCGCTGTTCGCGGTCGTGATCGTCGTCCTGCTCGGCTACTACGACGTCAACATCTCGGCGAAGATCCTCGGCGTCGCGCTCATCACCGAGGTCGCGATCATCGCGATCTTCTCGGCCGTGGTCTTCATCCATGGCGGAAAGAGCGGCGTCTCGATCTCGCCGATCCTGCCGTGGAACGGCTTCGCGCAGGGTGTCGCGCCGGGAATCGGGATCTTCTTCGCGTTCTGGTCCTGGGTGGGGTTCGAGGCGGCTCCGAACTATGCCGAGGAGTCGAAGGATCCGGTGCGCACGATCCCGATCGCGGTCTACTTCTCGTGCATCGCGGTCGGCGTGCTCTACACCATCATGTCATGGGCTGTCGTGACGGCGTACGGCTCGGGCGACGCGATCACGGCCGCGTTCACGGCCGGCGCGGCGGATCCGGCCGTTCCCGTGACCCTCAACGGGCACACGTTCATTCCCGGCTTCACGACGATCGTCACCGGGCCTTTCCAGGCCTACAGCTCGAAGTTCCTCGCAGACGTGATGAACTGGCTGATCGTGACCGGCTCGGTGGCGTGCGCGTCGGCGCTCACGAACGCCGGCCTGCGGTACTGGTACGCGATGGGCCGGGAGGGCATCCTGCCCCGCGCGCTCGGGCGGACGCATCCGACCCACAAGAGCCCGCACATCGCGATCTTCACGCAGGGCACGATCTCCGCTGTGCTCTGCCTGATCTTCTGGTTCGCAAACCGCGGACCGCTCGACATGTACGGCTGGCTGGCCGTCCAGGGCGTGATCTGGATCGTGCTCGTCCAGGCGCTCACCGCGCTCTCGACGTTCTTCTACTTCCGGCGGAACTTCCCGAGCGAGATGCACTGGTTCAAGCACATCGCAGCGCCGTGGCTCGGGTTCTCCGCCCAGATCGTGGTGCTGGCCCTGCTCTACCACAACCTCTACTACCTGGCCGTCGGCACGGCGTATGTGAACCCGCTCTTCGAGATCGGCTCCGGGACCTGGTCGCTCCAGTTCTCGTGGCTCGGCGTGATCGGCGTGCTCGTGCCGGTCGCAGGGCTCCTGTACGCGTACGTCGTCCGTTCGACGAATCCGGCGAAGTACGAGATCATGGGCCGTTTCGTCAACGAGACGGTCGCCTAGCGCGTTCACGGAAGCACGGCTGCCGCGCGCGCCCAGGCGCGCGCGGCAGCCGTCGCGCCGCCCTCGGCGGTGCCGGCGCGGCCGGTCGTCGCGCTGCCCGGGTTGCGCCAGGCGGCCTTCTGCCACGGCGGCGTCGTCTCGGCGTCGAAGAGCTCGCCGCGGCGGGCCGCGAGGTCGGCGGCCACGAGGCGGAAGGCGCCAGGATCGATCACGGCGAGGTCGCCGTTCCAGCCATCGAGCGCGACGTCGATGTCGTCGCGGCGGAAGCCCAGCGCGTGGCTTCCCGACGCGCGGTAGACGGTTCCGCCGTAGGCGACCCAGTCGTCGCTGCGCGACTCCCACCACGGCGCCGTGCCCGTGAAGCCGCCGTGCGCGCTGGCGCGCGCGAGCAGCGTCCCGTCTTCGTCAGCGCGGACGATCAGGCCCTCCCAGTCGTCGTGGTGGAAGCCCCGCAACGCCGCGATCGGCAGGTGCGTGGTGCGCGAGTCGGGGTAGAAGGTCCAGAGCTCGATCACCGGCCCCGAGGCGGCGTGTACGACGTGCACGTAGAGCACGGGATCGGCGCCGGGGAACCGTGCGCAGCGGGGGCGCCGGCAGCGCGTCCAGACCGGGACCTCGTCGTCGTCGCCGTAGGCGTCGCGTTCGAGCACGAGCCGCGGCACCGCCCGGTCGATGATCGCGCGCAGCTCGGGGCTGCGCAGCGCGCGCTGATCCGGAGTCAAGTGCCCTCGGCCGGCGAACGCCCGCACGATCACTCGCCCGTCGACCGGGCCGATCGCGAGCGAGACGCCGGCGAGCAGGACGGCACAGGCGAGCACGATGCCGACGTACTCCGCGGTGGCCTGTCCTCGCTGCATTCCGGAACCCTCGCGGCACCCGCCGTGCCGGCGCCCGCGCGCTTTCAGCCGGGAACGTCACGCAGGGAACGACTCGACGATCAGGGCGACCGCAGCCGCGACGAGCACGCGGTTCGCCGCCCCATTCGTCCACGAGCTCGCGCCGGAGGGGTGGGGGAGCGGGACCACGGTTCGCCCGTCACGCTGGAACGATCGGCCGATCAGCTCGCCGAGCGGCACCGTGGGGCGGCAGCCGAGCCAATCCTCGATCGCGAGGCGGCCGATCGGCACGACCAGCGCGGGCGCGAGCAGGCGCACGAGCGCATCCGTCCACGGCAGGCACGTCGCGCGCTCAGCTCGGTCGGGCGCGCGATCGCCGCGCCCGCCTGGGTGGCGCCCCGGGTAGCATTTCGCCACCGCTGCGAAGGCGAACCGCTCGAGCAGCTGCTCGTGGGTCTCGACTCCGAGCGGCGCCAGCCAGCGGATCAGCGTCCGTCCGGCCGCTCCCGCGAACGGCAGACCCCGCTTCGGCTCGGTGATGCCGGGCGCCTGCCCGACGATCAGCGCGCGCTGGCCGGGCAGCGCCCAGAGGATCGGCGGGGGCGACATGCGCGGGCAGAGCCGGCAGCCGCCGATCGACTCCTGCAGCTCGGCGAGCGTGGAGACGGCGTCGGCTGGATGCATTCCCTCGTATCTTAGGAGCCATGAGCTTTCTCGAAACGCCGCCCGACGACGACAAGATCCACTGCGATCTCGTGGTCTGCCGGCTCGCACAGGTCGCGTCCGCCGCGGGAATGGACGGGCCGGTGCGCGGTGCCGCGATGGATGCCGTCGAGGTTCTCGAAGGCGACGTCTGGATCGCCTCGATGTACGGCGAGATCGTCGCGATCGGCCATGGCTACGAGATCAGGGACCGGCTCGCGCTCGCCGACGGCGCCGAGGTGATCGATGCGCACGGCATGGTCGCCGTGCCCGGCCTGATCGACTGCCACACGCACGCCTGTTTCGCGGGCGACCGCGTCGCCGAGTTCGACCTGCGCGTGCGGGGCGCGTCGTACGAGGAGATCCACGCAGCGGGTGGCGGGATCCTCTCGACCGTGCGCGCGACACGGGAGGCCACGCAGGGGGAGCTGCTCGATCTGCTCTCGGCAAGGCTCACGTCGATGCTCGAGCATGGCACGACGACCGTCGAGGTCAAGTCCGGCTACGGGCTGTCGTTCGACAGCGAGCTGACGATGCTGCGGGCGATCGAGGACGCGTACGGCATCGCGCACCAGCGCGTCAACCCGACCTGCCTGGCCGCGCACGCGGTGCCGCCCGAGGCGGACGACGCGGACATGCACATCGCGACCTGCATCGGCGGCATCCTCCCGGAGGTCTCCGAGTGGGCGCTCGCGCGGCAGGCCGACGTCTTCCTCGAGCGCGGCGCGTTCGACGTCGAGCAGGCCCGGCGCTACCTCCTGAAGGCCAAGGAGCTCGGCCTCACACCGCGGCTCCACGGCGATCAGTTCAGCGAGATGGGAGCGGTCGATCTCGCGATCGAGCTGGGTGCGCAGAGCATCGACCACCTCGAGGCGACGAGGGCGCGGGGCGTGGCCAAGCTCGCGAGGTCGAACGTCACCGCCGTGCTGCTGCCCACCGCGGCCCTCACGCTCAACCTGCCGATGCCTCCGGGGCGAGCGTTGATCGACAAGGGCGGCATCGTCGCGCTCGCGACCGACTTCAACCCGGGGTCGAGCCCGTGCGACTCGCTGCCGGTGGTGATGCACCTCGCCTGCACGCAGCTCCACCTCTCGCCGGCCGAGGCGCTCACGGCGGTCACGGCGAACGCCGCGCACGTGCTCGAGCTCGAGGACGTCGGCCGCCTGCGCGTCGGGATGCGCGCGGACATCGTGATCGTCGACGCGCCCGATTGGCGCCATCTCGCCTACCGTCTCGGCACCGAGGCCGTGCGGCGCGTGATCATCGACGGCACAGAGGTGTACGAGTCGTGAATCGTTCCGATAACCTCCCCGACACGATGGCTACCAAGAAGCAAGACAAGCGACGCCGCAAGCTCCGCGTCCACGGACCGAGCTCGTGCTCGGTCGGCGCGCCCCCGGCGGTCCGTCCGGCGGTCTCCAAGCCCGCGACGCCGAGGGCGCGCGGACGAGGTGGGCGCACGCCCGCCGTGCCGAGCCTGCAACGCTCGATGAAGCGCGCCGGCGGCATGTTCGCGCTGATGCTGGTGCTGCTCTACTTCACCGCGAAGCAGAAGACGTTCGCGGCGATCGCGCTGCCGCCGCTGATCGCGGTCGCGGCGTTCGTGCCGCTCGATCTGTTCGTCAGCCGCTGGGTCTACAAGCGGGTCATGGGCTAGGTGAAAGTGCCTGGCTCCGGCTGTCGCCCGATGTCTGGCACGCGGAAACCCGGCACAAGGTGCCTGGCACCCTCTTTTGTGACTTGCACGTCGGTCGCGAAGAGCGGCCGACGTCAGCCCCGGGCACCGGGCTGAAAACTGCACGTCACAAAGAGAGTGCCAGGCACCTTGTGCTCGTTTCTGCGTGCGAGACAGTGGGCGATAGCCGGAGCCAGGCACTTGCACCAACTACATCACGACGTTCCGCAGCCCCTGCACGTCGCGCATCGCCGCGAGGTCGCGCAGCGCCTCGACCTCGATCTGACGGATCCGCTCGCGCGTCAGGCCGAACTCGCGCCCGATCTCGTCGAGCGTCCGCGGGTCGCGGCCGTCGAGGCCGTAGCGCAACTCGAGCACGCGCCGGTTGCGCTCGTGCAGCGAGTAGAGGCCGAGCTTGAGCGCCTCGTGCCGCAGGTTGTCTGCGACCGCGTCGGCGGGATCGATCGCGCCGACGTCGGGGAGGAAGTCCGAGAACGACGACTCGCCGTCGTCGCCCACCGGCTCCTCGAGCGAGATCGGGGGACGCGCGGCCGAGCGGACCTCGTGCACCTGGTAGAGCGGCAGCTTGGCCTCGTCCGCGATCTCCTCGTTGGAAGGCTCGCGCGCGAGGCGCAGCATCAGCGTGCGCTCGGCGCGGTTGACTTTCTGGAGGCGCTCGACGACGTGCACGGGCAGCCGGATCGTGCGGCTCTTGTCGGCCAGCGCGCGAGCGACGGCCTGACGGATCCACCAGGTCGCATAGGTCGAGAACTTCAGGTCACGACGCCAGTCGAACTTCTCGACCGCGCGGATCAGCCCGAGGATGCCCTCCTGGATCAGATCCAGGAAGCCCAGACCCTGACCGCGATAGTTCTTCGCGATCGAGACCACGAGCCGCA
>JANLRV010000147.1:0-14342 GCA_031361905.1 Actinomycetes bacterium
ACGACGTTCATGACCTGGAACCTGATGCACCTCGCGAAGCTGCTGAAGGCGGCGGGCGGCATCCCGGCGCAGGGCAACCAGCGCGCGGAGTGGGACAAGGGCCAGCGGTTCGACTGGGAGAACCCGGAGTACCGGCGCTGACCCAATTTCGGTGCCTGGCACTTTTATTGGCGCGAGTCAGACCCGGGCAGGCGCGAAGCTCGTCTATGGACGGGACGTGCCCGTTCCCCAGCCCGGACCGCCCAATTTCGGTGCCTGGCACTTTTATTGGCGCCCGTCAGACCCGGGCAGGCGTGACATGATCTCGACCCCGTGCAAGCGCTTCCCGAGACCATGCACGCCGTGCTGCTGATCGGCCATGGCGGGCCTGACAAGCTCGTCTATCGACGGGACGTCCCCGTTCCGCTACCCGGACCGGGGGAGCTGCTGATCGCGGTTCGCGCCGCCGGGATCAACAACACCGACATCAACACGCGCGTCGGCTGGTACTCGTCCTCCCACGCCGGCACGACCGACGCCGCGCCCGAGGACGGGAGCTGGACCGGAGCCGGCCTCGCCTTCCCGCGCATCCAGGGCGCCGATGTCTGCGGCGTCGTCGTCGCGCTCGGTGCGGGAGTCGCGCGCGGCCGGATGGGCGAGCGGGTGATCGTCCAGAGCTGCCTGCGCTCGCTCCGCCGAGACGACCGCGAGCCGTGGCTCGGCTCCGAGCTCGACGGCGGCTTCGCGCAGTTCGTCCGCGTGCCCGCCGCCGATACGTACGGGGTCGAGTGCGGGCTGACGGACACCCAGCTCGCCGCCGTGCCGTGCTCGTACGCGACCGCCGAGAACCTGCTGCACCGGTCCCGGGTATCGACGGGCGATCGCGTCCTCATCACCGGAGCGTCGGGCGGCGTGGGCTCGGCCGCCGTCCAGCTCGCGTGTCGCCGCGGGGCGGAGGTGATCGCCGTCGCGGGTGCCGACAAGGCCGCGGCCGTGCGCGCCCTCGGCGCCGGACAGGTGGTCGAGCGGGGCGAGAGCCTCGAGACCGCGATTGGTCGTGACAGCGTGGACGCCGTGATCGACGTCGTCGGCGGGCCTCGCTGGCCGGAGCTACTCGTGGTCCTCCGGCCCCATGGCCGCTATGCCGTCTCGGGCGCGATCGCAGGCCCGATCGTGGAGCTCGATCTCCGCATGCTCTACCTGAAGGACCTCACGCTCCTCGGCTGCACGTCGCAGGACGACGAGGTCTTCCCGAACCTCGTCGGCTACCTCGAGCGCGGAGAGCTCGTGCCGCACGTCGCAGCGACCTATCCGCTCGACGAGATCGCGCAGGCGCAGCGCGACTTCGAGGCGAAGAAGCACGTCGGCAAGCTCGTGCTGGTCCCGCCGCCGCCCTCGGCGGCGCTCACATCGACTCCGGCAGGAACGACGGCAGCGTGACGCCGTTCCAGCCGGGGAACTCGCCACGAACCTCCGCCATGTGCATCTCGCAGTTGCGCCCGCCGAGCGAGTAGCCGAAACGCACGAGCTCGCTGCACTCGACGGGAACGAGCAGGAGCACCCACTCTCCGGCCCGCGCGTTCAGCTCCGCCGCGATCACCGGGAGCGCATCCGCCTCGGTACGCGCGACGCCCGGGCCGATCATGCACATGCCGTGGTAGCTCATCGACGAGAGGAAGGCATCGAGCCGGCCTCCGGCTCCCTCGATCACGGACGTGTGCCAGATGCCCTGGGCGTTCTCGAGGAAGAAGCGGTAGTCCTGGCGGCGGCTGATCCCGCTCACGTCCAGCTCGAGCCGCGCCATCCCCTCGACGTCATCGACCGTCCCCGCACGCACGCGGCCCGCCCCTGGCACCGCAGCGGCGAGTCCCGTCGCCGGGACCTCGATCAACAGGTCCTGGTAGACCCGCCGGGGCACGAAACCGGCTTTCGTGTAGAGCGAGAACGAGTCGAGGTTCATCGCGCTCGCGACCAGGCGCAGCGGCTTGCCGGCTGCGTCCTGCAGCTCGACGATCCGGTCGAGCAGGCGGCGGGCGATGCCTTGTCCCATGTAGTTCGGGTGGACATTCATGATCCCGAGCGACAGGTGCGTCTCGCGCTCGCGCCAGAAGCAGCAGGCCATCAGCCGCCCCGTCTCCGGATGCTCCGCGACGAGGCAGTGGCCTGGATCCATCAGCTCGTACGTCTCGCAGAACCCCATCGTCCACTCCGGGCCGCCCGCGAAGCGTCCCGGTGAGCCGTGCAGCACGTCCCAGTGGTTCATCGAGACGCAGACGAGGTCGGCGACCTCCGCCCACTCGTGGCGCTCCATGGCGCGGAGGATCGGCTCTCCCTCGATGGTCACCCGACCATGCTACGCCCCTGCCGCGACGTAGACTCGCGCAGTGGGCGATGACCCCTTAGTCGGGCGCGAGACGGAGCAGGCGCTGCTCGCCAAGGCTCTGATCGCAGCGCGGGCCGGCCACGGCTCGCTCGTGCTCGTCAGCGGCGAGGCGGGCATCGGCAAGACGGCGCTCGTCGAAGCCGTTCTGGCCTCGGACGGAGTGAGCGTCGTGCGCGGGGCGGCGAGCGAGCTCGCGACCCTGCCCTACGGCCCGCTGACGCAGGCGCTGCGCTCGGCCATCGCGCTCACGCCCGACGCTCCCGCAGCCTGGGGACCGCTCAGCCCGCAACTCCACCTGCTCTTGCCGGAGCTCGGCAGAGCGCCCGCCCAGACGGAGCAGGCGAGCCTCGCCGAGGCATTGCGCGGCGCGCTTCTCTCGCCCCTCGGCGAGACGCCATGCGTCGTCTTCATCGACGACCTGCAGTGGGCCGACACCGCCACAATCGAGCTGCTCGCGAGCCTCCCCGACCCCGCGCGGACGCGCTCGGTGCTCGTCGTCGGCGCCTACCGAAGCGACGAGCTGCCGCGCAGCCATCCGGTGCGCCGAATGCGAGCGGAGATGCGCCGCCGAGGCGCCCTCGTCGACGTCCGGCTCGATGCGCTCGATCGCGCAGGCTCCACCGCGCTCGCCGAGCGCGTGCTCGGGTACGAGCTCGACGGGTCGCTCGCCGAGCTCTTGCACGAGCGCACGCAGGGCCTGCCGTTCTTCGTCGAGGAGCTCGCAGCGGCGCTCGTGGCATCCGACCGGCTGCGTCCCGCTCCGGGCGGCGTCGAGCTGGCGCCAGGCACTCCGCTGCCGATTCCCGAGACGGTGCGCGACGCCGTGCTGCTGCGCGCCGAGTCGCTCTCGGCCGAGGGGCGCGCCGCGGTCGAGGCGGCCGCGATCGCAGGGCTGCGCTTCGACCTGGCAAGCGTCGCCGAGCTCTCGACCGAGGCGGGCCTCGACGAGGCGATCGAGCGCGCCGTGCTCGTCGAGACCTCGCACGGCCAGGCCGCATTCCGGCACGCGCTCACGCGCGAGGCGTTCTACGCGGACATCCCGTGGACGCGGCGCCGCGCGCTCCACCGCGCCTTCGCCGAGCTGGGCGACGCTCGCGGTGCCCCCGGAGCGGTGCTCGCCGAGCATTGGATCGGCGCGGCGATGCCGGAGCGCGCGCGGACGGCGCTCGCGCGCGCGGCCGAGGAGTCGGCGCGGCTGCACGCCTATCGCGACGCGGTCTCGGCGGCGCGACGCGCGCTCGAGCTATGGACGGACGGCACGGCGGAGGCGGCGCGCGTGGCGGTGCTGGAGCGCCTGGCCGGCAGCTGCGAGATCGTCGGTGATGCCGCCGAGGCCTCGCGCGCGTGGCGCGAGGCGGTCGAGGCCCACGTGCGCGCCGGCGATCTTGCGCGAGCCGGACATGCCTATCGGCGGCTTGCGAACGCGCACGAGCTGCAGGGCTCGATCGCGCGGGCGATCACGACGCGCGAGCAGGCGGTCGCCGCGTTCGACGCGGCCGGCCTGCCGGGCGAGTCCGCGATCGACCGCATGCTGCTCGTCACTCGCCGAATCTGGCTTGGCGACCTCGCGGGAGCGCTGCGCGCCGCCGAGGACGCGTCCCGCGACGCCGAGCGGTCGGGAGACGCCGGCCTGCGCGTGCGCGCGCTCGCACGCCAGGGTGCGGCGTGCGCGAAAACGGGGGACGTCGAACGCGGGCGAGACCTCGTCCAGCACGCTCTCTCGATCGCGCTCGCCGAGAAGCTCCCGGAAGCCGCCTCCGAGGCCTACCAGGAGCTCGGCGTCGTGCTCTCGCACGGCGCGGCCTACGGCGCCGCACGCGACGCGTACATCGAGGCCTACGACTACTGCCAGACCGACACGGACTCGGAGGTCTGCCTGGCCTGCCTCGCCTCCGTGCTCAACCGGACTGGCGAGTGGACGCGTGCCGCGACGCTCTCGCGCGAGATCATCGAGAGCACGGCATCGGGCATCGCCCGCGGAAGCAGCTATTTGGCCCTCGGGTTCGTTCACGCGGCACGCGGCGAGCCCCGTCGCGCGCGCCCCCTGCTTGCCGAGGTCGGCACGATGATCGAGGGAGCCGGCTTCGCGGTCGTGGAGATCGAGCTCGCCTGGGCGCTGGCCCTTGCCGAGCTCGCCGATGGCGACTACTCGGCCGCCTCCGCCGAGTGCCGCAGAATGCTCGCGCGCTCGAACGAGAGCGGCGACCGGCACTACGCGATTCCCGCCCTGCGCCTCGCTGTGACCGTGCTCGCCCAGCATGGCACCGACGGCGAGGCGCGCGCCTGCGCCGAGGCGCTCGCCGTCGTAGCCGCGGCGACCGGAAACCGCGAGGCGCTTGCGGGCCTCGCGCACGCGCTCGGCGAGGTCGCTCTGCTGGACGGGGACCCCGCGTCCGCCGCCGGGCACTTCGGGCGCGCGCTCGAGGAGCTGCGCACGCTCGAGCTGCCGTTCGAGCGTGCCCAGACGCAGCTGCGCACCGGCGTGGCGCTGGCCGCGACCGGGCGTCGCGAGGACGCGATGATCGTGCTGACCGAGAGCTATCGCTGTGCCCGCAAGCTCGGCGCCCGTCCGCTCGCGGCGCAGGTCGTGGCCGAGTGCGAGCGGCTCGGCGAGCCGGTCGGCCGTCGGCTCGGGCGCAGGGCGGCGCGTGAGCGGGACGCAGCCGGGCTGACCCCTCGGGAGCTGCAGATCATTCGTGCCGTCGCCACCGGGCAGGCCGACCGCGAGATCGCAAAGGAGCTGTTCCTCAGCCCGCGGACGGTCGAGATGCACGTGCAGAACGCGCTCGCCAAGCTCGACTGCCGCTCTCGCGCCGAGGCGGCGGCGCGCGCCGCGGCGCTCGGGCTGCTGAAAACCCCGTAGCCGCATCGAAAAACCCCGGTGGTTGCCCTGTGGCGGCCACAGCGCACCGCTCGTAGCGTTGGGATCACGATGATCACCCTGCTGCGAATCACCGACTTCCGGCGCCTCTGGGCCGGCCAGGCGCTGAGCATGCTCGGCGACCGGGCGCTCTGGCTCGTGCTCGGAATCTGGGTCTACCACCTGACCGGCTCGAGCGGAGCCGCGGGCGCGATCTATCTCGCGCTCAGCCTCCCGCAGCTCGCAGGCCCGCTCTTCGGCGTGCTCGCCGACCGCTACCCGCGCCGGCGCTTGATGATCGCGAACGACGTCGCCACGGGCCTGGTCGTGCTGGCGCTGCTTCTCGTACACGATCGTCGCGACCTCTGGATCCTCTACGCCGTGGCCCTGGCCTACGGCGCCTCTCAGCAGATCTACGCCGCCGCGCGCTCCGGGCTCGTCGCCGGGATGGTTCCCGACGACCTGCTCGGGCACGCGAACGGGCTGCTGGAGTCGGCGCGCTCCGGCGTTCGCATTGCGGGACCCGCCATCGGCGCAGCGGTCTACGCCTTCGCAGGCGGCGGCGCGGTCGCTGCGCTCGACGCGCTCACGTTCGCGATCTCGGCGATCCTGCTCGGGATCGTGCGGGCGCCGGACATCGCACCCGCACGCGGCGGGCGCCCGTCGCTCGCGGAGATTGGCGGCGGCTTCAAGCACCTCCGGCGCACGCCCGAGCTCGGCGCCGTCGTGCCGACGATCGCGATCGTCGCGGCGGCGATCGGCCTCAGCGAGGTGATCCCGTTCGCGCTCGTGGCGCACGGCCTGCACCGCTCGCCGAGCTTCCTCGGCGTGCTCGCGACGTTCGGCGGCGCGGGCGCGATCACCGGCAGCCTGCTCGCGGGGGGCGCCGTCCGCCGTCTCGGCGAGACCCGCTGCTTCGGCCTGGGAACGATGCTGATGGCCGCCGGCCTCGCGCTCGACGGCACGGGAACGCTCGTCGGCGCGACGGTCGGAACAGCGACGCTCGCCGTCGGCCTTTCCGGTGCGATCGTCGCCTGGATCACCCTGCTGCAGCGCCGGACCCCGTCCGAGCTGCAGGGTCGCGTGTTCGCGGCCGGCGAGACGATCTTCTCGCTCCCCTACATCGCCTCGATCGCGGGCGGATCGGCGGTGATCTCGATGATCGGCTATCGGGCGATGTGCATCGCCGGCACGATCGTCCTGCTCGCCGCCGCCGCGCGCTTCCTGCGACCCGCCACGAAGATCGCCCTGACTCTCGAGAAGGAGACCGCATGACCACGCAGACCCACACCCCGACAGCCGGGGAGATCGCGCAGACCTGGGCCGAGACGATGGCGAGCCGTGACTGGGACGCCCTCGGCAAGCTCGTCTCGCACGACGTCTCCTTCCGAGAGGCAACGCCTCGCGGCACCGTTGAGCTAGACGGCCGAGAGGCCATGCTCGACTACGCCCGCGCGGGGCTCGGCGGCGCCGAGACGCTGACTGCCAAAGGCTTTGACGGCGAGCTGATCGGCGATTCGGTGCGCGTCACGATGTGCCTGCTCGCCGGCAGCGACAGCCAGACCTTCGCCTACGACCAGACGCTCTACCTCACGTTCGACGCCGACAGCCGAGCGTGCGCGATCAGCGCGGCGTGTTCGGGCGGTCAGCTCGCCTGATTCGCGGCGATCTTCCCGTCCCACCCGTTGTTAGGCGGCCGCGGCAAATCGGGATGGGTTCCGGCCGGTGCTACGGTCACGGCCATGGAGACCTGGGACGCCATCACCGCCCGCCGAAACGTCCGCGAGTTCACCGATCGGCCGATCTCCGACGCCAATCTCGATCGCATCCTCGAGGCCGGCCGGCGCGCCCCGTCGTCGAAGAACTGGCAGCCATGGGACTTCGTGCTGGTGACCGACCGCCGCGTGCTCGGCGAGCTCTCGAAGGTCTGGGTCGGCGCGGATCACGTCGCGCGCGCCGCTGCCGCGATCGTGCTCGTCGGGCCGGTTCTCGACGAGCACAAGCGCGGCTGGCTGCACTTCGATCACGGCCAGGCGACCATCAGCATGATGATCGCGGCCGCCGATCTCGGGATCGGGACCGGGCACGCCGCCGTCCGCGAGCAGGCGCTCGCGCGCGAGCTGCTCGGCATTCCCGCGGACCGCTACGCCGAGGCGATCATCTCGCTCGGCTATCCCCTCGACCGCCCGCTGACCCCGCTCAAGCGGATGGACCGGCGACCGCTCGAGGACGTCGTGCACCGCGGCCGCTGGTAGCGCAAACACGCGAGAAGTACGATGGCGCGATGCCGAAGCCTCCTCTCCCCGACGACGCGATCGAGTTCCTGCGCCTGCCCCAGCCGGCGGTGATGGCGACGGTGCGCCCCGACGGGACTCCCCACTCGGCGGCCACCTGGTACGCGCTCCTCGACGACGGGCGGGTGCTGCTCAACTTCGCCTCGTCGCGCCTGCGGCTCGCGTTTCTGCGTGCGAACCCCGGCGTCGCGCTGACCGTGCTGAACGGCGACACGTGGTACCACCACGTCACGCTGCTCGGCCACGTCGCCGAGTTCCGCGACGACCCGGACCTCGCGGACATCGACCTGCTCGCTCACCGCTACACCGGCAAGCCGTATCGGGATCGCACGCGCGAGAGCGTCAGCGCGCTCGTCGCGATCGACTCGTGGTATGGCTGGGACGTCCGTCCGGCGACGATGCAGTCGACCTGAGCGAGCCCGCAGCATGATCATCCGCGATCCGGCCTACGCTCGAGCCCGCATCGGGCAGACGCTCGAGCGCGTGCGCGCGCTCGTCTACCCCGAGGCGCTGCCCGCCGCGCGGCTTGCGATCGCGGGCCCCGTCGATCGGATCGGCCATGACGAGGCGGTGCGGCTCGACTATCGCCCGGCGAGGCTCGGCGAGCCGCTCGGCCCAGCCTGGGCGACCTTCTGGCTCGACGTCGCGTTCGAGCTTCCCCGCGAGTGGGAGGGCCGTCGCGTCGACCTGATGCTCGTGACGAGCTGCGAGGCCACGCTCTGGCGCGGCGGCGTGCCGGTCCAGGGACTCGTCACCGGCGCGGACGCGTGGCGGCCCGACGCGCTGCTCACCGAAGACGCCGAGCCAGGACAGCGGATCGAGCTGAGGGTCGAGATCGCCTGCAACACGCTGTTCGGCGCGTGGGACGAGTGGCAGGGCTGGGACCGCGAGCCCGAGCCGGGCGGCTACGCGCTCGAGCGCTGCGAGGCCGTGCTCTTCGACCCCGACGCGTGGGAGCTCGCGTGCGATCTGACCGTGCTCAGCGACCTGCTCGCAGAGCACGAGCGCGGCCTTGACGAGGCCTGGGCCGGCGTGCTGCTCGCGGGACTGAACGAGTTCTGCAACGTCTTCTCGAGCCTCGACCGCGCGAGCTGGGACCCCGCCGCCGCGATCCTTCGCAGGCTGCTCACGCGCACGAACGGGAGCGAGGCCCACGAGGTCTCGGCGATCGGCCACGCGCACATCGACACCGCGTGGCTGTGGCCGATCGCGGAGACCTATCGGAAGTGCATCCGCACCTTCTCGTCGCAGGCCGCGTACATGGATCGCTACCCCGAGTACCGGTTCGCCTGCTCGCAGGCGCAGCAGTACGCCTGGATCCGCGACCGCGAGCCCGACCTCTGGCGCCGGATCGTCGAGCGCGTCGAGCGCGGGCAGTGGCTGCCGATCGGCGGGACCTGGATCGAGCCCGACTGCAACATCCCCTCGGGCGAGTCGCTCGTGCGGCAGTTCGTGCACGGGCAGCGTTTCTTCGAGGCCGAGCTCGGCCACCGCTCGACCGTGTTCTGGAATCCTGACGTGTTCGGCTACAACGGCCAGCTCCCGCAGATCATGCGCGCGGCCGGCATCCGCTCGTTCCTGACCCAGAAGCTCTCCTGGAATCGCTTCAACAAGCCGGCTCACAGCACCTTCGTCTGGCAGGGCATCGACGGCTCCGAGGTCGTCACGCACTTCCCGCCGGCAGACACCTACAACGGCGCCGCGACGGTGGAGGAGCTGCGGCGGTCGGCCAGGGCGTTCAAGGACCACGACCGCTCGCAGCAGAGCCTGCTGCTCTTCGGTCACGGCGACGGCGGCGGCGGACCGACGCCCCAGATGCTGGAGACGCTGCGGCGGACTCGCGACCTCCAGGGCGTGCCGAGGACGACGATGCGCGACCCCGAGGAGTTCTTCGAGCGGCTCGAGGCCGATCGTCCCGAGCTCGCCACGGTCGTCGGCGAGCTCTACTTCGAGTTCCACCGCGGCACCTACACCTCACAGGCACGCACGAAGCGCGGCAACCGTCTTGGCGAGCGGCTGCTGCACGACGCCGAGCTGCTCGCAGCGGTCGCCGCTCGCCTCGGGCTCGCCGCCTACCCGGCCGAGGCGCTCGACGGCGCCTGGAAGCTGCTGCTCCTGCAGCAGTTCCACGACATCATCCCGGGATCCTCGATCGAGCCGGTCTACGTCGATGCCGAGCGCGACCTCGCACGAGTCGCGCAGGAGGCGAGAGCCGTGCGCGATGTCGCGCTCGCCGCCTTCGCCGGCGCCGGCGGCGACCTGGTCGCCTGCAACACCGTCGACGCGGCGCGCCGGACCGTCGTGCAGCTCGCGGACGGCCCGGTGCTGATCGACGCGCCCGCCTACGGCCTGGGGCGACTGGCCGAGCCGGCGGCCACGGTCAGCCTCGTGCAGTCGGAGCACGGCTTCGTGCTCTCGAACGGCGTGCTGCGCGCCGAGCTCGGCCGCGACGGCACGCTGCGCTCGCTCGTGCACCGGGCGAGCGGCCGCGAGGCGCTCAGCGGCCCCGCCAACGTGCTCGAGCTGTACGACGACCGGCCGACGGTGTTCGAGGCCTGGGATGTCGACCCGTTCCACCTCGAGACGCGCAGCGTCTGCCCTCCGGCATCGTCGTGCGAGGTCTCGAGCGACCACCCGCTGCGCGCCGAGGTGGCGTTCACGCGCGCGATCGGAAGCTCGAGCAGCATGCGCCAGGTCGTGCGCCTCGATGCCGATGCGAGGCGGCTCGAGTTCCACTGCACGATCGACTGGCGGGAGGATCGGCGCTTCCTCAAGGTGCTGTTCCCGGTCGCGGTGAGCGCGCCGCGCGCGACCTACGAGATGCAGTTCGGCGTCGTCGAGCGGCCCACGCACTACTCGACGAGCTTCGACCTGGCCCAGTACGAGGTGCCCGCTCACCGCTTCGCCGACCTCGGCGAGCACGGCTTCGGGGTCGCCCTGCTGTCGGCGTCGACCTACGGCTGGTCGACGTTCGGCAGCGAGCTGCGGATGAGCCTGCTGCGCAGCCCGCGCTGGCCCGACCCGACCGCCGATGTCGGCGAGCACGAGCTCTCGTACGCGATCTTCCCCCACGAGGGCAGCTGGCAGGCGGCCGGCGTGACGCGCGAGGCGCTGCTCTTCAACGCCCCGCTGCTGCTGACGGCCGGAGCGGCCGCGCCGCAGACGTTCGTCGCGTGCGACGACGAGAACCTGATCATCGACACGATCAAGCGCGCCGAGTCGGACGACCGGCTCGTGATCCGGCTCTACGAGGCGCACGGAGCCCGGGGAACCGCACGCCTGAGCGTCGCCCTCCCACACGGCGCGGCGCGCTCCTGCAACGCGCTCGAGGATCCGCTCGGCGAGCTCGAGACCGACGCGGACGGCGCGTTCGTGATCCCCTATCGCCCGTTCGAGCTGATCACGATCGCGCTCGACGCGTAGGTCCGCTACCAGCCGACGCGCTGGCCCTTCTTGCCCTCGTCCATCGCGGCGCGCGCCGCCTCGATCTCGGGCCGGTGCGAGAGCTCGGGGATGCCGACCTCCCAGAACGTGCCGCCGGGGATCCACTCGGCCGGCGCGGTCTCGATCGAGATCACCGAGGTCCGCTCGGCCGCCCGGGCGCGCGCGAGCGCCGCCTGCAGCCCGGCGATGTCGCCGACCGTCTCGCCGAGGCACCCGAGCGAGCGGGCGTGTGCGGCGAAGTCGACGCGCACCCGCTCGCCTGCGAGCTCGTCGAACATGTTGTTGAAGGAGGCGCCGCCCTGGCCCACCTGAAGCCGCTCGATCACGGCGTAGCCGCCGTTGTCGCAGACGATCACGATCAGCTTCTGCCCGGTGATCACCGACGACAAGAGGTCGGAGTTGAGCATCAGGTACGAGCCATCGCCGACGAAGCAGAGCACCTCGCCGGCCGTCCGCGCGAGGCGCGCGCCCCAGCTCCCCGCGATCTCATAGCCCATGCACGAGAACCCGTAGTCGCAGTCGAACGTCGAGACGCCCTTGCTGCGCCAGGCGATGTTCAGCTCGCCGGGGAAGCCGCCGGCCGCTGTGACGACGTAGTCGTCGGGGCTCGCCGTCTCGTGCACGGCGCAGATCACCTGCGCGTAGCTCGGGGCAGTCCCGCTCGCCGGCGGCGCGCCGACCGCGTCGATCAGCGCGTCGAGCTCGGCCCGCTCGGCCGTCGCGCGCTCGCGCCAGGCGGCCGGCACGCTCCATGCGCCGAGCGCCTCGCCGAGCTCGCGGAGGCCCTCCTGCGCGTCGGAAACGAGCGGCAGCGCGAGGTGCTTGCCGGCATCGAAGCGCGCGCAGTTGAGCCCGATCACGCGCGCCTCGGGGTTCGCGAAGACCGTCCACGAGCCGGTCGTGAAGTCCTGCAGCCGCGTGCCGATCGCAAGCACGCAGTCGGCCTCGGCCGCGAGCCGATTTGCCTGCTTGCTGCCGATCACGCCGATCGGACCGGCGTAGAGCGGGTGGTCGGCCGTCAGACACGACTTGCCGGCGACGGTCTCGACGACCGGGATGCCGTGCGCCTCGGCGAAGCGCCGCAGCTCGTCCTCGGCGAGCGAGTAGCGCACGCCACCGCCCGCGACGATCAGCGGGCTGGAGGCGCCGCGCAGCGCCGCGGCCGCGCGCGCGAGCTCGCCGCGATCGGGTCGCTGCCGGCGCAGCTCGTGCACGCGCGGCTCGAACAGGTGCACGGGATAATCGTAGGCCTCGGCCTGCACGTCCTGCGGGAGCGCGATCAGCGCGGGGCCGCAATCTGCCGGATCGAGCATCGTCGCGAGCGCGAGCGGCAGCGACTGCACGACCTGCTCGGGCTTGACGATGCGGTCCCAGTAGCGCGTGACGGCCTGAAAGGCGTCGTTCACCGTCGTCGACGGGCTGCCGTAGTGCTCGACCTGCTGCAGCACCGGGTCGGGGATGCGGCTCTGGAACGTGTCGCCGGCGAGCAGCAGGAGCGGCAGCCGGTTCGCGTGCGCCACGCCGGCCGCCGTGACCATGTTCGTAGCGCCCGGCCCGATCGAGCTCGCGGCGACCATGATCTGCCGCCGCCGCATCGCCTTCGCATAGGCGACGCCGGCGAGCGCCATGCCCTGCTCGTTCTGACCGCGATAGGTCGGCAGCTCGGCGCGCGCCTCCTCGAGCGCGTTGCCGAGGCACGTCACGTTGCCGTGGCCGAAGATCGCGAAGACTCCGGGGAAGAGCGGCTGCTCGGCGCCGTCGATCAGCGTCCGCTGCGCGATCAGGTAGCGCACGATCGCCTGCGCCGTCGTCAGCCGGATCGTCGGGGCGCTCATCGGACGAGCCCGTCGGCGCTCGTCATCGGGCAGCGCGGATCGAGCGCCTGCGAGCTCCAGCTGTCGCGGATCCAGGCGTGCGGCGGATCGTCGACGATCGCGAGCCGGCGCTCGTCGCGCGCAGACGCCATCACGTTGAGGTAGTACATCGGGTAGCCCGGCGCCGCGATGCACGGCCCGTGATAGCCGCGCGGCACGAGAAAGGCGTCGCCGTCGCGCACCACGACCGTCTCGTCGATCTGATGGTCCGCGGTGTAGGTGCGGTGGATCCCGTAGCCGTCGGCGTCGTAGCGGACGGTGCCCGCGCGGCCGATGCGGAAGTAGTAGATCTCCTCGTTGTCGATCTCACACTCGGGCGAGGCGTCGTGCTTGTGCGGCGGGTAGCTCGACCAGTTGCCATCGGGCGTCAGGAGCTCGCAGCAGATCAGGCGGTCGGCCCCGTCGAAGACGCCGGGGATCATCAAGTTGTTGACCTGGCGCGTCGCGCTGCCGGCTCCGCGCAGCTCGACGGGCACCTCGCTCGCGTGGACGTGCAGCGGCTCGAGCCGCCGCTCGGTGCGCGCGGAGGCGAGCGCGAGCTCGCAGCCCGCCGCCGACGAGATCCGCAGCTCGCTCTGGCACGGCACGTAGGCGAAGTCGCTGACCCGCGCGAACACGCTCTCGCGTCCCGCAAGCTCGAAGCGCCGGCCGCCCGTCTCGACGATGCAGCCGCCCGTCAGCGGCAGCACGCAGACCTCGGCGTCTTCGGTAGCGAGCACGAGCGAGCCGCCGGGGTCGAGCTGCACGATCCGGAGGCCGCAGCGATCCCAGCCCGCCGATGCCGGCGTGATCACGAGCGGATCGGCGCCCACCCGGATCAGCAGCGTGCTCACCGTTGCGCCTCCACGAGCGCGCCCGCGTTCTCGACGGCACGCGCGACGTCGCCGTCTGCCGGATACAGCAGCGTGCGGCCGACGACGAGGCCCCGCACCGTCGGCAGCGCCAGCGCGCGCTCCCAGCGCGCGAGCGCCGCCGCAGGGTCGGCTCCGGGCGCGCCGCCGAGGATCAGCGCGGGCAGCGACGACACGCGCATCACGCGCTCGACGTCGGCGGAGGCGGGCACCTTGAGCCACGTGTAGGCGGCGCTCGCACCGAGGCCAGAGGCCACGCCCATCGCGCGGATCAGCTTCTCCTCGCTCGTATCGAGGATCGCCCCGCCCTGCTCGTTCTTGCGGTAGGGCAGCGGCTCGACCATCGCGTGCAGCCCGCGATCGGCGAGCTCGCTGACCGCCCGCGCGCACGACTCGAGCGTCGGGATCGTGCCCGGATCCTCGTCGTCGATGCGCAAGAGCATCTTGCCCCCGTCGAGCCCGATCGAGGCGATATGCGCCGCGTCGTAGGCGGTGAAACGGTCATCGAGCTCCCAGCGCGCGCCCATCAGCCCGCCACGGTTCATCGTGCCGTAGGCGAGCCGGCCCTCGAGCAGGCCGAGCAGCGCGAGGTCCTCGAGGATGTCGGCGCTCGCCAGCACACCGTCGACGGACCGGTTCGCGTGCGCCTCGGCGGCT
>JANLRV010000157.1:0-2635 GCA_031361905.1 Actinomycetes bacterium
GCTCGAGGAACGGCCCGGCCAGCACCGCGAGGTCGGCGATGCTCGTGTCGCGGCGCGCGTACT
Organism: Actinomycetes bacterium; assembly: GCA_031361905.1. GTDB lineage: Bacteria > Actinomycetota > Thermoleophilia > Gaiellales > JALYLC01 > JANLRV01. The sequence goes on from JANLRV010000157.1 coordinate 64, forward strand.
CGACGAGGATGCGCCCCGGCCGGAAGCCTCCGCTGGGGCCGCGCTGCGCGAGGCCGTTTCGCTCGAGCGCGCGCAGCAGGCGGGCGGCCGTGCTCTTCGAGAGCTGCGTGCGCTCGACGATGCTGGCCAGCGAGACGAGCTCGTCGCTCTCGATCAGCCCGACCAGGATGCGCGCGGCGCGATCGATCGCCTGGGCTCCGGACTCGTCCTTCACAGGTCCCACTATATGGGATGCGATTGCGAGAGTCTAGGCGTGAACAGTAGCGACTGGTGCTTGCAGATCGCTCTCAATGGTGCCACAATGTAGAACCATGGAGACCTTGCTTCCGACGCTCGACGACGATCAGGCAAGCGCCTACGCCGACACGCACGACCACGGAGGCGTGCTCGGCGGGATGCGCGTGCTCGACTGCTCGATCGCGATGGCGGGACCGCTCGCGGCGATGCGGCTCGGCGATCTCGGCGCGGACGTGATCAAGATCGAGCCCGTCACGGGCGAGTGGCACCGCCACGTCGCCGGCGGCGGCGCGACCGGAAACCGGATCAACGCGAGCTTCCTCTCGCTCAACCGCAACAAGCGCAGCCTCGCGATCGACCTCAAGACCGAGCAGGGACGCGAGGTCATCTGGCAGCTCGTGCGCACCGCCGACGTCTTCTTGCAGAACTACCGCCCCGGCGTCGCCGAGCGGCTCGGCATCGACTACGAGACGCTCAAGCAGATCAACCCGTCGCTCGTCTACGTCTCGATCTCGGGCTATGGCGAGGACGGCCCCTATGCGAAGCGCCCCGGCCAGGACCTGCTTTTGCAGGCGATGAGCGGCGCGCTCGAGTCGGTCGGGCGCTCCGACGACAGCCCGCAGCCCGCCGGCCAGTTCCTCGTCGACGGCGTCACCGCGTACGTCGCCTTCGAGGGCGCGCTGGCCGCGCTGCTGCACCGCGAGCGCACCGGCGAGGGGCAGCTCGTGCAGGTCAACATGCTCGACGCGATCCTCACGCTGCAGATGCAGGAGCTCTCGATCTACACCGTCGGCGGGCGCGCGCAGACGCGCTCGGACGAGCCCCACGGGCACTCCTACATCCGCTCGCCCTACGGCATCTTCGAGACCTCGGACGGCCACATCGCGCTCGCCTTCCCCTCGCCAAGCGATCTCGCCGTCGTGCTCGATGCGCCCGAGCTCGCCGGCTTCGACGACGAGCAGGACACCTGGGAGCACCGCGACGAGATCTTGCGCGTGACGCAGGCGCGGCTGCGCAGCGGGCGCTCGGCCGACTGGCTCGCGGCCTTCGAGGCGCGCGGCTGCTGGGCCGGGCCCGTCTACGGCTACGAGGACGTCGTCAACGACGCGCAGGTCGCCCACAACGGCACCTTCGTCGAGTACGAGCACCCGACCGAGGGCCACGTGCGCACGCCGGGCTTTCCGATCCAGTTCTCGCGCACGCCCTCCCAGGTGTTCGCCGGCGCGCCGCTGACCGGCGAGCACAGCCGCTCGATCCTCGCCGAGCTCGGTCTCGATAGCGCCGGCGTCGACCAGCTGATCGCGAGCGGCGTCGTCGCCGAGGACCCGCTGTGAGCGCAGTTCGCGGGCTCACCTGGGACCACCCCCGCGGGCTCGCATCGCTGCGTGCCGCGGCGACCCTGCACGCGGATCGCCTCGAGATCGAGTGGAAGGCCCAGCCGCTCGAGGGCTTCGAGTCGACGCCGATCGCCGAGCTGGCGCGCGACTACGACCTGATCGTGCTCGACCACCCCCACCTCGGCGAGGCGGTCGCAGGCGACTGCCTCGTGCCCGTCGACGAGCTGGTCGGCAGCGAGACCCTCGCCCGCATCGAGGCCGGCACGGTCGGCCGCGCCGCCGCGAGCTACCGCTACGCCGGGCGCGCCTACGCGCTGCCGCTCGACGCGGCCACGCAGGTGCAGGCGCTGCAGCCCGCGCTCATAGGCGATCGCCCCGCGCCGGAGAGCTGGGCAGACGTGCTCGAGCTCGCAGACGCGCTGCCGCTCGCGCTCTCGCTGGCAGGCCCGCACGCGCTGCTGACCCTCTTCTCGATCTGCGCGGGGCTCGCCGACGGTGGGCTCGCGAGCACGCCCGAGCGCCCCGTGCCGGACGCTCTCTGTCTCGAGGCCCTCGAACTGCTCGTGCGCCTGGCCGGGCGCGCCGAGCGGTCGCTCGCCGGCGCGAACCCGATCGCGCTGCTCGAGGCGATGACGCGGCGGCAGGCCGCCTGCTGCCCGCTCGTCTACGGCTACGTCGGCTATGCGAGGCCGGGATCGGCGGGCTCGCCGCTGCGCTTCTGCGACGCGCCCGGGCTCGGCTCGACGCTCGGCGGCACGGGCATCGCGATCACGCGACGCTGCCCGCTCACCCCCGCGCTGGCGGCCCACCTCGCGTGGCTCCTCGAGGCCTCGACGCAGGCGACCTTCATTCCCCGGCACGAGGGACAGCCATCGGCGCGCGCGGCCTGGGCCGACGCCTCAGTCGACCGGGCCGCGGGCGGGTTCTACTCGGGCACGCGCGCGACGATCGAGGCCGCCTGGGTGCGGCCGCGGTTCGACGGGTACATCGGCTTCCAG
>JANLRV010000118.1:0-8935 GCA_031361905.1 Actinomycetes bacterium
GGCTCCACCACTACCTCCCCGAAGCAGCAAAACGCGACCGCGCCATGTACGTCCCGATTCCCGAGCTACGACGCCTCTTCGGCTCGATCCACCTCGAAGTCGTCCCCGTGCCCCACGACTGCACCGACGGCTTCCTCTGCGCCTACTGGCGACGCCCAGCCGCGTACCTCGATCCGATCGTCCGACAGAACATCTCCTCCCTCGCAACGCTCGACGAGCACTCCGAGGGCCTCGCCCGATTGGCCAGCGACATCGAGAACGGTCAGTGGGCCACCAAACACGCTGATCTGCTCACACGCGACCACCTCGACCTCGGCTACCGACTCGTGATCGCCGACCACCCGTAGACACAGGGGTGCGAAAGACCCTCCTTGCCGGCTGTGTCCACTCGGAAATAGGCTGGAGGAATCGCGCGGCAGATGTCGTCCGACCCCGAGCAACGCCACACCCACGCTGACGTGGGAGGCGCAGGACAACGACTGCGAATACGGGGCGCAGTAGAGAACGCCGGCTCCGGCTGTGCCGCGCTGGGGCGTTCCGGCGTGCTCGATCGGCCAAGTACGCGAATGAGCAACCGAGCCCGCGGTTGCAATCTGCACTCCGGTGATGTCCCGGTAGCCATGGTGAGCGAGCGGGCTCGAGATGACTGGCCAGAGCGCTTCTCCGTGGAATCGAGATCGGCCGGGGCGTCTGTCGATCTGGTGGTTCAGCATGTCTGAGGCGCCAGGCGCCGTGTTGCGCGTGACGCTGACGTTGGATGAGGCGGCTGCCGCGCTCGGCGTCAGTCGCGACCATCTCGAGCGCCACATCCTCTGCGACCTTCGCGTGATCCGCGTCGGCCGGCGGCTACTCGTCCGTGTGAGCGAACTCGAACGCTGGGCCGAGCACCACGAGGCCGTCGGCGCTTGGGCTTCCCCCGCGCGCGCTCGATAGCGCGAGGTATTCGTCGAGTCGTCGCGCCGCGAGTTGGTGGGTGCCGGCGAACAGGTGTCCGTAGCGATCGAGCGTGATCGCGACGCTCGCGTGCCCCATGTACTCGGCGAGCTCTTTCGCGGGCACGCCGGCCGCGATCATCAGCGAGGCGTAGGTGTGGCGCGCCTCATGCGGGGTGATCGGGTTGAGTCCTCTCGCCGACCAGGCACGTCGCGCGCGACCCGTGACACTCGAGTAGTTGAACGGGCTTCCCGGAGATCGACCGAACAGCAATCCGACCTGCCATCGCACGCGATCGACCTGTCTCTCGAGCTCCGCCATGAGCGCCTCCGGGATCGGCACGCGACGCTCGCCTGCTGCGCTCTTCGGGGCAACCGGTCCTTCCTTCGGATCCCAGGAGGCACGAACGTGGATGATCCCACCGGTCAAATCGACGTCGGCGATTCTCAGCGCACGGATCTCGCCAACGCGCAGGCCGCTGTAGAAGGCGGTCGCCCAGATCGCGCGGTCGCGCTCGGGCACAGCCTCGATCAACGCGGCTGCTTCATCCGGCGGCGCGACGCGGTCTCGGCGCCCTCGCACCGCCGCGAGCTGAAGGCCGCGCGTCGGGTTGTGGGAAACCTCGGCGAGGCTCTCTGCTCGGCGGTAGATCGCGCGAACGGGTAGGAATGCGTTCCGTACATTGGAGGCGCTCCGCCCCTCGCCGCGGAGGCGTTCGGAGAGGCGCTGGAGGTCGGCCGTCGTGATCTCAACGAGCCTGAGGGCGCCGAGGCTCGGCAGAATGTGAAGGCGGAGCGCTTGCTCGTAGCCGCGCGTCACGGCCGGCTTGTAGGCGTCGCCGCTCCGGTTCGTGATCGTCCGCTCCTGCATCCCGAGGACGAACTCCTCGGCCGCGCGCCGAAGCGTGATCGCGTTCGGCCTCGTTTGCCTCCGGAAGTGGTCGCCCGCCGCGACCTGCTGAGCCCGCCATGCCTTCGCAGCCGCCGCCGTCGGGAACGTCTTATAGCGCTTACCACCGCGAACTCCCGTGGGCACGAACGCTTGAAACGCCGGGGCGCAGTTGCAGCGTCGACCGAGAGTGCTCGCGCACGAGCGCGCGTGGCGAGCGACGACGCCTTCGGGGGTTGATCGTCGCGTCGTCATCGGCACGAAGGTATCGCGGTCGTGGTCGAGTGCGCAACTCCCTGCGCAACTCCCATGGGCGTTCACGTGCACCCTAGAGCGGGTTCTAGCGGCATATGGGCGAATCGCAAGAGCCATAGCAACTCATGCTTTTCGCCTGCTCAAGCCTGCAAGAGGCGGAGAGGGGGGGATTCGAACCCCCGATGGAAGTTGCCCCCCATAACGGTTTTCGAGACCGCCGCATTCAACCGCTCTGCCACCTCTCCGCGCCGATTTTCAGCATAGCGAAGGGCCGTTGACGGGACGGCGATCGCGCCGCCACGCTGATCGGCCTCCCGTTGATGCGTCCTTCACATGACTGCCCGGCGCATTCACGGGGCTTACACCGTTCCCGACCCCACGCAGGTCGGCCTCGCGGGAGGCGTCGGCGCCGTCGCCCTGATGCGCGCGTTCGCCTCGGGCTGCAGCGCGCTGACCGGCGTCGAGGCGATCAGAAACGGCGTCACCGCGTTCCGCCGTCTACAGGCACACTCAGGTGGTTCGGGGTGATCGCGATCGTGCTGTTCCTCGGCGTCTCCGGGCTCGCCTGGAAGATGGACGCGCGGCCGAGCGGATCGGCCTCCGTGCTGCCCGAGCTCGCGCGGGGGGTCTCCCTCTCCGGCCGCAACACGGCCTTCGGCTACTACCTCGTGCAGGGCACGACCGCGCTCGTGCTCGCGCTCGCAGCGAATGCCGTGTTTCGAGGATTCCCTCCGCTCGCGAGCGGCCGTGCCCGCGTCCGTCGCACTACGGTGTGCCCATGAGTGACATCCTGGTGGTGACGACGAACGACGTGGCCGGCTACGACATCGTGGCCGTGCACGGGGAGGTCTGCGGGCTGATCGTGCGCGCCCGCAACGCTTTCTCGAACATGGGTGCCGGTTTCCGCACCGTCTTCGGCGGCGAGGCGAAGGGCTACACGACGCTGATCACGGAGAGCCGCAACCAGGCGATCGAGCGGATGTGCGAGGAGGCTCGCGGGCGCGGCGCGAACGCCGTCGTGGCGATGCGCTTCGACTGCAACGAGATCGCGAACATCATGAGCGAGGTCGCCGCCTACGGCACCGCGGTGACGATTCAGCCACGCGGCTGATCACGCTCGCCTGCGATACTGCGAGCAAGCGGGAGTGGTGTCCGAGCGGCTGAAGGAGCACGATTGGAAATCGTGTGGGTGGGGAAACCTGCCTCGAGGGTTCGAATCCCTCCCACTCCGTTCGCCGCGCCGAGAACGTTCCTCAGGCGCGGCGGGCGAGCTTGCGGAGCGGCTTCACGAGCCGCTGCATGCGGCGCCGGTTGCGCTCCTGGCGATCGGACGTGCGGCGCTCGCGGTCGAGCCGCTCGAAGCGCTCCATCTCGGTCTCCGGATACCGCGAGCCGTTGCTGCGGTCATACGGGAAGAGGTGGACCTTCGGTGCGTCGAGGTGGTGATGATGCTTCCGCTTCATGGTGCTCCTGTAGCGTAGATTGAGACACTTGTTATGTTTTGGATAAGCCAAAACTCAGTGACTTTGTGCTACCCCTGCCAACGATAGCGGACCTTTCGGCATTCCCCTGCACCCGGTCGCCCACAGGCGGGCGACTGCCCGAGTTCCGGTACGATTCGACGCGCCGGGCGTATAGCTCAGCGGGAGAGCGCCCGCTTCACACGCGGGAGGTCCATGGTTCAATCCCATGTACGCCCACTTCCCCGGCACTGGTGCCAGGACCCGCCTCGCGGCGGCGTTCTAGGATGCCGGGATGACGCCCACGCCTTCGGCATCGTTCAGCCTGACCTTGCGCGTCCGGATTCGCAACGTCCCGAGCGCGTTCGCCGAGGTTGCACAGGCGATCGGCGAGGCGGGCGGGAACCTCGGCGCGATCGACGTCGTCAAGGCCGACCCCGACGGGACCGTGCGCGACATCACCGTCGCCGCGGGTGACGCCGAGCACGGACAGCGCATCATCGACGCGGTGCGCGCGCTCGCGAGCGTGACCGTCGACGAGGTCTCGGACCGCACGTTCCTGATGCACCTCGGCGGCAAGATCGAGGTGCAGCCGAAGGTTCCCGTGCGCACTCGAGACGACCTCTCGATGGCGTACACGCCAGGCGTCGCGCGCGTCTGCATGGCGATCCACGACGAGCCGGAGCGCGCCTACACGCTCACGACCAAGCGCAACATGGTGGCCGTCGTCAGCGACGGCACCGCCGTCCTGGGACTCCGCGACATCGGGCCCGAGGCTGCGATGCCGGTGATGGAGGGCAAGGCGATGCTGTTCAAGGAGTTCGCCGGCGTCGACGCCTTCCCGCTCTGCCTCGCGACGAAGGACGTCGACGAGATCGTCGCCGTCGTGCAGGCGGTCTCGCCCGGCTTCGGCGGGATCAACCTCGAGGACATCTCGGCGCCGCGCTGCTTCGAGATCGAGCGGCGGCTGCGCGAGTCGCTCGACATCCCGGTCTTCCACGACGACCAGCACGGCACCGCGATCGTCGTGCTGGCCGCGTTCCTGAATGCCCTGCGGGTGGTCGACAAGCGCGCCGAGGACGTACGCGTCGTGTTCTCGGGCGTGGGTGCGGCCGGCGTCGCCTGCACACGCATCCTGCTCGCCGCCGGGGTGCGGCACGTGATCGGCTTCGATCGATCGGGCGCGATCCACCGGGAGCGCCCGGGCCTTCTCGAGATGAAACGCTGGTACGCCACGCACACCAACGAGCAGGGCTTCACCGGCACGGCCGACGAGGCGCTCGCCGGACCCGACGTGTTCATCGGGCTCTCGATGCCCGGCGCCGTCACCGCCGCCGGCATCCGCACGATGGCCGACGACGCGATCGTCTTCGCGATGGCGAACCCCGACCCGGAGGTCGATCCGGCCGAGATCGCCTCTGACGTCGCCGTGCTCGCGACCGGGCGCTCCGACTACCCGAACCAGATCAACAACGTGCTCGCGTTCCCCGGCGTCTTCCGCGGCGCGCTCGACGTGCGCGCGTCTGCGATCGACGAGGGCATGAAGCTCGCTGCGGGCCAGGCGATCGCGAGCGTGATCTCCGACAGCGAGCTACAGCCGGGCTACATCATCCCGAGCGTCTTCAACCGCGAGGTGGCGCCGCGCGTCGCGGCGGCCGTCGCGGCCGCCGCCCACGCCTCGGGAATCGCGCGCCGCGAGCCCGCGGCGGGCAACGACGCCGCACACATCTACCGCTAGGGCGGCCCTGGCCGCTCGAGGTCTACCCGCAACGTGCGGGCAAGCCCCCGGGCGTGCAGGCGCGGACCTGTAACGATGCTGGCATGCAGGCCGGCTTCGTCGTCGTTGCGAACCGCCTCCCCGTCGACCGCACCGTCGACGAGTCGGGCGCCGAGAGCTGGAGCACGAGCCCCGGCGGCCTCGTCACGGCGCTGAAGCCGGTGATGGCGGCCCGCTCGGGCGCCTGGGTCGGCTGGGCCGGCGTCCAGGGAGAGCCGCCGGCGCCGTTCGAGCACGAGGGCATCGAGCTGCAGCCCGTCGGGCTCTCGGAGGCCGAGTTCGAGGAGTTCTACGAGGGCTTCTCGAACCGCACGATCTGGCCGCTCTACCACGACTGCATCCAGCCGCCCGAGATCCATCGTGAGTGGTGGCTCTCGTACGTCGAGGTCAACGAGCGGTTCGCGCGCGCCGCCGCCGACCAGGCCGCGCCGGGCGCGACCGTCTGGATCCACGACTACCAGCTCCAGCTCGTGCCCGCGATGCTGCGGGCGCGCCGGCCCGACCTGCGGATCGGCTTCTTCCTGCACATCCCGTTCCCGCCGCAAGAGCTCTTCATGATGCTGCCGTGGCGCCGGACGATCGTCGAGGGGCTGCTCGGAGCCGACCTGGTCGGCTTCCAGCGTCCCGTCGCCGCGCAGAACTTCATGCAGCTGGCACGCCGGCTGATCGGCGTCTCCGCCACCCGCCAGGCGATCGAGTTCGGCGGCCGCACGGTGCGCATCGGGGCGTTCCCGATCTCGATCGACTTCGCCGCCGTCAACCGCACCTCCGCCGAGCCGGCGACGGTCGCCCGCGCCGCCGCGCTGCGCCGCGAGCTGGGAAGCCCGAAGACGGTGCTGCTCGGCGTCGACCGGCTCGACTACACGAAGGGCATCGACATCCGGCTGAAGGCCTACGAGGAGCTGCTCTCGGCCGGCGTGCTGACGGTGCCGGAGACGGTGCTCGTGCAGGTCGCGACGCCCAGCCGGGAGCGCGTCGCGAGCTACCGGGCGATGCGCGACCAGATCGAGGGACGCGTGGGCCGCATCAACGGGCGCTTCGGGCGCGTCGGCCAGCCCGCGATCCACTACCTGCACACGAGCTTCCCGCGCGACGAGCTCGTCGCGCTCTACCGCGCGGCCGACGTGATGCTCGTGACGCCGCTGCGCGACGGCATGAACCTCGTTGCGAAGGAGTACGTCGCCGCGCGCAGCCGCGGTGGCGGCGTGCTCGTGCTCTCGGAGTTCGCGGGCGCCGCCGCCGAGCTGCGGCAGGCGATCCTCGTCAACCCGCACGACATCGAGGGCGTCGAGCTCGCGATCGAGCGGGCCGTCGCGATGGACCCCGCCGAGGCGCGCAGGAGGATGCGCGAGCTGCGACGCCAAGTACGTTCCCGCGATGTGCACTACTGGGCCAAGCGATATCTCGAAACCCTCGACTCATCCGAGCCGCTTGAACGGTGACCTCCGCGACGCTCTGAAGGCGCTCGCCCGCACCCCCGTGCTGCTCGTCTCGAGCGACTACGACGGCACGATCGCGCCGATCGTCGATCGCCCCGAGCACGCGCAGCCGTTGCGCGAGTCGGTCACGGCGCTGCGCGCGCTCGCGCAGCTGCCGAACACGCACGTCGCCGTCGTCTCGGGCCGGGCGCTGCGCGACCTCGCGGCGCTCAGCCGTCTGCCCGACGAGGTGCACCTCGTCGGCAGCCACGGCTCGGAGTTCGACATCGGCTTCGCGAGCGCTCTCGGCGTGGCCGCCGCGAGCCTGCGCGACCGGATCACGCGCGAGCTGCAAGAGATCGCCGCGCGCTATCCCGGCACGCAGGTCGAGCCGAAGCCCACGGGCGCGGCGCTGCACGTCCGGCGTGCCGACCCGGCCGACGCCGAGCGGGTGCTCGACGAGGTGCGCGCGGGTCCGGCGAAGCGGATGGGCGTGACGACGCGCGAGGGAAAATCCGTGATCGAGCTGCTCGTCGTGAGCACGCACAAGGGCGACGCGATCGACCGCATCCGCCACGCGGTGGGAGCATCGGCGGCGATCTTCGCCGGCGACGACGTCACCGATGAGGACGCGTTCCGGCATCTGACCGGCCCCGACGTCGGCATCAAGGTCGGTGCAGGACCAACGGAAGCGGCCTTCCGCCTGGATGCGCCCGAGGACCTCGCGAAGGTCTTCGCCGGCCTCCACGACGCGCGGCGCGACTGGCTCTTCGGCCAGCGAGCCGTGCCGATCCAGCGCCACAGCATGCTCTCCGACCAGCGCTCGCTCGCGCTGCTCACGCCCGACGCGCGGATCTGCTGGCTCTGCCACCCGCGCGCCGACTCGGCCGCGCTCTTCGCCGAGCTGCTCGGCGACGCCTCGGCGGGCACGTTCGCGGTCAAGCCGGCGCACGGCGGGCTCCCGACGGCGCAGCGCTACCTGCCGGGGACGATGCGGCTCGAGACGCGCTGGGCGGGCATGACGGTGACCGACTACCTCGACTGCAGCCGAGGACGGCCGTCGGAGCAGGCCGGACGCAGCGATCTCATCCGGGTGCTCTCGGGCGAGGCCACCGCGGCGATCGAGTTCGCACCGCGACCCGACTTCGGCCGGGCGCCGGTGACCTTGCGCGCGAGCGCCGAGGGCCTCGAGGTGATCGGCGCCGCCGAGCCCGTCGTGCTCTACGCGCCGGGAATCGAGTGGCGGATCGAGTCGAGCGGCCAGCACGAGACCGCCTCGGCCGAGGTCGACCTGCGAGCGGGGCCGGTCGTGCTCGAGCTGCGCCTCGGCTCGACGAGCCTCGCGGCGAGCCGCGCGCGAGAGTCCGATCGGCGCCGTGAGAGCGACACCTACTGGACCTCGTGGCTCGAGGGGCTGCAGCTGCCCTCGCAGGCGCGCGAGATCGTCGCCCGCAGCGCGCTCACCCTGCGCGGCCTCTGCCACGCGCCGACGGGCGCGATGCTGGCAGCGGCGACGACGAGCCTCCCGGAAGGAATCGGCGGCGTGCGCAACTGGGACTACCGCTATTGCTGGCCTCGTGACGCCTCGGTGGCCGCGCGCGAGCTCGTCGGGCTCGGCAGCCTGACCGAGGCGAGCGCGCTCTTGCTCTTCCTCGAAGGGCTCGTCGCGAGCGAGGCCGGACCGGAGCGGCTGCGCCCGGTCTACGGCCTCGACGGCAACCATCTGGGACCCGAGGCCGTGATCGACACGCTGCCGGGCTATGCGGGCAGCCGGCCCGTGCGCGTCGGCAACGCGGCCGATCACCAGGTGCAGCTCGACGTCTTCGGGCCGATCGCGGAGCTGCTCGTCGCGGTCGCGATGAGCCGCCGGCGGGTCGGCTTCGGCGAGCAGGCGCTGATCCGCGCGATGGTCGAGGCGGTCGAGCGGCGCTGGCACGAGCCCGACAACGGCATCTGGGAGATCCGCAAGCCGCCTCGGCACCACGTCCACTCCAAGGTGATGTGCTGGCAGGCCGTCGATCGCGGGATCGCGCTCGTCGAGCTCGGCGGCGACCCGCCTCCGACCGCCTGGCTCGAGCTGCGCGAGACGATCGCGCACGACGTGCTGGCGAACGGCTACAAGCCCGACCAGGGCACGTTCACGGCGGCCTACGACGGCGACGATCTCGATGCCGCCGCGCTCTCGGTCGGTCTCTCGGGCCTGC
>JANLRV010000229.1:0-4202 GCA_031361905.1 Actinomycetes bacterium
CAGGCGCTCGCCGGACACACGAACAGCTACCACACCTACACGCTCGAGCAGGCACTCGCCGGCATCGCCGAGGCGGGCTACCGCGCGGTCGAGCTCACCGCCGTCGAGGGGTGGACCGAGCACGTCGATCTCGCCGCCGACACCGCCGGGTTGCGGGCGCGGCTCGATCACTACGGGCTCGAGCCCGTCGTGCTCTCGGGTCACTCCGATCTGACGACGCCCGAGGGGCGTGACTACGGGATCAAGGCGATCCGCTGGTGCCACGACTACGGCATCTCCGTGATGAACACGGCGGTCGGCGGCCACTCAAGCCAGGAGGAGAACGAGCTCGCGTTCCTCGCGAACCTGGGCGCGCTCGCGGCGGTCGCCGACGAGTGCGGCGTCGACGTCGCGCTCGAGATCCACGGCGACATCATGGCCACCGGGGCGAAGACGCTGCCGCTGCTCCAGCGCATCGGGCATGAGCGCATCAAGGTCTGCTACGACACGGCGAACTGCGAGTTCTATGGCGACACGCGCGCCGTCGACGACATCGGGACGATGATCCCGTACCTCGCAAATGTCCACCTCAAGGACAAGCGCGGCGGAGCGGGGGTCTGGGACTTCCCCGAGCCCGGCGGCGGGACCGTCGACTTCGCCGGTCTGATCGCGCAGCTCGAGGCCGCAGGCTACGCCGGCCCGCTCTCCGTCGAGGTCGAGTTCCAGGGCGAGCCCTGGCCGCCGCTCGCAGAGGTCGACGCGGCGATGGCGCGTGCCTACGCGCACCTGAGCGCGCTCGGTCTATGACGATCGGGGTCGCGATCCTGGGCGGCGGCTTCATGGGGCAGACTCACGCCGCCGCCTGGTCCGGCCTCGCCGGACGCGCTCGCGTCGTCAGCGTCTCGTCGCGCTCGCTCGCGAAGGCCCGGTCGGTCGCGGAGTCGTGTGGCGCCGAGGCCACCGACGACCTCTTCGCACCGATCGCGGCGCGGGGCGTCGACGTCGTCGATGTCTGTCTGCCGACGCCGCTCCACCGTGAGGCCGCCGAGCGCGCCTTCGCGGCCGGCAAGGACGTTCTGCTCGAGAAGCCGATCGCGCTCACGGTTGCGGACGCGGAGGCGATCATCCGCGCCGCCCAGGTCTCGGGCCGCCGCCTGATGGTCGGGCTCGTGCTGCGATTCTGGCCCGAGTACGAGGAGCTCCGGCGCATCGTCGCGTCCGGCGAGCTCGGCGCCCCGCGCGCCGCCTGCGCGGTGCGGCTCTCGCCGCCGCCCGGGTGGAACGACTGGATGATCGAGATGTCCCAGTCCGGCGGGGTCGCGATCGATCTGATGACGCACGACTTCGACACGCTCAGCGCGATCCTCGGCGAGCCGCGCCGCGTGTTCGCGCGCGCGGTTCCGGCCGCCCCCGGTCAGGCGCCGCAGCAGGCGCTCGCCGTCGTCGAGCACGAGCACGGCAGCGCGACCGTCGAGGGCAGCCTCCTGCAGCCGGCCTCCTTCCCCTTCACGAGCGATCTGCGCGTGCTCTGCGAGCGCGGCGCCGCGCACTATCCGTTCTCGGCGGCGCCGGCGGCCGACGGCGGCAACATCGGCGGCGTCGACCAGGATGCGAATCGCCTGCGGGTCTATCCCGCGACCGGCGAGGCCAGGCTGGTGGAGGTCGCGAGCGCCGATCCCTGGGCGCGCCAGGTCGCCGCGCTGGCCGACCTGATCGACCGCGGGGAGCAGCCGAGCGAGGCGACGGGCGCGCACGCGCTCTCGGCCCTGCGCGTCGGCATCGCCGCCAACCGCTCGATCGAGAGCGGCCGTCTGGAAGAGATCTGAACACCGAGAAGAGGGACGTTCGCATGGCAGACACGACCGAGCTGAGAGACCTTTCCGCGAGCGAGACGGCGGAGCGCATCCGGCGCCGCGAGCTCTCGCCCGTCGAGGCCGTGGATGCGGCGATCGCCCGGGTCGAGGAACGCAACCCCGACCTCAACGCGTTCATCTTCACCGACTTCGAGCAGGCGCGCGAGCGCGCTCGCACGGCTGAGCAGGCGGTCATGTCGGGCGCCGAGCTCGGGCCGCTGCACGGCGTGCCGACTGCGATGAAGGACTGCTTCGACTTCAAGCCGGGGTGGGTCTCGACGCTCGGCGGCATCCGTGCGCTGAAGGACTTCCGGCCCGACTTCTCGTGCATCTTCGCCGAGCGCATCGAGCGCGCCGGCGCGATTCTGCTCGGCAAGACGAACAGCCCGGTGATGGGCTTCCGCGGGACCTGCGACAACCCGCTCTTCGGGCCGTCGCGCAACCCGTTCGACCTCTCCAAGAACACGGGCGGGTCGTCGGGCGGGAGCGCTGCCGCCGTGGCCGACGGGCTCGTCCCGTTCGCGGAGGGCACAGACGGCGGCGGATCGATCCGCATCCCGGCGGCCTGGTGCGGCGTCTACGGCTACAAGGGCTCGTTCGGGCGCGTCCCGTTCTTCGCCCGCCCGAACCTGTTCGGCGTGGCGGCCCCTTTCCTGGCGGAGGGCCCGATCACGCGCAACGTCGCAGACGCCGCGCTGGCCCTGAACGCCCTCTCCGGCTTCGACTCGCGCGATCCGTTCAGCCTCGACGAGACGATCGACTTCACCCAGGCCCTGACGCGCCCGATCAAGGGCATGCGCATCGCCTACAGCCCGAACTGGGATGTCTTTCCGGTCGATCCGGCGGTGGCCGCGGTGGTCAAGGAGGCGCTCTCGGCGTTCGAGGAGGCGGGCGCGATCGTCGAGGAGATCGAGGTGGGCATCAAGCGCGGCCACCGCGAGCTCGGCGATCTCTGGTGCCGCTACATCATCCCGCTCAGCGTGATGGCGTTCGAGGACATGAAGAACGGCGGGCTCGACCTGATGGGCGACCACGCCGACGACCTGCCGCCCGAGCTGCGCGGCTGGATCGAGCGGGGACGCGAGCTCACGGTGATGGAGCACTACCGCGACCAGGAGGTGCGAACCGAGATCCACGACGCGATCGCCAAGGTCCTCGACACCTACGACCTGATCGTCACGCCGACGCTCGCGGCGCAGCAGGTCGACAACGCGACGGACGGGAACACGATCGGGCCGGCGACCGTCGCGGGCGAGGAGGTCGAGCGCCTGATCGGCTGGTGCCTGACCTACTTCATCAACTTCTCGGGCCACCCGGCGGCTTCGATTCCCGCCGGAATGATCGACGGCCGGCTGCCGGTGGGCCTGCAGATCATCGGCCGGCGCTACGCCGATCTCGACGTGCTGGCCGCGAGCGCCGCCTTCGAGCGGCAGCGCCCGTGGCGGCAGACCTACGACCTCTGTGCGGCGCGCTGACGCGAATCCCGCATGGATAGGGCGCTTGCGGTCCGCGCGCGACGTCCTGCGCGCTCCATGGGATCGTGCGCTATGCTGCCCCTACGCAGCGGGGATACGTACCGCTGCGCCGCTATGCGATCTCCCACTGGCGTGCTTGCACGCCGACGCGAGATGCGATAGCTTTAGAGGTCGCGCCGGTTGGTGCCTGGTCTTTGAAAACTCAACAGCATGGGGATCTTCGATGGCCATCAAGGCCATCGTTCGATCACAGCCGGTTCTACGCGAACCGTCGTCAAACAACCTCGCAAGAGGTTTTTCGATGAGTTTGTAATATTCTGACCGCCACCAGCGCCAGCGGTGGCGGATTCGGATCACTATCCAAAGCCAGCACACGGTCCGAGGCACTTGTGCCGAGGCCGATTTAGATGTCCGTCCTTCGGGGCCGGCATCGTGCGCACGGTTTTCACGGAGAGTTTGATCCTGGCTCAGGACGAACGCTGGCGGCGTGCTTAACACATGCAAGTCGAGCGGAAAGGCCTCCTTCGGGAGGTACTCGAGCGGCGAACGGGTGAGTAACACGTGGATAATCAACCCATGGCTCTGGAATACCCCGGGGAAACTCGGATCAATGCCAGATAATGTGCGGCGCTATCGGGCGCCGTACCAAAGATAGCTTCGGCCTTCGGCGATGGACGAGTCCGCGGCCCATTAGCTTGTTGGTGGGGTAATGGCCTACCAAGGCGACGATGGGTAGCTGGTCTGAGAGGATGATCAGCCACACTGGGACTGAGACACGGCCCAGACTCCTACGGGAGGCAGCAGTGGGGAATCTTGCGCAATGGGCGAAAGCCTGACGCAGCAACGCCGCGTGCGGGAAGATAGGCCTTCGGGTTGTAAACCGCTTTCAGGGGGA
>JANLRV010000256.1:0-44972 GCA_031361905.1 Actinomycetes bacterium
CGCGGCGTGTGGCGGCGTCTCGCTGGCGCCTGTCGTGGGATCTAAGCGCGCGCGTACGGCTCGAGCACGTCGCGCGGCATCGTGCAGTACGCCGTGTAGTCGGTGTTCGAGATCTGGCAGATGCCGGCGTGCGCGACCATCGCGAGCAGCAGCGCGGCCTTCGGACGTGGCAGCTCGAAGTCCTCGCAGACCCACTCGAGGAGCTCACGGAAGGCCTGGCGCGCGCTCCACTCGAGCGGCTTGCCGGAGACGAGCGTCGAGATGCTCGTGCTCGTCTCGAGACGCGGCCAGCGCATCGATTGAGGCCGTTCGGACACGGTCGCGCTCGCCGTCACGAGGGCGCCGACCTCGGGCGGCCCGACGATCTCGCTGTCGCCCATCAGCGCTTTACAGTCGCCAAAGTAGAGTCCCGCGCCCTCGCGGAATACGGGCAGCACGAGCGTTGCCCCGGCGCGGATCTCACGACAATCGAGGTTGCCGCCGTAGCGCCCTTGCAGCTTCGCGTGGACGGCCTGTCCCTCCGGGCGGACCGCGAGGCAGCCGATCAGCGGACGCGTCTCGAGCGTCGTCCGATCATCGAAGCGAAGCGAGGCTCCCGACACGGGGTACACCTCGCAGGCGGTCTCCTCATCCCACCAGGCGAGCGGATCCTCGTCGCGATAGCTGCCATAGACGACGACACCGGGCGTCGTGATCTCGACGGAGTGGATCGTGACGGCAACGGCGCCGCCGGCGCGGGCGCCCTCGACTGCGATCGGGCCGGTCACGGCCCACTTGACGGCCTCCGCCTTCGCGTAGCGCCCCGGCGTGAAATCCGAGGGCGAGCGGAAGTAGTTCGAGAAGCCCTCGACCGCCTCGACCTGAAACACCTCAGCGGGCGCCACCTGACCGATCGGGGCATGATCCGGGCTGTAGGAATAGGTCGCGTCGCGGGCGAGAAAGCGTTGCATTGTGGAGTGCGATGATAGCGACGAGCGTCGAATCAGGAGGTTCGTGTGCAGCCGTTGACAGACCAGGTCGCCGTCGTGACGGGAGCCGCGCGCGGGATCGGGCGCGGGATCGCAGCGATTCTCGGCGCGGAGGGCGCGCGCGTCGTGATCTGCGATGTCGACGCGGCCGCGGCTCATGCCACCGCGAGCGAGCTCGGCGCTGACGGCATCGAGGCGCTGGCGGTCCACGTCGACGTGACCGATCGCACGGCGGTCGAGGCGATGGCCGCGACCGTGCAGGCGCGGCTTGGCCGGATCGACATCGTCGCAGCGAACGCGGGGATCTATCCCAACCTGAAGCTGAGCGACGTCGATGACGCGACCTGGGATCTCGTGATGGACATCAACGTGAAGGGCGCGCTGCACACGGTGCAGGCCTGCCTGCCGGCGATGCTCGCGCGCGGCTACGGGCGCGTCGTCTTGATGTCATCGATCACGGGACCGATCACCGGACAGCCCGGCTACACCGTCTACGGCGCGTCGAAGGCCGCGATGCTCGGCTTCATGCGCTCGGCAGCCGTCGAGCTCGCCACGGCCGGCGTCACGGTCAACGCCGTCTTGCCCGGCAACGTCCAGACGCCGGGACTGGACGGGACCGGCGCCGAGCACCAGCAGCGGATGCTGAGCTCGATTCCGATGGGTCACTTCGCCGACCCCGCCGACGTCGGCTGGGCCGTGCGTTTCCTGGCTTCGCCAGAGGCGCGCTACATCACCGGCCAGACGTTGATCGTCGATGGCGGCCAGGTGCTGCCCGAGGCCCCGCTGCCTCTACGATCCGGCGGCTAGATGAGTGATTCCGGTTCGTCGGGGTTTCTGCATCGCCTCTCGAGCAGCGATCCGGGGGCCGACTCGCGGCGAGCAGAAGGCCAGAACCAGCCGAGACACACCCCAGAACCCCGACGGAACGGAACCAGTCATCCAGTGCTCTGCGCTGGACGGTTGGCCGGGCCAGCACGCGCACGAGCAGCAAACCTCCGACGCCAGGAACACCAGATGATTGATGAATGCGAGGCCTTGACGTGCTGACCGGCGCCGACCGGACGCTCAAGCTGCTCGACGCACAGGTGGGCAAGACGTTGGCGGAGGTCGAGACCCCGGTCGCGGTGGTCGACCTGGATCGGCTCGAGCGAAACCTCAACCGGCTCCAGACCTATGCCTCAGAGCACGGCATAGCGATGTGGCCACACACGAAGACGCACAAGTCACCCGAGATCGGCCTGCAGCAGATCGCGGCCGGCGCCGCCGGTCTGACGGTGGCCAAGACCGGCGAGGCCGAGGTGTTCTTCGAGGCCGGCGCGGCGCGCCTGCTGCAGCACTACCCGCCGGTCGGGGAGGCGAAGTGGGAGCGCCTCGCGCGGCTCGCAGCGAGCGGGCTCGAGCTGACGGTCGCCGTCGATGGGCCGCTCGCCGCGGAGGGTCTCTCTGCGGCGCTTGCGCGCCACGGTGCGACCGCTGAGCTGCTCATCGAGATCGACGTCGGCCTTCACCGGACGGGACAGACCACGCCGGAAGGTGCCACCGCGCTCGCGCAGCATCTGTCGGCGCTGCCCGCCGTGCAGGTCGTCGGCATCAGCTGCTATCCCGGTCACTGTCGCGGCGGCACGGAGGAGCTCCGCGCGCTCGTCGCGGAGTACGACGCGCGGCTGCGCGCAGTCCGCGACGCGTTTCTCGCTGCCGACATCGAGTGCCGGCGCATCTCGGGCGGCTCGACACCGACGCGGTACCTCACGCATGAGACGTGCGTCAACGAGCTCCGCTCCGGCACGTATGCGCTGCTCGATCGCAACGACGGTCCGCACGAACGGGACGGCGGCCTCGAAGCGTGCGCGCTGTGGGTCGAGGTGAGCGTCGTCTCCGACGCCCTCCCCGGGCAGATCGTGATCGACGCCGGATCGAAGACGCTGACGTCCGACAGTCATCCCGACGGCGGCAACGGCACGATCGTCGGGCTGCCGGATGCGAACCTGCACTCGCTCAATGAGGAGCACGGCTACGTCGACGTGCAAAAGCTGCCGACGCGCCCTGTCGTCGGTGATCACCTGCAGGTGATCCCAAACCACGCGTGCGGCTGCGTCAACCTGCACGACGGTCTGCTCGCCGTGCGAGACGGCGTCATCGACCACGTGATCAGGGTCGCGGCGCGAGGCCTCGTGAGGTAGCCGTGCCCAAACATTGTGCTCGAAAATGCTCGAACTTGCAGTGACCCGCGCAAAATGCGATACTCGCCGACCAGTCTCCCGGCGCGTCCGCGCGGCGGTGATCTGCCCTGACGATCGAAACATCGGAGGACTCGTGCAGCAGAACAGACCCAGGCGATCGGTTCGCCGCGCAGGCGCTGCCGGCGCGATCGTGCTGCTCGCGGTGCTGGCGCTCGTCACGGCCGTCTTCGGCGTCGGCGCGAGTGCGGCCACGCGAGCGTCGAAGGTCAACCTGACGATGTGGTGGTGGGCGGAGTCGGACGCGCCCGGCGCGAACAAGTGGCTCGACGCAGCCGTCAAGTCATACGAGGCCAAGAACCCCAACATCAGCGTCAAGGTGGTCGAGCAGTCGACCGACACGTTCATCGCGACGTTCCAGAGCGCGGCCGCCGCAAAGTCCGGCCCGGATATCGGTGCGCAGTGGGCGACCGGCCCGGTGCTCACCCAGGTCTGGGGTGGCGCGATCAAGGCGATCTCCGACCTCGTCCCGAAGAGCGAGATCGCACATTGGCGCAACACGTCGGAGAACACCTACGGCGGCAAGCTGTGGGCGATGCCGCTCTACCTGATCGGCGTGCCGTGGGTCTCGAACACCGCGGTCCTGAAGACGGCCGGCGTCGCGGCACCCCCGACGACGTGGCCGCAGGTGATCAGCGCGTGCAAGGCACTGCGAGCGAAGGGCATCACCCCGTTCGCGTTCGGCAACGACCTGTTCTGGTCGACGCAGCTGATGACCCAGAGCCTCGATTCGCTGTCTGACGTGATCTCCGCCGACACCGGGCGCGCGAAGTTCACCGACAAGAAGTACGCCGAGTTCGAGGGTGCCTGGAAGCAGATGGTCGATGCCAAGTGCTTCAACGACGACGTCTCCTCGGTCAACGCCTCGAAGGCATGGGAGGCGTTTGCCGCCGGCAAGGCCGCGATGACGATCGGCACCGACGGCAACGTCAAGCAGTGGGTCAAGGATCTGGGCGCGAGCAAGCTCTCGGTCTCGAAGTGGCCGATCTTCGGCCATGGCAAGCTCAACAAGGTCTACGACGCGACCCAATCGACCTCGTACTTCGTGACCTCGTGGTCGAAGCACCAGAAGGAGGCGGCGAGCTTCCTGATGTTCCTCCACTCCACGCCAGAGCTCAACGGGTGGTACAAGGCAACGGGGATTCCGCCCGCTGACGAGCGTTTCAACACGGCCAAGGTGACCTCGGCGCTGGACAAGAAGCTGTTCGCGCTGAACACGACGGGCCAGCAGATCTGGTTGCAGAACTTCTTCCCGCCGCAGGTCGACCTGAACGGGAATGCGCCGGCCCAGCAGCTCGTGCTCGGCGGTCAGGGAGACGGCGCAGCCGCAGCCGCGATCCGAGACCGTGCAGCGAAGAGATGGCAGACGCAGAAGCCGGGCGAGCTGAAGAACTGGCAGAACTTCAAGCCGAGCTCGTAGGAGCGTGACGATGCCGGGTGCGATCGGAGCTCCAACACCCGATCGCCCGCGTGAAGGGTGGAGGCAGCGCGTGCAGCGCCGCCTCCACCCTTACGTGCTGATCGCGCCGGCCGCGGCCTTCCTCGGCGTCGTCTTCATCTACTCGCTCGTGCGCCTCGCGTTCGTGTCCGTGCACACGGGCGACAACGGCACCGACGGCGCCGTGCAGCTGACGGCATACCGCTCGATCCTCGGCGACCCGATCTTCCAGGGGGCCGTCAAGCACAACCTGCTGCTGCTGCTCTCGGTGCCGGTCGTGACGGTGCTCGCACTCTCGATCGCGTTCGTGCTGCACGAGAGCATCTACGGCTGGCGGGTCTACCGCACGGTCGTCTTCTTGCCGTACATGCTCGCGATCCCCGTGCTCGGCACGACGTTTGTGTACCTGCTGAGCTTGAACGGCGCGCTCAACCACGGGCTCGACGCGGTCGGGCTCGGCGTGCTGCGGAACGACTGGCTCGGCGATCCCTCGCTCGCGCTCGGCTCGATCGCGTCGATCATCGTCTACCACGAGCTCGGCTTCGGCGTCGTGCTGTTCCTTGCGCGGCTCCTCAGCCTGCCCGAGGAGGTCGACCAGGCGGCACGGATCGACGGGTGCACGTGGTGGCAGATGCGCCGCCGGATCACGTTGCCGCAGATGCGCAGCGTGATCCTGACGTTCGTCACCCTGGAGGTCACGACGATGCTCTCGTGGGTGTTCGCGTACATCTATTCGACGACAAAGGGCGGGCCGAACTTCGCGACCTACGTGCTCGAGTTCTACGTCTACGACAACGCGTTCGCCTTCCGCTCGCCGAGCTTCGCCGCCAGCGCGGCGATTCTGCTGCTGCTCGCGACGACCGTTCTGATCGTGCTGCAGGTGCGGCGCACGCGGGTGGAGATCAACCTTGAGTAGCCGTCCCGACACGAACCGCGCGGCGTGGACGACGGTGCAGGCGATGATGGCCGCGGTGGGCGTGCTCACGCTGTACCCCCTCTACTTCATCGTGATCACGGCGCTGAAATCGCGCAAGGAGTACCTCACGAACCAGTTCCTGCCGCCGTCCCATCCGACGCTCGCGAACTTCCACCAGGCGTTCCACGACGGCGATCTCTTGCGCTGGATCGCGAACAGCGTGATCCTCACCGTGGCCAGCGTCGCGATCGCTGCACTCGTCTCGGCGCTCGCCGCCTATCCGCTCGCGCGCGGGCATTTTCCCGGTCGCCTGCCCTTCGTCGGGCTCAACGTCGTGCTGATGGTCGTTCCGCCGGTCGTCCTGATCGTGCCGCTCTTCCTCTTCTTCGTCAATCTCGGGCTGGTCAACTCGCGGCTCGCCGTCGTGATCATCTACGTCGGCCTGCTCTTGCCGTTCTCGATCTACCTCCTCGTCAACTTCTTCGCGACGATCCCGCGCAGCCTCGAGGAGGCGGCTCGCATCGACGGCGCCTCCGACCTGCGCACGCTCCGCAGCGTGATCATGCCGCTCTCGGGCCCGGCCATCATCACGGTCGTCGTGGTCAACGCCGTCTGGGTCTGGAACGAGCTGCTCGTCGCGCTCGTGTTCCTGCAAGACGACAACGCGCGCACGCTGACCGCCGGTCTGACCTTCTTCCACGGCCGCTTCATCGCGAACGAGCCGCTCGTGATGACGGGGGCACTGATCGCCACCGTGCCGATGCTCTTGCTCTACATCGCCGGGCAGCGCTTCTTCATCCGCGGGCTGACCGCCGGGTTCGGCAAGTGAGCTCCACAACCGTGCGCGCTACGAAGCTCAAACAGAACGGATCGTGAGTGGCTGGAATCCGTAAGGCTGGGGCGTGATCGCCTCAGGCTGGCGGCCACTCACCAGCCACTCGAGACTCATTCTGAAACGACCTCTCAGCGGTCAGCTCCGGGTTCGCCCATACGGGCGGCCGATCACTGCTCGATCCCGCGCCAGTCGCCGAGGTCGCGGGAGTCCACGGCCCAGACGATCGAGGCCAGCGGCACGAGCACGATGAACGCAATAGTGAAGAGCATGCCGACCATTTGATCTTCCTTTCCGATTGACTCTGTACGTATTATCGGTTAGATAGATCAATAAGGTAAATGCTCGATCTGATTGAATACGATCATGCAGAGTGATCAACTCCTCGGCGTCGAGGTTCGTCACCTCGCCGCGCTCTCCGCGATCTCGCGCACGCGGTCGTTCTCGCGCGCGGCCGATGAGCTCGGCTACGCCCAGAGCGCGATCTCCCAGCAGATCGCCGCGCTCGAGCGCGCCGTCGGTCACAAGCTCGTCGAGCGCCCGGGAGGCCCGCGCCCCGTCTCGCTGACGGAGGCAGGATTGCTGCTGCTCGGCCACGCCGAGCGCATCACCGCCCGCCTCTCGGCCGCGCGTGCCGATCTCGACGCGCTCGCGGCGGGCGAGGCCGGGGCGCTGCGCATCGGGACGTTCCAGTCGGCGAGCGCGCGCCTCCTGCCACAGGTGATCACGCGCTTTCGCGAGCGCTGGCCACGCGTCCTCTTCGAGCTGCACGGCGAGACGAACTCGCCCGACCTCGACTCGCTGGTGGTCTCGGGCGCCGTCGACCTGGCGTTCTCGATTCTCGACAACGTGCGGCCACCGCTGATCGGCGTCGAGCTGTTCACCGACCCGTACGTCGTGCTCGTTCCGCCCGACAGCCCCTTCGCGCGCTGCGCGACGATCGGCTTCGCGGATCTCGACGGCCTCGGCATGATCGCCCCGGCCGCGACCGACGCCTGCGCGATCAGCGTCAAGACCGAGCTGAAGAAGGCGCGCTCGTCGCCGCGCGTCGTCTTCCGCACCGATGACAACCTGACCTCGCAGCGGCTCGTCGCGACGGGCCTCGGCTGCGCGATCGTGCCCTTGCTGACGGTCGAGACGAACATCAGCGATGCGGCCGCAGTGGTCGTCCCGCTTCGCGCGGAGGACGCATTCGATCGGCGCGTCGGCCTGATCTGGCACCGCGACCGCTACCGGTCGCGGGCCGCGGAGGCGTTCGTCGAGATCGCGCGCGAGGTCTGCGACGAGCTTGCGGGCGGCTTCAGCCCGCTTGCTCTGCCGGCTCCGCTGATTCCTTCTTCGCTCCCCGCTCCGGTCGGGGTTTGAACTCGAAGGAGACGACGCGCTCGGCCTTCGGATCGAGCACGAGCATGCCCCGGAACGGCTTGCCGTTGCGGGAGCGGAAGCCGGAGAGCTCCTTCGTCCTGCCGTTCTCGAGCAGCTCGCGCAAGACGTCCTCCGTGATGATCTTCCCGGAGATCGTCTTCCAGACGACGAATCCGCAGCCGGGCTCCTCGGCGGACTTCCAGGAGGAGCAGCCGAACCCGCGCCGGTTCTCGATCAGCTCGCCCTTCGCCTCGGTGTCGCCGCAGCGCGGGCACGCGATGCCGAGGTTGCGGCGCTGGAAGCGCGTGGCCTCGGGCGGCAGGTCGCGCAGGTAGGCGACCGTGCGCTCGGCGAACGCGGCGATGTCCTTCATGAACGCGTCGCGGCTGGCCTTGCCGCGCTCGATCTCGAGCAGCCGGTTCTCCCAGTCCCCGGTCATGCTCGGGCTCGTCAGCTCGTGGTCGCCGAGCAGGTCGATCACGGCGATGCCCTTCGTGGTGGGCGTCAGGCGGCGCCCGTCACGCGCGACATAGCCGACGTCGATTAGCCGCTCGATGATCGCCGCGCGCGTCGCCGGAGTGCCGATGCCCGACTCCTTGAGCGCCTCGCGCAGCTCCTCGTCATCGACGAGCTTGCCCGCGCCCTCCATCGCCCCGAGCAGCGCAGCCTCGCCATAGCGCGGCGGCGGCTTCGTCTCGCGCGCGTCCAGCGCGACGTCGTTGACCCGCACCGCCTCGCCCTCGACGAGCAGCGGCAGCTCCTGGTTCGCGTCCTGCTCGTCGTCGTCGGTCTCCTGGCCGGCGACCTTCTGCTCGTCCGGCGGCGCCTCGCCGTAGACGGCGCGCCAGCCGGCCTCGACGAGCACGCGCCCGCGCGTCCGGAAGCTCTCGTGCGCGACCTCGCTGACGACGGTCGTGTTCTCGAACACGGCCTGCGGATGGAAGGCCGCGAGGAAGCGCCGCACGGCCATGTCGTAGATCCGCTGCGCGTCGCTCGAGAGCTCGGCCTCGTGCGGCGCGTTCGTCGGGATGATCGCGTGGTGGTCGGTGACCTTGGCGTCGTTGATCACGCGCCCGAGGGGGAGCTCGGCGAGCCCCTTCACGAAGGCCGCGCCCTGTGCGTACTCGCGCGAGCGCCGTCCGACGTGGGCGGCGATCTCGCGCAGCTCGGGGATCATGTCGGTCGACAGATAGCGGCTCGACGTGCGCGGGTACGTGAGCATCGCCTTCTCGTAGCACTCCTGGGCCGCCGAGAGCGTGCGCCGCGCCGTGAAGCCATGCCAGGAGGCGGCCTCGCGCTGCAGCGCGGTGAGGTCATAGAGCAGCGGCGGCAGCGTCTTCTGCGTGCGCTTGGAGAGGGACGTGACCGTCCCGCTGCCACCGTGCACCGCGGCGACGATCTGCTCGGCCTGCTCGGCCGTCTTGATGCGGGTCTCGGAGCCCTGGAACCAGCGGCCGCCGTAGAGGCTCTTCCCCTCGGGCGCGAAGCGGGCGTCGACGAGCCAGTACGGCTCGGGCGTGAAGGCCTGGATCTCTTTCTCACGCCGCACGAGGATCGCGAGCGTCGGCGTCTGCACCCGGCCGAGCGAGACGACGCCGCCGAGCGCCGCCCGGCCGCGGATCGTGGCTGCGCGCGTCGCGTTCATGCCGACGAGCCAGTCGGCCTCGCTGCGGCTGCGCGCGGCGGACTCGAGCGGCTCGAGCTCCGCCCCCGGCCGCAGGTGCGAGAAGGCCTCACGGATCGCGGTCTTCGTCATCGACGAGAACCAGGCTCGCTCGACGGGCAGATCGCGCTTGCTCGCAACGTCGCGGACGTAGGCGAAGATCAGCTCGCCCTCGCGCCCGGCGTCGCACGCGTTGACGATGCGATCGACGTCCTCGCGCGCGAGCAGCTTGCGGATCGCCTCGAGCTGCTCCTTCGCCGACTTCCCCTCGGCGCGCGGGACGACCGCGAACGTGCCGGGCACGATCGGCAGGTCCGCCATGCGCCACTTCTTCAGCTTCTCGTCGTAGAACTCGGGGTCGGCGAGCTCGGCGAGGTGGCCGACGGCCCACGAGATCACGAAGTCGTCGCTCTCGAAGGACGTCTTCTTGTTCGTGAAGGTGGTGCCGGCATTCGACGCGATGAACGCCTTGGTGATGTCCTCCGCGACCGATTTCTTCTCGGCGATGACCAGTGTCTTTCCCATCAGAGCCACCCACGCTACCAGCAAGGACCGTGCGCTACGCTCGGTCGCAATGACTCGAGTCTTCTCTGGCATCCAACCGACGGGCCAGAAACACATCGGTAACTATCTGGGCGCGATCCGTCACTACGTGCGCGATCAGGAGCGATTCGAGGGCGAGTCGATCTTCTGCGTCGTCGACCTGCACTCGATGACGCAGCCGCACGAGCCGGACGTGCTGCGCGAGAACACCTTCGGCACGTTCGCGACGCTGATGGCCGCCGGACTCGACCCGGATCGCTGCATCCTCTTCGTGCAGAGCCACGTGCGCGAGCACTCCGAGCTCGCGTGGCTTCTGAACTGCGTCGCGACGATGGGAGAGCTCTCGCGGATGACGCAGTTCAAGGACAAGTCGGAGGGACGCGAGTCGGTCTCCGTCGGCCTCTTCGCCTATCCGGTGCTGCAGGCGGCCGACATCGTCCTCTACCGCGCGAACCAGGTGCCGGTCGGCGACGACCAGCGCCAGCACATCGAGCTCACGCGCGACATCGCGGGGCGCTTCAACCAGCGCTTCGGCGACTGCTTCCCCCTGCCCGAGCCGAGCATCGCCGCGAGCGCGTCGCGGATCAAGGACCTGCAGGAGCCGTCGCGGATGATGTCGACCTCGCGCTCGACCGACGACGGCAAGGTGCTGATGGCCGACGAGCCGGCGGCGATCCACAAGAAGCTGAAGCGCGCGGTCACCGACTCGGACTCGGACGTGCGCTACGACCCCGAGAGCAAGCCGGGCGTCTCGAACCTGCTCGAGATCCTCCACGGCTACTCGGACGTCGGCGTGCCCGAGCTCGAGGCGCGCTATGCCGGCGCGGGCTACGGCCAGCTGAAGAGCGACGTCGCCGAGGCGATCATCGCGACCAACGAGCCGATCCGCGAGCGCTACCTCGAGCTGATGCGCGACCGCGACGCGCTCGCGGCGGCGATGGCGCGGGGTGCCGAGCGGGCGCGCGTGATCGCGGCCCCGGTCGTGACCGAGGCGAAGGCGCTGATGGGGCTCGTCACCGGCTGAGAAGCTCACGGCACGACGTGGCGGTCGAACGTGTTCGGCGCGACGCCCTGCGCGATCGCGAACAGCTGGAACGCGCCGCGCGACCAGACCTCGCCGCGCTTGCGGCCGTAGGCCCGCATGATGTCGTCGACGCACTGCTCGACGCTGATCACGAAGTGCTTCTTGAAACGATCGGCGAGCAGCTCGTCGTGCGGGAACGTGTCGGTCGAGACCGGCCCCGGGTTGGCGGCGAGCACGCGCACGCCCTGACGGCGCCCCGCGACGCGAAGCGCACGCGCCCACGCCGTCAGCGCGGCCTTCGATGCGCCGTAGGTGGGCGAGCCGGCGGACGCGTAGGTGCCGAGGCCGCTCGAGACAACGATCACGCCGCCCTTCGCCTCGCGCAGGAGCGGCCACAGCTCGCGCGTGAGCTCCACGTGCGCGAAGAAGTTCGTCTCGAGCACGGCCGACGCGCGCGCGGCGTCGACGTCGACGCCCGACGTGCCGCCGCCGGTGCCGGCGTTGTTCACGAGCACGTCGAGCCGCCCGCGCTCGCGCACCGCCCGCAAGACGGCTGCGCGGCCCTCCGGCGTTCCGACGTCGGCGGCGACCGCCGTGTAGCCGTGCTGCTGTGCGACCTCGGCGAGCCGATCGGCCCCGCGCGCGGTCACGATCACGTCGTGGCCGCGGGCGGCGAAGCGATGCGCGAGCTCGAGCCCGATGCCGGCCGACCCGCCCGTCACGAGCGCGAGGGGTCGCCTCTCGTCGCTCACGTCGGCTGCTCGCCGCGCGCGCCGACCGGCGCCGTCTCGTCGTAGCTCCAGGCGATCTCCGCGCAGCGCGATGTGAGGCCCGGCAGGAGCGACTGGAACGCGGCGCCGACGCGCCAGAAGTGCGGCACGTAGACCTCGGGAAGGCCGCGGTCGGTGGCTTTCAGCAGGCGCGCCGCGCAGCGCTCGGGGCTGACCGTGAGAAACCGCCCGCCCGGCATCTTGAGCAGCTGGCCCTGAGGGAAGCCGGGCGTCGGCACGGGGCCCGGGTTGACGGCCGTGACGGTGACTCCGTGCCGGCGGGCGTCGGCTCCGAAGGCGCGAACGAAGCTGAGCGCGGCATGCTTCGACGCCGAGTACGGCGCTGCCGGCACGAGCGCGACGG
This sequence comes from Actinomycetes bacterium, assembly GCA_031361905.1. Classification (GTDB taxonomy): domain Bacteria; phylum Actinomycetota; class Thermoleophilia; order Gaiellales; family JALYLC01; genus JANLRV01. The sequence continues at coordinate 12,121 of JANLRV010000256.1, forward strand.
TGCCGGCGACTGAGCAGACGGCGGCGATCCGCCCTTTGCGCTCGAGCACCTGCGGCCACAGCTCGCTGAGGACGCGCACGCAACCGATGTAGTTGATCTCGAGCGCGCTCCGCCAGTCGTCGGCGGTCGCGTCGAGCACGTTGTGGCGGCTCGGCACGCCGGCGCTGTGCACGAGCAGGTCGCAGCCGCCCTCGTCCACCGCGCGCCGCGCGAGCTCACGGACGTCTGCATCGCTCGTCACGTCGCAGCGGACTGCGATCGCGCCCAGCTCATCCGCGGCCTCGTCGAGCCGCGCCTGGTCGCGCGCGGCCAGCACGATCCGCCAGCCTCCGCGGCGTGCGAGCAGGCGCGCCGTCGCGAGCCCGATGCCGCTGCTTCCCCCCGTGATCACCGCGGTGCGCAAGCGTCCGATCCTATCCCACACGAAGGTGCTTATGGACAGGATCGCTTGTGCCGATACACACTGGTGAGATGAGTCGTCTGCTCTGCCTCTTCGTGGGACACAGGGTGCGCGCCGTGGTCGTCGCCGGCTACAAGGACGGCCACCCGGTGACGGTGGCACGCTGCTCCCGCTGCGGGCATTGATCGGAAGCGCCGGGCTCAGGTGCCTGGCTTAGGTGCCTGGCTTAGATGCCTGGCTTAGATGCCTGGCTTAGGTGCCTGGCTCGGTGCCTGGCTCCGACCGTAGCCCACTGTGCGGCACGCGGAAAGCAGTGCAAGGTGCCTGGCACCGACGTCTGCAAGCGGTGTCGTGCTGATGCCTCGGGTGGTCGCGGCGCGAGCCGCCAATGAAAGTGCCAGGCACCGAAGTTGGCCGACGTCGGCAGAGGTGTCGTGCCGAAGCCTCGGGTGGTCGCGGCGCGAGCCGCCAATAAAAGTGCCAGGCACCGAAGTTGGCCGACGGTGCCGGTTCCGACGGTCGCGGAGGTGTCGCGCTGATGCCTTGGACGATCGTGGCGCCGGCGAGACGCACCCGTCGAGACGCACATCACGTGCCTGGACCAATAAAAGTGCCAGGCACCGGAGTTGGTCGGGCGCCAGAGACCACCCGAGGCTTCGGCACGACACCACTGCCGTGTCGGAGCCAGGCACCTAAGCCAGACCCAGGGCTACCCGCCCGCCGACGAGTCCCGCGTCCAGAAGCGCAGGCGCTGCGTCGGGTCCGGCTCCGCCGGATCCTGCGTGCTCGCCGCGCCCTCTTCCATCTTCTGCAGCGAGGTCTGCAGCAGGTCCGCGAAGGCACCGAGGTCGGCTTCCTTGCGCGCGAGCGCACGCTCGAGGCCGCTCAGCCGCTCCTCGAGCCGCCGCGCCTCGGTCTCTCGCTCCTCGAGGTCGATCTCGCGCTTGTCGAGCACGCCCAGACGCATCGGGCGCACCTCAGGATCGGCCTGCGCCTCGCCGCCGTCGAGATCGACTGCGGCTGCCGCTGAGGTCGCGCGCTCCTCGACCGAGGCGAGCTCCTCCTCGCGGCGCCTGAGCTCGGCCTGGCGGGCGACCATCTCGCGCTGATCGCGCTCGACGTTGTGCAGGCGCTCGGCCTGCTCTGCGTCGGCGGCCGCGAGCTCCTCCTGACGGCGCTTGAGCGTGTCGGCGAGCACCTGGAGCTCGGCCTCGCGCCCATCGAGCTCGCGCAGCCGGTCGGCCATGTCGCGCGCCTGCTCGGAGCGATTCGTGACGGCGTCGCGCGCGGCGTCCAGCTCGGCCTCGCGCACAGCCAGATCGGCCTCGCGCGCGGCAAGCTCGGCGCGCAGCTCGTCGAGCGACTCCGTTGACGCCTTCACGGCGTCCTGCTCTGCGCGCAGCTGCTCCAGCGCGGCCGTCTCCTCGGCGAGCTGGCGCTCCTGCGCCGCGAGCTCCTGCTCGCGCGCAGCGAGCTCCTCGCGCTTCGAGTCGACGGAGGCGATCTCGGCTTCGAGCGCCTGCGTGCGCTCGGCCGTCTCGGCGAGCGTGCCGGCCTCGCGCTCGGAGAACTCGCTCTCGAGCTGCGCGAAGCGCTCCTCGAGCTCGGCGAACTCGGCGTTGCGGGCCTCCAACGCGCGCGTGCGCTCCTCGGCGCTCGCCTTCGCCTGCTCGGCCGAAGCGAGCGCGCCGGCCAGCTCAGCTTCCCTCGCGGCGAGACGCTGATCGCGCTCGCTCGAGTCGCCCGCGGACTCGGCCTCGTCGATCGTCCGCTGCAGCTCGGCCTGCGACGCGATCAGGCCCGCCACCTCGGTGCGAGCGTCGTCCGCATCCGTCTGCGCTCGCGCGAGCTCGTTGCGCACCTCGTTGAGATCCGTGTCGCGCTTGCGTGCGGCGAGCCGCGCCGCCCGCAGCTCGTCCTCGCGCTGCCGCAGCTGCTCCTGGAGCCGGTCGAAGGCCTCGCCGCGCGTTCGCTCGGACTCGCGACGGCGCTCGAGCTCGGCCTCGCGTGAGACGAGAGACTGCTCGAGCAGCGCTGCGCGATCGGCCACCGACTGCAGCTCGTCGGCTCGGCGCGCGGCGGCGCTGACCTTCGCCTCGAACTCGCCGCGGACGTCGGCAACCTGGCGCTCCGCGAGCTCGAGGTCGACGCGCATGCGCTCGATCTGCGCCTCCATCCCGGCCCGCGCGGAGAGCGCCTGATCGCGCTCGGCCTCGAACTCGGAGAGCGAGTCGATCGACTGCTCGAGCTCCTTCTTGAGGCTCGCGACCTCGGCGACGAGGCCGCCGCTGCGGGCCTCGGCGTCGTCGAGCAGATCGGTCTGGCTCGCAAGCTGCGCCTGCAGGCTGACGATCGAGCTGTCGCGCTCGGCGAGCGTCTGCGAGACGGAGTCGATCTGCTCGTCGCGGCGCTGCAGGACCGACTGGATGCGCTCGAGCTCGGCGCTCGCATCACCGGTGGCGGCAAGATCGGCGACGAGCCGATCGCGCTCGGCACGCGTGTCCTCCAGGGCGGCGACGGCCTCCTCCAGCGCGGCGCTCGCCTCGTCGAGCCCGCCCGCGTGGGAGTCCAGCTCGGCGTGCAGGGCCGAGAGCTCCTCGCCGCGCGTGACGAGATCGGACTCGAGCCCGACCATGCGCGCCTGCAGCTCCTCGCGCTCGCTCTCGGCCGTCGCGAGCCGGTCGACCTCGGCCCGCAAAGCTTCAACCTCACCGTCTAGCTCAGCCTTACTCTTGATCACCTCGCGCAGCTCGTCGAGCTCGCTCTTCAGACGTGTGAGCTCCTCGCTCTCGGCCCGCAGTCGGGTCAGCTCATCGTGGCCCTCGTCGACCTCGTTGCGCAGGCTCGAGATCTCGCTCTCGCGATCGGCCAGCGACGACTCCAGCGTGCCGATCCGCTCGACCTCGGTGCGCAGCTGCTCGACCTCGGACTCGAGCTCGTCGGCCCGCTGGGCTGCGAGACGCAGCTCCTGCAGGTCGGCGCGCAGCGTCTCCAGATCGGCCTCGCGCTCGCCGATCGCCTGCTCGAGGCCCTCCACCTTCTCGGCGTTCGGGCGCAGCTCGGCGAGCTCGGCCTCGGCAGCCTCGGCGCGTGCTGCCTGGGCGCTCAGCCGCTCGTCCAGATCGCCCGCGCGATCGGCGTCGGTCTTCGTATCGGCGAGCTCGGCCCTGAGCTCGGCGAGCTGCTCGTTCGCGGCGTTGAGGAGCTCGTCGAGCTCGCTCGCGCGCTCGGAGCCCTGCACGGCCTCGGCCAGCTCGGTGCGAGCCGCCTCGAGCTGCGCGAGCACGGGATCGAGCTTCTCGCTCTCGGCCTGCGCCTGCTCCAGCTCGAGCTCCAGCTCGGTCAGCCTTGCCTCGGCGGCCTCGAGCCCCTCATCCTCCTGCGCCTGCTCCAGCTCGACGATCTTGCGCTCGGCCTCGGTCAGAGCCTCGCGCGCCGCCCCGAGCTCGAGCGTGGTCTGCTCGCTGCCCTCTGCCGCGTCGCGCAGACCGTCCGCCTCGCCGGCGAGCGTGCGCAGCTCCTTCGCCTCTTTCTCCAGCCGCTTGACCTGATCGCGAGCCTCGCTCAGCGCGGTCTTCAGCTCCTTGACGTGCTGGTTGACGCCGGCGTCCGAGCGCCCCGAGCCGGAGCCCGTGGCGGGTCGTGCCTCGAGCTCGCGGATCTTCTCCTTGAACACGTCGACGTCCGGCGCGGAATCGACCTGCTTCTGAAGCTCGTCGATGCGCTTCTGCAGCTCCTTCTCGCGCGCGCCGACCTTCGCCTTGGGCGCGCTGCGCAGCTCGCCCTCCAGCTCGGCGATGCGGGCCTCGAGCTCGCTCTCGCGGGCCGAGGGCTGAGACGCCTCCGTGGCCTCGGTCGCCTTGACGGCTTCGGCGAGGCTCGTCTCCAGCTCCTCGATCTGCGCGGCGAGCTCGAGCTCGCGCAGCTCGAGCACCTCGCGGTCGACGGTCGACTCGAGGCGGGCGCGCAGCTCCAGCAGCTCGATCTCCTGGATCGCAGCCTGGCCGTCGAGCTCGTCGAGGCGCTTCTGGAACTCCTCGGCGGCCTCGGCGGTGGGTGCCGCCTCGCCGTCCTCCTCGCGCTTCTCGAACTCCTGCTGGAAGCGCACGAGCTCGGTCTGCAGCCGCTCGATCTCGACGGCCTGATCGTGGACGAGCGCCGGATCCTCGAGCACGGCCACGGCGACCTCGCGCGCGCGCCGCTCGCTCTCGAGGTCGGCCTTGACCCGCCGGAGCTCGGCCTCGTGCTCGGTCAGCGACGTGCGCAGGTGGATCAGCCGCTCTGCGTCGGAGCGCGCCTCGTCGGAGTCGATCCCGGCGCCTTTCTCGCGCTCCTCGAGCGCTTTCTCGCGCTCCTCGAGCACCTTCTCGCGATCCTCGAACTGGGCGCCCATCGACGCGAGGATGCGCTGCCGCTCCTCCTTGACGCGCTCTTCGAGAATGTCCGCATCGGCCTTCGCCATCGCCCCGCGCAGGCTGCGTGGAGCGCTCGACTTGGAGACCTGGTCGAGGCGGCTCGAGAAATTCTCGGTGTGGCGGTCGTCGGCGATGGCTCAGTCCCCCTCCACGCCTACTATCGACACGTCTGCGTAACCCTTGAGGGTTGTTGCACGGCGATCGGAGGGGTGCATCAGCGCACCTCCTCGGCGACGTTGATCGCGATCCGCCCCGTGAACGGAGGCAGGATGATGCGGTGGCGATCGACCACCTTCAGCGGTTTGCCGGTCTCGTCCACCGCGCGCCCGATCTCGAACGGTGCGACGAGCGACTGGCCGGTCGTCCGCTCGCTCGCCGTGATCCAGACGAGCCAGCCGTTCGAGCGGCGTCCGATCGGCCTCGCGTCAAGCCCGATTCTGGCTCGGGCACGCACGAAACGGGCCAGGTCGTCGAGCGTCCCGGTCCAGACTCCCGGCGGCAGCGCGCGCACGAGACGCTCCTCTGCCGCGAGCTTTCGCGCATCGCCATCCGGAGTGATCGCGGCGACCGTCGGCGCGCCCGAGAGGATGTTGCGCTCGAGCACCGCCTCGAGCACGGCGAGATCGTGCTCGCCGGGGAGATCCTGATACGAGACCGGGAAGCGCACGAGATCGCGAATGGCCCCGCCGTTCTCGGTCTGGAAGAAGGGAAACGCGCCGTTTGCGACGCTCGTCGAGAGGGTCGCGTCGGCCGCGAACCCCGCCGCCTCCGCGGCTGCGGAGAACTGCAGGCCCGTGCGCTCCGCGCCGTTGCGATACACGGTCGCCGCACGGCCCGAGAGCTGTCGCACGAGGTGCCGGCTGACGCGAAGCTCGCCGAACAGCGTCGCCCCCGCAAGATCGGTCCGGGTGGCGTACGCCGGCGTGTACGCGGGGTAGCTCTCGCGTCCGACGCCGAGAGGAAGGCCGCGCAGCGACCCGCCGACCACCCCGGCGGCTGCGAGCGAGCCGCCTGCATCGCGGACGTGGCGTGCGAGCCGGGCCAGGCCGGGCGTCAGCGTCGAGCGGCCGAGCGCGTCGTCGAGCACGCGCGTCTGCACCGCGTAGGTGGCGTGCACGCCGATCGCCTGCTCGCGCGCGAGATAGCGCTCTGCCGCGGCCGTCTCGGCCGGGCTGCGCACGTCATGCACGATCGCGAGCGCGGCCTGCGCCCCGCCGGGGGCGTCGCCGAGCCGGAAGCCGGCAGCCTGCGCCGACCAGAACCGCCTGAGCGACTCGATCTGCCGGTCGCGCAGGTGGCCGCCGTCGACGTAGCCCGCCTCGGGAACGTTCTCGACGCGGGAGTAGAGAGCCGTCCGCCGGTCGAGACCGCCACAGTCGGTCGGCCCGAGCACCGTCCGCGCGCGCGCCGAGGCGCCCACCGCGAGGAGCGTGCCGCCCGCCGCGAGATAGCTGCACACGCCGACGCGCTGCGCGTCGTTGAAGCGCGTCCAGGGCCAGCTCAGCACGAGCGGATGCTGGAACGCGACCTGCGAGCTGTGGACGACGCAGACGGGGATGCCGGCCGAGAGGAACAGCACGATCGGGGCCGCAGGCAGCCGCTTCGTGTCGCGCAGCCAGATCACAGGCCCGTTCGGTCCGCACTTCGGAGACTCGGGGAGCCGGGCGGTGCCGATCACGGAGCCGTCGAGCGGTCCGGCCGCGAGCACCGATCCCGGCGTGCCCGACGCCACGTCCGTGCCGCCGTCGAGCGCGGCCGCGACGCCGATCATCACAAGCAGCGCGAGCGCGAAGGTGACGGCCCGCGGATGTGCGCGCAGAGGACCGGTCCAGCGGGCACATGGGCTCGTCTCGAGAGGCATCGCCGCGAGCAGGCGGAGACGGCGCGAGAGCGCGCGCGTGAGACCGGCGAGACGGGGCATCGGCAATCCATCGGCAGGCACGGCGCGAGAGATAAGCCCCGTTTGAGCCGTCTTGGCTCACCGTGTCGGGGGCTTCGCGCTGCCTATCTCAGGGGATCTCCGCCCGCTCGATCAGCGGTCCCGCCCGGTTTTCCGGACGCACGGCTTTGCACTCTTCACGGCCAATTCTCAGACAACCCCAAGAATCGCTTGCGAGCATCCGTCTCAAGATGGAACACCGACTCCCCACCGACGACACGAGCCCCGAGGAGCGCGCACGGCTGCGCGATCGCGCCGCCGCACGGCTCCGCTCGATCACGCGCGGCGTCGCCGTCTCGGCTGTCGCCCTGACCGGGATCGTCGCCGCCCTCGCAGCCCAGTCGACGCACTCGGCGGCGACGCCCGCGCAGGCACCGGCGCCGACCGCGACCGCATCGGCCGAGTCCGACGACTCCGCCGGCACGCCGACGGCGCCGCCCAGCACCTCGACGCAACAGCCGGTCGTGGCGAGCGGCGGATCGTGATCAGCGCGCCGCTCCCGCGCGTGCGCCTGCAGGCGCTCGGCACGACCGCGATCGTGTGCGTGACGGACGCGGGCGCGCTCGACGGGGCCGAGCGCATCCTCCGCCGTGAGCTCGACGCGATCGATCGCGCCTGCAGCCGCTTCCGTGCCGACTCCGAGCTCGTCGCGCTGAACGCGCGCCCGGGCACTCCGGTGCCCGTCGGCGAGCTGCTCTTCGAGGCGATCCGGGTCGCCCTCTCCGGCGCGGCGAGGACCGGCGGCCTCGTCTCACCGACGGTGGGCCGCGCGCTCCGGCTGGCCGGCTATGACCGCAGCTACGAGCTGATCGACGCGAGCGCAGATCGCGCGCACGCGCTGCTCTCGCCGGTCCCGAGCTGGCGGAGGGTCGTGCTCGACCCGACCGGACGGACCGTCCGGATCCCGGCGGGAGGCGAGCTCGACCTGGGCGCGACGGCGAAGGCCCTGGCCGCCGATCGCGCCGCGGCGGCGATCGCACGCGCGACCGGCTCGGGCGTGCTCGTCAGCCTCGGAGGCGACATTGCGGTCGCAGGAGAGTCGCCCGCCGAGGGCTGGCCCATCCGCCTCGCCGACCGCCACGACGACGATCTCGACGCCCCGGGACCGACCGTCGAGATCCGCTCGGGAGGCCTCGCGACCTCGAGCGTGACCGCGCGCCGCTGGAGGATCGGCGGCGAGCAGGCGCATCACATCGTCGATCCCCGCTCGGGGAGGCCGGCTCTCGCCCCGTGGCGGACCGTCAGCGTCGCTGCCGCATCGTGCGTCGACGCCAACCTCGCGAGCACGGCCGCGGTGATCCTGGGCGATCGCGCCGAGGCGTGGCTCGAGCGGCGCCGGCTGCCGGCACGCCTCGTCGCTCAGGCGGGCGAGGTCGCAACCGTCGGCGGCTGGCCGGAGGACCCGCGATGAGCCCGGTCCTCGCCGTCACCGACGGCAGCGCGCTCTGGTACCTGGCGCGAGGCTCCGGCGTCGTCTCGCTGCTGCTCCTGACCGCCGCGGTGCTGCTCGGTATCGGCACGGTCAAACGCCTGCACTCGACGTGGCTGCCGCGCTTCCTCGTCGCGGGCCTCCACCGCAACGTGACGCTGCTCGCCCTGTCGGTCCTCGTCGTGCACATCGCCTCGATCATCATCGACGGCTTCGCGCCGATCACGGTCGTCGACGCGCTCGTCCCGTTCACGTCGGCGTATCGACCGCTGTGGGTCGGACTCGGCGCGCTCGCCTTCGATCTCGTGCTCAGCCTGATCGTCACGAGCCTGCTTCGCGGCCGGCTCGGCGTCAGGCTCTGGCGGGGGTTCCACTGGGCCGCGTACGTCTGCTGGCCGGTCGCGCTGCTGCACGGCCTCGGCACCGGCACGGACGCGAGCACGCCGTGGATGGTCGGGCTGACCGCGGCCTCCGTGGTCGCCGTCACGCTCGCGGTCCTCGCGCGCGTGACCGCGAACCTGAAGGCCCGCACGCCGCTCCGGGCGGCCACGGCCCTGACGACGCTCGCGCTCCCTCTCGCCGGCGGAGCCTGGTTCGAGCAGGGTCCCCTGCAGCGAGGCTGGGCGACGCGAGCCGGCACGCCCGAGTCGCTGCGCACGACGACCTCGCGAGCGGTCGTGCTGCCGCTCGCGAGGTCGCTGACCGGAACGGTCGCGCGCTCGCAGGGCGGCGACGGCCAGGTCACGATCGCAATCGACGCCGCGGCCGCTTCCGGCACCACGCTCGAGCTGCGGCTCGTCGGACCCGAGACCTCGGATGGCGGGGTCGAGATCACCACCAGCACGATCGTGTTCGGCACGAGCGGCGATCGCTATGCCGGCAGCGTCGGCAGCATCGAGGGCAGCCGCATCCGCGCTGCGCTCACGGGATCGCGGCGCCGATCGATCGATCTGACCGTCGACCTCGCGATCGACTGGAAGGCCGGCAGCGTCGGCGGCACCATCCACGCGAGACAGGGAAGCGCATGAGCCTCCCCCGCCTGCTGCGCGGCGTCGTGCCGGACTCGCGCCCGCTCCGCCTCGACGAGCACCTCCGCCTGCACGGAGCCCGCGTGCCACGTGCGCGGGCCGAGATCATCGAGCTCGTCGAGGCGAGCGGGCTCTCGGGTCGCGGCGGCGCGGGCTTCCCGGTCGCGCTCAAGCTGCGCGCCGTCTCGCCGCGCCGGGCGCGCGCGATCGTCGTCGCGAACGCGACCGAGGGCGAGCCGGAGAGCGACAAGGACAAGCTCCTCCTGCGCGCCGCGCCGCACCTCGTGCTCGATGGCCTCGCCGAGGCGGCTCTCGCCGTCAACGCCTCCGAGGGCATCGTCGCGATCGCCGAGACGGCCACGCGCGAGCGCGCCGCGCTCGAGGCCGCGCTCGGCGAGCGCGGGCGGCGATCGTTGCCGATCCGCGTCGCCTCGGTGCCCGACCGCTTCATCGCCGGTCAGGAGAGCGCCCTCGTGCGCTTCCTCGGCGGAGGCCCGCTGAAGCCCGCGACGATGCCGCCACGGCCATCCACGCACGGCGTCGGCGGTCGCCCGACGCTCGTCCAGAACGCCGAGACCCTGGCACACCTGGCGTTGCTCTGCCGGCACGGTCACGGCTGGTTCCGCGAGCTCGGCACGCCGGACGAGCCGGGCACGGTGCTCGTCACGCTGCGGGGCGCCATCGCACATCCGGGCGTCTACGAGATCGCGATCGGGACACCGCTGCCCGACGTGCTCGCGCTCGCGGGAGGCGCCACCGAGGAGCTCGGGGCGGCACTCGTGGGCGGCTATTTCGGCGGCTGGATCGCTGCTCCGGAGATCTCCCGGGCGATGCTCAGCAACGCCGCGCTGCGCCCTCTCGGCTGCGCGCTCGGCGCCCGCCTGATCCATCTGCTGCCTGCCCGGGCGAGCGGGCTCGCCGCGAGCGCGCGCATCACCCGCTATCTCGCCGCGTCGAGCGCAGGGCAGTGCGGGCCGTGCGTCCACGGGCTCGCCGCGATCGCCGACTGCGTCGAGCGGATCGCCGATGGTCGCGGTGCTCCGGACGACCTCGAGCGGCTCACGCGCTTCACCCGCCACGTGCGCGGTCGCGGCGCCTGCCGCCATCCCGACGGCGCAGCCGGTTTCGTCGAGAGTGCCATGCGCGTGTTTCAGCACGAGATCGTGCTGATCCGCCCGCTGGCGGTGGCGAGATGAGCCACGAGCTGCGCATCGACCCGATCGCCTGTGCCGGCCACGGCCTCTGCGCCGAGCTCGCCCCCGAGTGGATCGAGCTGGATGACTGGGGCTATCCGATCGTCCGTCCGGGAGCGATCCCGCCCGAGCTCGAGCAGCACGTCCGGCGCGCCGTCGGCGCCTGTCCGGCACTCGCGCTCAAGCTGATGCGCACGGGCTGAGCTGCTTGCAATCGAACATACGTTCGCCTAGGGTGCGACTCCCAAGCCTCTCTCGCACCCATGCTGATCAGCGTCCACATCCCTCGCTTCGCCCTCGCCGTCGCCCTCTCCCAGCGGGGTGACGGATCGCCGGCCGGCGGTCCCGCGGCGCTCGCGCCGGCGGACGGAGCCGGCCCGATCGGAGATGCCAACGCGATCGCCACGGCTGCCGGGGTGCGGCCCGGCATGCGCACGAGCGAGGCGTACGCGCTCTGCCCCGCCCTCGCGCTGATCCCGCCCGACCCGCTCGCGGTGCGACGGCACGCCGATCGCCTGTGCGCGGCGCTCGAGACGATCGGAGCAGAGGTCGAGCCGATCGCTGACGGGCAGGCGCTGTTCGATGCGAGACCGCTCGACCGGCTGCTCGGCGGGCTCGCCGGCGTGCTGCGCGAGACGGCACTCGTGACCGATCAGGCGATCTCCATCCCACCCCGGCTGGGAGCTGCATCCGGGCGCTTCGCCGCCTGCCAGGCCGCGAAGCGCGCGCGGGTGGGAAAGCCCCTCGTGCTCGACGACCGCGAGGCGCTCGCGTTCATCGGCACGCTCTCGGTGCGCGAGCTCGAGATGCTCGGCACCAGCCTGCAGGAGACGCTCGTGGGGCTCGGCATCACGCGGCTCTCGGACCTTGCCGCGCTCTCCCCCACCGTCGTGCGCGACCGCTTCGGCCCACCCGGCGAGCGTGCGTGGCTCGTCGCCCGAGGGGAGGACTCGCGCAGCGTCGCGGCCCGTGCGATCGCGCCGGCGCTGCGCGAGATGCTGGCGCTGCCCGAGCCGCTCGCGACCGAGCAGGCGCTCGCGCACGTGCTGCGCCTGCTGCTCGACCGCCTGCTCGCGCGACCCGAGCGCGGCCAGCGCGCGCCGCGCGGGCTGCGCATCGGCGCCCGGCTCGCAGGGGGCGGGTCGTTCGAGCAGCACGTGCCGCTGCGCGAGCCGACCACCGACCGCCGCACGCTCGAGCTGCTCCTGCTGCCCCGCCTGCTCGCGCTCGAGGGGCCGATCGACCAGCTCGCGATCGAGCTGTGCGCGCTCACCGAGGCGGACCGGCAGACGACGATCTGGCGGGCCGAGGGCGACGAGCGCCGCGCCCGCGTCGCGCTCGCCGCCCGGCACGTGCGCGCCGCCGTGGGCCGCAATGCGACCCTGCGCGTCGTCGCCGTCGACCCCGAGAGCCGGCTGCCCGAGCGCCGCTTCGCGCTCCAGGCCGACTCCGATGGCGCCCGCGACGCCGGGCTCGGGGAGCCGTGAACGCGCTGCGCCGCCTCGCCCGCGTGCGCGACGCCCGGGTCGAGACAGACGACGAGGGCCGCCCGCTGCGGATCGACGGCCATGCCGTCGAGGCGATCCGCGAGCGCTGGATCGTCGAGGAGGGCTGGTGGACGCACGCGCCCGTCCGTCGCGCCTACGTCGAGGCCGTGCTCGCGACCGGCGCGCTCGTGATCGTCTTCCGCGACCTGCGCGGCGGTGGCTGGCACCGGCACGGGGTGCGCAGGCGGTGAGCTCCGCCGGGGAGTCCTACGCCGAGCTGCACTGCCACTCGGCCTACTCGTTCCTCGACGGCGCCTCCCGTCCCGAGGAGCTCGTCGAGCGGGCGGCCGAGCACGGCCTCGCCGCGCTCGCGCTGACCGATCACGACAACCTCTGCGGAGCGCTCGAGTTCGCCACCTGCGCGCGCGAGCGCGGCCTCCGGCCGATCACGGGCGCCGAGCTGACCGTGGCGGACGAGCACGGCTCGTTCCACGTCACCCTGCTCTGCGAGTCGCGCACCGGCTACCGCAACCTCTCTCAGCTCGTCACGCTCGCGCACGCGGCTGACAGGCTCGCACCTGGCACCCCGCTCGGCCTGCTCGCCGAGCGGGCCGAGGGGCTCGTCTGCCTGACCGGGTGCGCACGCTCCGGCGCGCTCGTGCATCTGGACGAGCGGGTCTGCGCCGAGCGCGGCCGCGTGCTGCGCGGAGCGTTCGGCCAGGCCGGCCTGCGCGTCGAGCTGCAGCGGCCGCTGTGGCGAGGCGACCGTGCGCGCAACCGGCTGCTCGCCGAGCACGCCCGCTGGCTCGAGGTGCCGTGCGTGGCGACGAACAACGTGCACTGCCACGACCGGCGTCGCGGGCTCTTGCAGGATGCGCTCGTCGCGATCTCGTGCGGCAAGCCGCTCGAGGCCTGCGAGGCCGAGCGGCGCGGCAACCGCGAGCACGTGCTCAAGGGTCCGGCCGAGATGGGGCGCCTGTTCGCCGAGCTCCCCGAGACCGTGCGCGAGTCCGTCGAGCTGGCCGATCGCCTGCGCTTCGATCTGACCCAGGACCTCGGCTACCGCTATCCCTCGGCGGCAGACCGGCAGGCCGACGGCACGCTCGCGCGGATCTGCGCCGCCGAGCTCGAGCACCGCTACGCGGCCAACCCGCTCGCCGCCGAGGCGCGCATCCGGCTCGAGGAGGAGCTCGGGCTGATCCGCCACCACCACCTCTCGGGCTTCTTCCTGCTGCACCGCGAGATCCTCGAGCTCGCGCGCGAGATCGCGATCCGCGTGCGCGGCGCCCACTCCGCGCGCATGGCGCTGCCACCGGGGCGTGGCCGGGGGTCATCGGTCGGCTCGATCGTCTGCTATCTGACCGGCCTCTCGCACGTCGACCCGGTCGAGGCGAGGCTCTCGCTCGGCCGCTTCCTCAACCGCGAGCTCGCCTCGGTGCCCGACATCGACCTCGACTTTCCGCGCGACATCCGCGAGCAGCTGATCCTCGGCGTGCACGAGCGCTACGGCCGCGAGCGCTCGGCGCTGATCGCGGCCTTCTCGACGTATCGCTCGCGCGGCGCGATCCGCGAGCTCGGCAAGGTCCTGGGGCTGCCGCCAGCCGATCTCGATCGGCTGGCGCGCTCGTCCGACGGCCACCACGCCGGCTCGGTCGGCGACGAGATGTCCCGCCTGGCCGGCCTCGCCGAGCGGATGGGCGACCGGCGCCTGCGCGCGCTCGCCTTCCTCTCGGGCGAGATCGCGGGCCTGCCCCGCCACCTCTCCCAGCACTCCGGCGGCATGATCGTCTCGACCGACCCCCTCGCCGACCTGGTGCCGCTCGTGCCGGCGGCGACTCCCGGCCGGCAGCTCTGCCAGTGGGACAAGGACTCGTGCGCCGATGCGGGGTTCCTCAAGATCGACCTGCTCGGCCTCGGCATGCTCTCGGCCGTGGAGGAGTCGATCGACCTGATCGCACGCACGCGCGGCGAGATCGTCGACCTCTCGCGGGCACCGCTCGACGATGCGAGCGTGTACGCCGAGATCCAGGCCGCCGACACGGTCGGGGTGTTCCAGATCGAGTCGCGCGCGCAGATGCAGATGCTGCTGCGCACCCGTCCCGCGAACCTCGAGGACCTCACGGTCGAGGTCGCGCTCGTGCGCCCGGGACCGATCCAGGGCGGCGCCGTGCATCCCTACCTGGAGCGCCGGGAGCGCGTGCGCTCAGACCCCGCCTACCGCATCCCCTACGACCACCCCCTGCTCGAGCAGGCGCTCGCCGACACGCTCGGCGTGATCGTCTACCAGGACCAGGTGCTCGACGTCGCCGTCGCGCTCGCCGGCTTCAGCCAGGGCCAGGCCGAGAGCCTGCGCCGCGCGATGAGCCGGCGGCGCTCGCGCGAGGCGATGGTCTCGCACTGGGAGTCGTTCCGCGACGGCGCCGCGAGCCAGGGCGTCGCCGAGGAGACCGCGAGGCTCGTCTTCGACAAGATCATCGCCTTCTCGGCCTTCGGCTTCCCCAAGGCGCACGCGGCGGCGTTCGGCCTGCTCGCGTATCAGAGCGCCTGGCTGCGCCGGCACTATCCGGCAGAGTTCCTCTGCGCGCTCCTCAACGCGCAGCCCATGGGGTTCTACCCGCCGGCCTCGCTCGTGCGCGACGGCCAGCGGCGCGGGGTCGAGGTGCGGGGGATCGAGGTCAACGCCTCGCAGACCGCCTGCAGCGTCGAGCCCGGCGGCGCGGTCCGCATCGGACTCGCCTACGTCAAGGGCCTGGGCGAGAGCGCAGCCGAGGCGCTCGTCGCGGCGCGGGACGAGGGCGGGCCGTTCTGCGACATCGCCGATCTGGTGCGACGCTCGGAGCTCGCCTCCGAGGGCTGCGAGCAGCTGATCATGGCCGGCGCCTGCGATGCCTTCGGTCCCCGCCGCGAGCTGATCTGGCGCGCAGGCCTCGTGGTGCGCTCCCAGCGCGCGAGCGAGGGCCGCCAGCTCGCGCTCGATCTCGAGGTGGGCGAGACGCCGGCGCTTTCTGCGCTCTCGCCCTGGGACTCGCTCGTCGCCGACTACCGCGCGACCGGGCTCTCGGTCGCCGACCACCCGCTCGCGCGGCTGCGCCCCGATCTCACGGCACGCGGTCTCGTCTCGACGGCCCAGCTCTCGCAGATCCCGAGCGGCACGACGATCGCGCTGGCCGGCCTGACCGTGGCACGTCAGCGTCCCGCCTCCGCCAAGGGCGTCGTCTTCCTGCTGCTCGAGGACGAGCACGGCCTCGTCAACCTCGTGCTCTTCGCGAAGGTCTACGAGCAGCACCGGCTGCTCGCGCGCACGGAGCCGCTACTCGAGGTGCACGGCACGCTCGAGCGCCGCGATCGCAACATCAACGTGATCGCCGAGCGCCTGCTGCCGCTGGGGACGCCGAGCCGCCGCGTGATCACGCCCGAGCAGCCCGGCGGGCGGCCGGACGGCGTCGTCGATCTCGACGAGCTGCGGCGCCTGCGGGCCGCGGCACCGCACGCCCATCACTTCGCACGAGGCAGGCGATGACGTCTGGCATGCTCACCCGATGCAGCGCTGGCCCTTCTTCGACCTCCGCGTGCGCACGCCGACGCTCGAGCTGCGCATGCCGACCGACGACGACCTCTGCGAGCTCTTCGAGCTGGCGCGGAAGGGCATCCACGATCCCGAGGTGATGCCGTTCCTGATCCCCTGGACCGATCACCTCGACGAGCCGGATGCCCTCCACCGCTTCTGCCAGTACCACTGGCAGGGACGTGGCGCGATCGCGCCCGAGCGATTCAACCTCGAGCTCGCCGTCGTCGTCGATGGCGCGATCGTCGGCACCCAGTCCATCCGCGCGGTCGACTTCGCGCTCGTGCGCGTCGTCATCACGGGCTCGTGGGTTGGCCGCGCCCACCAGGGCAAGGGGATCGGCAGCGAGATGCGGGCCACGATCCTGCAGCTCGCGTTCGCCGGCCTCGACGCCCGCTGCGCCACGACCGAGGCCTTCGACGACAACCCGGCCTCGCTGCGCGTGACCGAGAAGCTCGGCTATGTCGAGAACGGCCAGGAGTGGCTGCGGGCACGCGACGCGGTGGTGCTCAGCCGCAACTACCGGATGGAGCGCGAGGACTGGGAGCCGAGGCGCCGCACCGACATCGAGATCTCAGGGCTCGAGGCGTGCCTGCCGTTGCTCGGGCTGTGAGCGGGTCTGTGGCCGGATAGCGCTATCCGGCCACAGACCGCGACGCTCAGAGCTGGATCCAGGTTCAGTGCGTGACGAGCTTGGCGAGTCCCTTCGCCGACTCGATCCACGCCGCCACGTGATGGGCCTCGGCCTCGAGCTCAGCGACGATCTTCTTCGCCCCGGCGTCGTTGACCTCGTGAACCTTCGCGTGCAGGTTCAGCGAGTTGCGCTGCGCGAGCTCGCTCGGCGAGTCGATGCCTGCGGCCTCGAGCAGCTCGGCCTCCTGCGGCCCGATGCCCGCGACGCGCATCAGATCGGCATGGTTGACCCACGTCAGCACGCGACCCTCATCCTCGCCGATCGTCGTGGCGAGATCGACGCGCCCCTGCTTCGTGGATCCGCGCTCGAGCAGGTGGGCGATCGACCCCACGCCGGCCGCGCGCAGCTTGCCGCCGATCGCCGGTCCGATCCCCTCGATGTCCTCGATGTCGCCGGCCGACACCGGCGCCGCCGGTGCGGCGCTCGGAGCTGCAGCAGCCGGAGCTGCGGAAGCCGGAGCAGGCGCAGCCGGAGCTGCCGCGACCGGCGCAGCCGGAGCCGGAGCAGGCGCAGCCGCCGGGGCCGCCGCGACCGGAGCGGGCGCGACCGGAGCAGGAGCAGGCGCCGCTGGAGCGGGCGCCGCCTTCGCGGAGGCGAGGTCGCTCGTGAGCCGCGCGACGGTCGCCTCGTGGGCGGTGATCGTCTGCTTGTGCCCGCCGATCTCGCCGAGCAACGTGGCGACCTTCGCGCGGTGCGTGTCCGCCTCGGCGCGAGCCGAGGCGAGCTCGCCCTCGAGCCCGCTCGCGGGCGGCGATCCGCCGATCGGTCCCATCAGATGCCGAACGAGCCACCCGATTGCGATCCCCACGATTCCACCGATGATCCATGCCATCTCGACGACCCCTCATCCTTGTGATCCGAAGCGAGCTGCGTAACGCTTGATACGAGCGCGCGAAGCCTACCGACGATGGTCTGCGCGCGCCACTGCGCCGCAGATCAGGTCAGCTCGAGCTCTTCGAGCAGCGCCGTGCAGCGGGAGCGGTCGATCGTCTGCGCGATCGCCTCCGCGCGCTCCGGGCGATAGGCCCCGTAGGCGAGCCACCAGACCTCGAGCGGCGCGAGCGAGACCGCGGTCCCGTCGATCTCGACGGCCTCGTCGCTGCGAAGCGGCAGCGCGACCCGGCGCTCGTCGCGCATCACCGCGAATCCGCCGAACACATGCCCGGCGACGCCGTCCACGTCGAGCTTGACCCGCCAGGCGCTGTCGAACGTCGAGCGGTCGTTCGGCCGCTCGCCGATCCACCACGCCTGCGTTGCCGCACGCACGGCCTCCTTCGCGTCTGCGGGCACCGCGATGTCGATATCGGCGACGTCCTCGGTCAGCCCGCGCAGGTGCAGCATCATGCTCCCACCGAGCGCGTACGGGATCTCGCACGTCGTCAGCCGGTTCACCAGCGCCACGAGGGACGTCCGCATGCGGTTCGAGACCGGCATCACGGGTGAGCATACCCATCCGCCCTGCCGCATAAACATTCGCCACAACGTATGATTTTGCAGATGCGCACCGGAATCGCAGGCGCCTCCGGCTACGCGGGGGCCGAG
The DNA here is from genome assembly GCA_031361905.1 of Actinomycetes bacterium. Taxonomy (GTDB): domain Bacteria; phylum Actinomycetota; class Thermoleophilia; order Gaiellales; family JALYLC01; genus JANLRV01. The sequence goes on from JANLRV010000256.1 coordinate 29,813, forward strand.
CTCGTCCGCCTGATCGAGGGTCACCCCACATTCGAGCTCGCCGAGGTGCAGGCACGGTCCGGCGGCTTCGATCCGCTCGACGTCGACGCCTTGATCGGCTGTGACATCGCGTTTCTCGCACTTCCGCAGGGCGCGAGCGGCGAGTTCGGGACGCGACTCGCGAGCGCGGGAACGCCCGTCGTGGACCTCGGATCGGACTTCCGCCTCGACCCCGGCTGGGTCTACGGTCTGCCCGAGCTGAACCGCGACGAGGTGCGCGATGCGCGCCGGATCGCGAACCCCGGCTGTTACGCAACCGCAGCAATTCTGGCGTTAGCTCCACTCGCCGAGGCGGCTCTGATCTCCGGCCATCCCGTGATCGACGGCAAGTCGGGCGTCTCGGGGGCCGGCCGCGAGCCGAGCGCGAGCAACCACATCAGCGAGGCCGGCGGCGGGGTGCAGCCCTACACCCCGACCGGGCATCGCCACATCGCCGAGATCGAGCGCACGCTCGGGAGCCTCACGGGCTCGGAGCTCCGCGTCACGTTCACCCCCCACCTCGTGCCGATCTCGCGCGGCCTCGAGGTCAGCTGCTACGTGCAGCTCGCGCGTCCCATCACGCAGGCCGAGGCGGAGCAGCTCTACCACGAGCGCTACGCGGGCGAGCCGTTCGCGCTCGTCACGCAGAGCGCACACCCGGGCGAGCTCCACGGCGCGAACGCCTGCCACCTCGGAATCTTCATCGACGAGCGCACGAACACGGCGATCGCGGTCGCGGCGATCGACAACCTCGTCAAGGGCGCGGCCGGCCAGGCGATCCAGAACGCGAACCTGATGCTCGGGCTCGAGGAGACGCTCGGGCTGACGGCGCGAGGGCTGCGCACGTGAGCGTCTGCTTTCCGCTCGGCTTCCGCGCCTAGGGCATCGCCGCCGGCATCAAGGCCTCCGGGGCTCCCGACCTGGCCGTCGTCGCCTGTGACGGCGAGGCCCCCACGGCCGCCGCGGCGTTCACGCGCAACCACGCGGCCGCGGCACCCGTCCTGCTCTCGCGTGCGCACGTCGCGGACGGGCGGGCGAGAGCCGTCGTGATCTCGAGCGGCAACGCGAACGCCTGCACCGGCGCGCAAGGCGATCGCGACGCGCTCGAGATGGCGGAGCTGACCGGGCGCGCGCTCGGCTGCAACACCGATGACGTGCTCGTCTGCTCGACGGGCGTGATCGGTCACCCCCTCCCCATGGCGGCGATCCGCGCAGCGTTGCCGCTCGCGGTCGAGGCGCTCGCGGGCGACGGCGGGATGCGCGCGGCGGAGGCGATCCGCACGACCGACGCGTTCAACAAGGTCGCGACGCGAGAGGTCGGCGCCGTGCGGATCGGCGCGATGGCAAAGGGCGCGGGCATGATCCGGCCGAACGTCGCCACGATGATAGTCGTCGTCACGACGGACGCGGCCGTGGAGCCCGGGCTGCTGCGGCGCCTGCTCGGCGATGCGACCCGTCGCTCGCTCAACCTCGTGTCCGTCGACGGCTCGGAGTCGACGAACGACACGGTCTGCCTGCTCGCGAGCGGCGCGAGCGGCGCGACCGTCGACGAGCACGACTGCGCGGATTTCGCCGCCGCGCTGCGCGACTGCCTGCTCGATCTCGGCAAGCAGATGGTCCGGGACGGCGAGGGCGCCTCGCGCTTCGCCCACTACGTCCTGCGGGGTGCCCGCAGCGACGAGCAGGCCGAGATCGGCGTGCGCGCGGTCGGCGAGGATCTGCTCGTCCGCTGCGCCCTGCACGGAGCCGACCCGAACTGGGGGCGGATGATGGCCCGGCTCGGCTCGTGCGGGATCGAGCTCGACCACCGCGCGGTCTCGATCCGCATCGGCGGCGCGGCGATCGTCGAGCACGGCCTCGAGCAGCCTCAGCACCGGCCGACGGCGCACGCGGCGATGGGCACGGACGAGGTCGCGATCGAGATCGACCTGGCGCTCGGAAGCGGACGGTCCGAGCTGTACGCCTCGTCGCTGACGCCGGCCTACGTCGAGTTCAACGCGGAGTACTCCACATGACCCGGGCCGTCACGGTGATCAAGGTCGGAGGGGCCTCGGCCCGAGACGCTGCGCAGCTGATCGCGGCCCGCGCAGCGAGCGGATCGGTCTGCGTGGTGCACGGCGGCGGGCCGCAGATCACTGCGCTGATGCTCGAGCGCCACGTCGAGCCACGCTTCCGCGAGGGCCTCCGGATCACCGACGAGGCCACGCTCGAGTGCGTCGAGCACGGTCTGCGGCTCGTCTCGCTCGAGCTCTGCGCCGTGCTCGACGAGCTCGGCGCGCGCGCGCTCGGCTTTCCCGGCGGCGTCGTGCTCGCCGCCCGGGTGCCCGAGCTCGGGCTCGTCGGATCGCCCGTCGGCGCCGACACGACCGAGCTCGAGGCCGTGCTCGCGCGCGGAGGCGTCCCCGTCGTCTCGCCGCTCGGCCGGGCGGCGGACGGCCGGCTGCTGAACGTCAATGCGGACGACGCCGCGGCCGAGATCGCGCTGCGGCTCTCAGCGACCGAGCTCTCCTTCCTGACCGACGTCGAGGGCGTGCTCGACGAGCGCGGCTCCCTGATCGAGAGCCTCTCGGCGGCCGCCCCGCCCGCCGCTGCGTCCGGCGGCATGCTCCCCAAGCTCGCAGCGTGCGCGCGGGCGCTCGCAGCCGGCGTCGAGACCGTCCACATCGGCGCCACGCAGGTGACCGCGTGAGCCTCTCCGAGCGATCCGAGCGCGCGATCCTGCCGACCTACCCCGAGCGTCGGCGCGCGCTCGTCCGCGGGGCGGGATGCACCGTCTGGGATGACGAGGGTCGCGCCTTTCTCGACATGGTCGCGGGCCTCGCAGTGTGCTCGCTCGGGCACGGCCATCCCGTCGCCGCGCAGGCCCTCGCCGAGCAGGCGGCCACCCTCGGGCACGTCTCGAACCTCTTCTATAGCGAGCCGCAGGTCGCCCTCGCCGAGCGGCTCTGCTCGCTGTCCGGCTTCGAGCAGGCCTTCTTCTGCAACTCCGGCGCCGAGGCGGTCGAGGCCGCGATCAAGCTGGCGCGGCGCGCCGGCGGCGCCGGGAAGCACGAGATCATCTGCCTCGAAGGCGCCTTTCACGGGCGCACCCTCGCGACGCTGGCTGCAGGCTGGTCCGAGGCCAAACGCGAGCCGTTCCGTCCCGTTCCCGGCGGGTTCTCACACGTGCCGCGCAACGACGCCGATGCGCTCCGCGCGGCCGTGACGGGCTCGACGGCGGCGGTTCTGATCGAGCCGGTGCAGGGCGAGGGCGGCGTCTGGCCGATCGATCACGGCTACCTGCAGCTCGCGCGCGAGCTCTGCGATGTCCACGGCGCGCTGCTGCTCTACGACGAGGTGCAGGCCGGGATCGGCCGCTGCGGGCGCTGGTTCGCGTTCGAGCTCTCGGGCGTGCGCCCCGACGCGATCGCGCTCGCGAAGGGCCTTGCCGGCGGGCTGCCGATCGGCGCCCTGCTCGCGCATGGCGGCTTCGAGCGGGGCGACCACGCGACGACGTTCGGCGGCAGCCCGCCGATCGCTGCCGCGGCGCTCGCCGTGCTGACCGCGATCGAGCGCGAGCAGCTCGTCGAGAACGCCGAGACGATGGGCGCCCGGCTGCGCGAGCAGGTCGCTGCGCTCGACGGAGTCGACTCGGTGCGTGGGGCCGGCCTGCTGCTCGGAGTCGAGCTGGACGGCACGCCGTCGGCCACGGTCGCCGAGGCGCTCGCGGCCGACGGCGTGCTCGTCAACCCGATCACCGCGACCGCGCTGCGCCTGTGCCCCCCGCTGTGCCTCTCGGCGCACGACGTCGAGCACTTCTGCAGGGCGCTCGAGAGCGCGCTCGCGCGGTGCCGTGGTATCACCGTGTCAACACGCTGATACAGACGCGATATGCGCTACAATGCCCGTGTTGCAGTCGCGTGAAAGCGCGCTAGATGCAGCGGTTTTATCCTCAGGCGAAAGGTACGGATGCCTGCTCTGACCGACTTCTCCGTGGGCGATCTTGTGGTCCTCGGGCATGACGGCGTCGCGCGAATCGAAGAGATCTCCGAGGGCGAGGTCCTCGGCGAGACGACGACCCTGCTCGACCTCCATGTCGTCAGCGCACGGATGAAGGTTCGTATTCGACTGGACAAGGCCCAGGAGCGCGGTCTCCGCGCGATCGCCGATTCCGACACGGCGCAGACGGCGCTCGAGCGGCTCGGCACCGAGCCCGGGATGGAGCTCGTCACGGGACTGACCTGGGACAAGCAGCTGAAGCGGCTGAAGGAGCGCTTCGGCGCTGGGGACCTCGACGGAGTCGTCGATGTGCTCGCGACGCTCGTCGACGCCGACGTCCGGCGCCCGCTCAACCACAGCCAGCGCATGCTGCGTGACAAGGCCGAAGAGGCCTTCACGACGGAGATCGCCGCCTCGCTCGGGCTCGAGCAGGACGAGGCCAAGTCGAAGATCCAGGAGATCCTCGACTCGCGATCGACGCGCGAGGACTGATCGCACGCTGCTCCCCGGCCCGGCGGTAGCGACCGCGGGCCAGGGGGAGTGACCGCGAACGAACGACCGCCGCCAATCTCGGTGCCTGGCACTTTGATTGGCGGCGGTCGTGCGTCTGAGGCTCGATCGCTCAGGCTCGCGACGACGCAACGCCCACGCGCAAGCCAATTGCGGCGGCTCGGGCCACGTCTCGCCAAGCTCGGTGCCTGGCACTTTTATTGGCGGATCCGAGCTCTCAGGCCGCGCCTCGGCGCCGCCGCACCGATCGCGCAGACGATCTCGTAGCCGATCGTCTCGGCTGCCCGCGCGAGCTCCTCGGCGGGGATCTCCTCGGCACCCTGCCGACCGAGCAGCGTCACCTCGTCTCCCACCTCGACGTCGTCGTCGACGACGCAGCTCAGCTGGTCCATCGAGATCGTCGCGGCGATGCGACGCCGGACCCCTCGGATGAGGACGTCGCTTCGACCGCTCGCGAGACGCGGGTAGCCGTCGGCGTAGCCGACCGGCACGAGCGCGATCCGCGTCGGCCGATCGGCGATCAGCCGACGCCCGTAGCCGGCCGAGCCGCCTTCCGGCAGATCCTTGAGCGCATGGACCCTGCTCCACCAGCGCATCGCCGGGCGGAGCCCGAAGCGGCCCGCATCGCCACCGTCGGGCGAGACCCCGTAGAGCGCGATGCCGCAGCGCACGGCGTCGAGGCGCAGGCCCGGGTGCAGGAGCGTGGCCGCCGAGTTCGCGAGGTGGCGCGGGCAGGGCGGGAAGCGGCCCGCGACCTGCGCGAACGATCTCGCCTGCTCGAGGGCGAACGCGGTGTCCGACTCGTCTGCGGTCGCGAGGTGCGACATCAGGCCCTCGAGCACGAGATTCGGGTCGGCGGCAACGAGCGATCCTGCGGCGAGCGCGTCAGCCGCGCTCATCCCCCACCGTCCCATCCCCGTGTCGACCTTGACGTGAACGCCGCAGCGAGCGCCCGCCGCCTGCAGGCGCCGCAGCGCCCGCAGAGACGAGACGACGATCTCGAACCCGTCGGCGGATCGCTCCTCGCCGTCACCGAGCGGCGCGAGCACCAGCACGCGGGGCCGTGAGCCGACGGTCTCGCGCAGCTCGTACGCCTCGGCGAGCGTGCTGCAGGCGAGGCGCGTCGCACCGCCGGCGAGCGCGGCCTCCGCGGCGGTCGTCGTGCCGTGGCCATAGGCGTCGGCCTTGACGACCGCCCACAGCTGCGCCCGGCCCGCGAGCTCGGCGAGGCGCGCCGCATTCGCGCGGATCGCCCCGGCATCGACCTCGAGCGTGTGCCGGGGCACGATCACGCGAGCAGCCGCGCGAGCGGGCCTTCGAGGTCGCTCGCAAGCAGCGTTCCCGTGAGCGCTTGCGCCTCCCCCGCCGCGAGCCCGTGGGCGAGCGCGCCGAGGCTCGCCGCGTCGACCGGCGACAGGCCACGCGCGAGCAGCGCGCCGACCACTCCCGACAGCACGTCGCCCGCTCCCGCGGTCGCCAGCTGCGGAACGGCCGTCTCGACGACGCGCAACGCCTCTCCGGGAGCGACGACCAGGGTGTCCGGCCCCTTCAGCAGCACGCAGACCGCGGCCTGCGACGACGCAGCCTCGACGCTCGCGAGGCGCGCGCGCTCGACCTCGGCGCGGTCCACGTCGAGCAGCCGCGCGAGCTCGCCCGCATGCGGCGTGAGCACGGTCGGATGCGCACGTCTCGCAAGCACCGTCAGCCGCCCGGCGAGACCGAAGAGCGCATCGGCGTCGAGCAGGAGCGGAGCCGCCACCTCGGCTAGGAGTCGCTGGACGAGCGGGGCGACGTGCTCGTCGCGGCCGAGGCCCGGGCCGCAGATCACCGAGCCGGCGCGGGCGGCGAGCTCGAACGTGCGCTCGAGGCCGCAGACCATCACCTCCGGGGTGTGCGCAGCGACCGCCTCGACGACGGCGTCGGGAACACACGCCCAGACGAGCCCGGCCCCGGCCCGCATCGCTGCGCGCGCCGCCAGCGCGGGCGCGCCACTCATCCCCTCGGATCCTCCGACCACGAGCACGGATCCCGCGTCGTACTTCGTGCCCGCCGCGCCGCGTGCCGGCAGCGAGCCGAGATCGGCCCGCTCCATCAGCCAGGCCGTTGCGGCCGAGCTCGCGGGAGTGAGGCCGATCGGCACGACCACGACCTCGCCCGCACGTCCGCGTCCCGGCTCGATCGCCGTGCCGAGCGTCCGGCCGTGCAGCGCGATCGTGAGGGTCGCGCCGATCGCGGCTCCCGGCACCTCGCCGGTCGCGCCCGAGACGCCGCTCGGGATGTCGATCGAGACGACCGGCACCCCGCGTGCGGTCGCCCGTGCGAGCTCGCGAGCGACGGCCTCGTCGGGCGCCCCACGGAAGCCGGTGCCGAAGACCGCGTCGACGATCAGATCGGCCTCGCCATCGTCGGCACCCGAGGGGATGCCGAGCCGCTCCGCGGCGCCCGCCATCGTCTGCGCCTCGAGCGTCGCCGGCGCCCAGAGCGCCTGCAGCCGCGGCTCGAGGCCGGCGTCATGCAGGTGCCGCGCGATCACATAGCCATCGCCGCCGTTGTTGCCGCTGCCGACCAGGATCCGGGGCCTTCTCGCGTCGGGGAACCGCTCCAGGATCACGCGCGCCGCCTCGGCCCCGGCGCGCTCCATCAGCGCGATGCCGGGCACGCCGACATCCTCGATCGTGCGCCGGTCGAGCTCTCGCAGCTCATCGGGTCGCCAGAGCCGCTGCATCTCCTGAGTCTAGAGGCCCCGAATGCGTGCGTTGACGGGTCAAAAAAGGGTTCAAGAGGCTGCCGACGGCTGCCGATGGATCAGCTGATGCGCCTTCGCCGCTCGCCCACGTCCACGCCCGCGAGCGGAGGCTCGCCCGCCGGGCCGAGCCTCGCCGACCTCGCCGAGAAGCTCGCGGCGTCCCATGACGCCGACGCGATCGCAGACGCCGTCGTCGGCGGCCTCGCCGACGCGCTCGGCTCGCAGCGCAGCACCCTCCTGAAAGCGTCGCCCGAGCTGCTGTTGCCGCTCGGTCACGCCGACAAGGGTCCGCTGCTCGATGCAGAGCTGCAGATCGCCGGCGCCGTGATGCGCAGCGGCGAGCCCCGCTTCCTGACCCAGACCGCCCATCCGCTCCCCGCACGCGATGACGAGCCACCGACGGAGGTCGAGGTCTCGACCCTCGCGCTGCCGCTGCTCTCGGCCGGCGAGCTCGTCGGCGTGCTCGTGGCGACGTGGCTCGGCCCGCGCGACCCTCTCTCCGACGACGAGCGCGAGACCGCGCGCCTGATCGCGAGCGTGACCGCCCTGGCGATGGACCGGGCGTTCCTCGGCGAGCGCGCGCGGCTTCTCAACGAGCGCGACCCGCTGACCGGCACCGGCAGCCGCGACAGCCTGATCACGCTGCTCGAGATGCTGCGGGAGCGCGGCACGATTCACGCGCTCGTGCTGCTCGACGTCGACGACTTCGGCACCTATGCCGCACGGCTCGGCGGCGAGGCGGGCGATCAGCTGCTGACGGCGCTCGCGACCATGATCAGCCGCGAGTGCCGAGACGGCGACGCGCTCGTCCGCTCGGGCGGCGACGAGTTCGCTCTGGTGCTGATGGGATCATCGGCGGCGGCGGGAGCCGCAGCGGCACGCCGCGTCGTCGATGCGATCGCCGACTGGGGCCACGAGGACCACGTCACGGTCAGCGCGGGCGTGGCGGCCTGCTCGAGCGAGCAGAGCCCCGACGTGCTGGATGCGGCGAGCGCCGCGCTGCGCGAGGCCAAGGGCGCCGGACGCGGGCGCATCGGCGTCGCCTGACCTCCCTCGCCGGTTACTGAACGAGCACGAACGGCCGGCAGGGCATGCCCGACGCGCCGTCGACCTTCGGCACGCCGATCACGAGCAGGCCACCGGCAGCCGGCACCTTGTCGACGTCGACAAGACCCTCGAGGTGCCAGAGCCCGGCGGGAAGCGTGATGTGATGCACGGGGAAGGTCGGCTCGCAGCCGGGGTCGATGCCGAGCGTGTCGATGCCGATTCCGGCCACGCCCCGCTCGACGAGCAGCTTCGCGGCCTCGACTCCGACGCCGGGGAAGTGCATGTCGTCGATGTAGACGCCCGGCTCGCCGAGATGCTTGTCCCAGCCCGTGTAGAGCAGCACGCCCGTGCCCGCCGCGAGCTGTCCGTTGGCCGCCTCGTAGGCCTCGACGTCCGCAACCGTGAGCACGTAGTCGGGGTTCGCGGCACAGGCCGCGCTGATGTCGATCATCGCGGCCGGTACGACCAGCTTGTCGACGCCGACATCGGCGATCCGATCGCCCTTCGCGGCGAAGTGCGCGGGCGCGTCCATGTGGGTGCCGGTGTGCTCGGCGAACGCGAGGTTGCGGGCGTAGTACCCGCTCGTCTCGACCTCGCCGGTCACCTCGACGGCGAACCACGGGTTTCCGGGCCACGGCAGGGTGGACGGCGAGAGCGGCTGTGCAAGATCGATCACCGAGACGTTCACGGAGGCTCCTCGAGGTAGCGGCAGCGAGACCGGAGTATCGCCGATCGTCACCCCTCGCGTGCGAGTCCCGCTCGTGGCTCGAAAAGCGCGATCGCGACGGCGGCCGCCATGCCCTTGCTGTGCGTCATCGAGAGGTCGATCGCCGTCACGCCGAGCGCTGCGGCCGCCTCGGCCGTTCGGCCCGAGAGGTGGACGCTCGGCTTCGGCCGCCCGACGATCTCGATCTCGCGCCAGCTGAACTCGACCCCGATCCCGAGCGCCTTGCCGACCGCCTCCTTGCCGGCGAAGCGAGCGGCGTAGCTCTCTGCGGGATTCACCTTCGAGTCGCAGTAGGCGCGCTCGGCGTCGGTGTAGACGCGCGCGCGGAAACGCTCGGGATGCCGCGCAAGCGCCGCCACGATTCGCTCGATCTCGATCAGGTCAAGGCCGACGAGCATCGTCCGATCGTAGATGAGCGAGCGCGAGCAGCGCGTCCCGCCGGTTGAGGCCGGGATCGGCGAGCACCGCGTCGAGCAGGGAGCGCAGCGCTCGCCCGACCTCGGGGCCCTCCTGCCAGCCGGCCTCGAGCAGATCGGCGCCGCCGACGGCGAGCTCGGCAAGAGCCACCGGCTGGTGCGACTGCTCGTGCACGAGCCGCTCGAACCGCTCTCGCCGCTCGACGTCCTCGGCTGCCTCGGGCAGGCCGCGCGCGCCGCGATCCGCGCGCCGCAAGAGCAGCAGCTCCTCAGCGGCCCGACGGCCGACGCGCGCGAGGAAGCGCCGCGCGCCTTCCTCGCCCGGCTCGCGATCGTCGCCGTAGGCATGCTCGCCCACCAGCTTGACGACGTGGCTCACCGTGTCGTTGTCGTAGGTCATCCGGCGCAGCGCCGAGCGAGCGATCCGGGCGCCCTCGGCGGCGTGCTCGTGGATCCCGTGCGCGAACGGCTTGCCCACGTCGTGCCAGAGCGCGGCGAGCCGCAGATCGAAGCCGGCGCCGCCCTCGACGACGCCATCGAGCACGCAGAGGATGTGCTCGTCGAGCGTCCAGGCCTGCGTCGGCGAGTCCTGCACGGCGCCGATGCAATGCGCCCACTCGGGCAGCGTCACCGCGAGCACCCCGAGCTCACGCGCGACCCGCAGCGCCCGGCCCGGGGCCGCGCCTGCGAGCGTGCGGTCGAGCTCGCCGCGGATGCGCTCCGGCGAGAGCTCGCCGATCCGCCCACCCGAGGCGCGCATCAGCGCCGCCGTCGTCTCGTCGGGGGCGAGCCCGTCGATCGAGCAGCGTGCGATCCCGCGCAGGATGCGCAGCGGATCGTCCCGGAAGGCCGTCTCGTGGACGACCCGCAGCACGCCGGCCGCGAGGTCCGCGCGGCCACCGAACGGGTCGTGCCAGGCACCCGAGCGAAGATCGCGCGCCATCGCGTTGACGGTGAAGTCGCGCCGCAGCAGATCGTCCTCGACCGAGAGCTCCGGGTCGGGCTCGATGCGGAAGTCCGTGTGGGGGTTTCCGATCGCCTCGGGGTCGTCCGGGGCAAGCGGCGTCTCGCGGCGCGGCGGGACGACCTCGATGCCCTCGCGAGGACCGTAGCGCGGCCAGAATCGCACGCCGACGAGACGGCCGGCGACGACGAGCTCGGCAACGGGACCTTGCGCCGCGAGCGCGACGAGCAGCTCGTCGATCGAGTGCCCGCGCACGAGCACGTCGATGTCCTTCGGCTCGCGCCCGAGCAGCTCGTCGCGGAGCGATCCGCCGACCTCGTAGAGCTCGTCGAAGGGCAGCGTGCGCAGCCCTTCGCGGATGGCATCGGCGCTCACGGAGCGCATCGTGCCACGCAGACCTCAGAGCCGGTTTCAGAATGATTCGTGAGTGGCTGGCGAGTGACTCCTTTGCTGTGTCTGCTGGATAGCAGACGCAGCAAACACCGCGTCAAGCCGCACAGCGGCTTGACGCTCTCTGAGACTCGATCGCCTCGAAGGCGCTCCTGTACCGAACGGAACGGCAATCTCCGCGGCGTGCTGAGTAGCACACCGCTCCACACGGTCGTCAAGCTCCGCTTGACGACCTGATCGAGTCTCCAGGCGCCAGCCAGGTGCAAGTGCGTGCACTTGCACCGGTCAGAGGTCTGCTGCTACCCAGCAGCAGACCGATGGCCGCCAGACGCCACGAGGCATTTTGCAACCGGCTCTTAGTAGGGCTTTGTTAGCTGGGTGGAGGGTGTTTTTTGGTTGTGTTGAATGGTGTCCGTATGAATCGGCATCGTTCGTCTTGTGCGGATGTGGGGTTGGTGATGGTGGCGGTTGAGCCGCGGGAGCGCTTGGCGGCGTTTGTCGCGGATGTCTGTGATGGTTTCGATCGGCGCTCGCAGCGTGCAAATGGCGAGTTGTATGTGCGGGGGTTGATCGAGCAGGGTGCGCGTAAGAGTCTGCAGCCGACGCTCTTTCGGTTGGGCGAGTCGGGTGCGCGGTATGAGTCGGTGCAGCAGTTCGTGGCTGACTCGCCGTGGCGGGCTGGGGATCTTTTGCAGCGGGTCGCTGAGCGTGTCGCGTCGCGGCTCGATGTCGTGGCGTGGGTTGTCGATGACACCGGTTTCCCGAAGGATGGGCGTTGCTCGCCGGGGGTCAAGCGGCAGTACTCGGGCACGCTCGGCAAGGTCGGTAACTGTCAGATCGGCGTGTCGGTGCACGCTGTCGGTGAGCGTGGCACGCTGCCTCTGGGCTGGGCGCTGTACCTGCCCGAGGACTGGTGCAACGACCTCGAACGGCGGCGCCGAGCGAAGATCCCCGCCGACGTGCGCTTCCAGACCAAGCCCCAATTGGCCTCGGCGCTGATCGGCGACGCGGCCGGTTGGGAGATCCCACGCGGGCCGGTCCTGGCCGACTCGGCCTACGGCGACGATGGGGACTTCCGCGCGGGGCTCGACGAGGAACGCCTTGCCTATGTTGTTTCGGTCAGCCCGAGGACGACGGTGTACGAAGCAGACACCGAGTTTGCCCTGCCCGCCCGAGCAACCAGCGGCCGCGGCCGCCCGCGCAGCGTTGTGCGCGCCGACCGAGAGCCGACAAGCGTGCCCGCGTTGGCTGCCTCGCTGCCCAGCGATGCCTGGCAGACCGTGGTCTATGGCAAGAGCCCCGAGGGCCGCCCACGAGAGGGTCGTTTCGCCTGCCTGCGGATCTTCGCTGCTGGCGAGATCCGCCGCCTGCGCCGCGCGCCCCGCAGCGAGTGGCTGGTGATCGAATGGCTACCCGAGGCCGACCAGCCGAGCGATTACTGGCTCTCGAACCTGCCCGCCGGCACGACCCTGACAGAGCTCGTGCGACTGGCCAGGCTGCGTTGGACGATCGAGCTCGACTACCGCCAGCTGAAAGGCGAACTCGGGCTCGATCACTATGAAGGCCGCTCCTGGGCCGGCTGGCACCATCACTGCGCGCTGGTCACCTGCGCGCACGGCTTCCTGACCGAAGAACGGCTCGACCCAAAAGCACAGCGGCCGGCCTGACACTGCCCCAAACGGTGCTGCTACTGCAGCCCCTGCTGGCGTGCTGGGACGGCCGCTGCCGCTACTGCCAACAACCCGTCGACCTCAACCAACTCACCCTCACCCCCCAACGCGAATGAGTAACAAAGCCCTACTAAGTGAAAGGACTTACGCGGCCTGCCGCTCGCCGAGCGTCGGATCGTCTGTGCCGCTCGCGGGCATGCGCTGGATGCAGCGCGTCATCGCCGCGATGATCCGCGCGTCGTGGCCGGCGCCGGCGCTGCGGCGCAGCTCGTTGAGCGCGAGCTGCCGCGTTCGTCGTCTCCGGTAGGGCCGATCCGAGACCATCGAGAAGAAGGCATCGGCCGCGGCGACGATGCGCGCCTCGAGCGGGATCTCCTCGCCGCGCAGCCCGTCGGGGTAGCCGGCGCCGTCCCAGCGCTCGTGGTGATGTCGCACGCCGAGCGCGGAATCGGCGAGCCCGGGGACGCGCCGCACGAGGCTCTCTCCCACGATCGGATGCGTTCGCATGCGCTCCCACTCGTGATCGGAGAGCGGCTCCGGCTTCGTCAGGATGGCGTCCGGGATCCCGACCTTGCCGACGTCGTGGAGGAGGCCCGCGAGGCGGCAGGTCAGCACCGTGCTCGGAGGCAGGCCCAGCAGCCTCGCGGTCGCAGCGGCGAGATCGCCCACCTGCTCGGCGTGCCGAGCGGGTGCGCCCTCCCTGAGGCTCGCGGCGAGCGCCAGCGCGACGGCGATGTTGACGGCGTCGGGCTCCTCGCTCTGCGAGGCCGGCGTCGGGTCGCCGGCGAGTCTCGTCGTGTTGCGGCCGCTGTGCTTGGCGTTGTACATCGCCTCATCGGCCTGCTCGATCAGCACGGCGGTGCCCTCACCGCGCTCGCTCGAACGCGTCGCCCCGATCGAGACCGTCACGGTGATGGCGCCCTCCGCCAGCTGAACGGGAACGCTCGAGACCGCGCGCGAGAGCTCGGCGGCGATGCGCCTCAGCGAGTCGTCATCGGCGATGCCCGGGAGCCGCACGATGAACTCCTCGCCGCCCCAGCGCGCGGCGGCATCGCCGTCGCGGATCGAGCGCTCGATGCGGCCTGCGACCTCGACGAGCACCGTATCGCCGGCGGCATGGCCGTGCTCGTCGTTGATGCGCTTGAAGCGGTCGACGTCGAGCATCAGCAGGCCCGACGACTCGCCGGCGGCGAGCGCCGCCTCGAAGCCCGAGATGAAGTGGCGGCGGTTCGCGAGGCGGGTCAGCGAGTCGGTCTGCGACTGTCGCTCGGCGTGCTCGCGCGCCTCATCGAGCTCGGCATAGGCGTTCTGCAGGGTCGAGAGCAGCTCGTGCAACTCGGACTGCGCCTCGTGACGGTCGGTGACGTCGCTGACGATGCCCTCGGCCTGCGTCGAGCCGTCCTCGCAACAGAACGCCCGCCAGCGGTCCTGCAGCCAGCGGATCCGGCCGTCGGAGCCGATCACGCGGTACTCGCGGCTACCGCTCTCGCCGCGCCGCTGCGAGCCCATCAGCAGATTGTCGAAGTCGTCGAGATCGTCCGGGTGAAGCGCCGAGCGCCAATGCTCCTCCGCGTCCATGCCCTCGAGCCAGGGAACTCCGAGAATCGCCTCTTGGACCGCGGACTCATAGATCGTCTCGGCGTTCCCGTCAGGGTGGTAGCGCCAGGCGTAGAGATAGTCGTCGACCGACGCGAGCACTGACTCGAGGTTGTCCTGCGTCCGCTCGTGCTCTTGCGTCGCGAGGATCCGGTGCGTCACGTCGGCCAGCGCGACGACGCCGCCGCGGGAGCCGTCGTCGAGCTCGATCGAGAAGGCGTTGACCGAGAGCCAGCTCGGCGGATCGTGCTCGGCGAGCCCGTAGATGACATCGGCCAGCGGCTCGCCGGTCGCGAGCACGAGCGCCACCGGAGTCTCCTCCGGGACAACGCGCGACCCGTCCTCCCACACGAGCTCGGTCAGAGAGAGCCCCCCGGTGACCGCATCCAGACGCCGCGCGGCGTCGTTCGCCCAGATCGGCGTGCCACTCGCATCGTGCACGATCACGCCCTCGGAGAACGTGCGCAAGATGCGCTCGAGCGCGAGCGATCCGACGCGGGCAACACCATGCTTCGGCAGTGGCTGCTGCATCCTTCTGACTGCATCGGCCGGACGCGGCCGAAGTTGAGCGAAAGCTGGTCAGCGCGCCTGCGCTCGCGCAAACGCCGCTCGGCCCGTCGCGCGCTCGAGCAGGCCCGACGTGAGCGGGATGCTCCCCGGCTCGATCGGGAGCGTGTGGATCTTCGCCATCCGGCCCGTGATCGCGATGTCCGCGATCGTGAAGCGCGTGCGCAGCTCGCCGTTTGCCGCAAGCAGGCGCTCCCAGGCGACCAGGCCGTGCGCGAGCTCGCGCACGGCTGCCGGATCCGCGGCTCCTCCGCCTGACTGGATCGGCTCCTCAACCGCCCAGAGGAGCGGCCGCAGCTGCAGGCTGAGGGCGTCCATCAGCGCGTCGACGCGCGCGGCGAGCGCCGGATCCGCCGGGTACAGGTCGTCGCGGCCGTCGCGGCGTGCGAGATGGCGCAGCGCCGCGTTCGATTCGGTGATCACGAGCTCGCCGTCGACGAGGCACGGGACCGTGGCGAACGGGTGCAGCTCGCGGTACCAGCCGGGGCGCTCGCCCGCGAGCGCCACCTCGACGAGCTCGGCAGCGAGCCC